>CAZPSM010000012.1:0-1012 GCA_964589125.1 uncultured Hyphomicrobiales bacterium | reverse complement strand
GAAGGTGCAACGGAAACAAATAGTATTGAAATTGACAGGAGCTAAAATTTCGAAACGACCATCTTTCCTTATCTCATCTTCGAGAAGCTTAGCCCACTTAATATGAGACGATAATTTTGCCTTTAACCCCTCGACTCCAAATGCTCTAATCACAAACCAAAGTTTAAGAGCACGGAATCGCCGTCCAAGTTGGATCCCCCAATCTCGGTAATTATTAACTTGCTCGTCTTTGTCCGTTTTCAAATATTCCGGTGCTATCTCAAAAGTCCTAATAAGAGCCTCTTTATCCTTGACAAAATATGCTGAACAATCGAAGTTGGTAAAAAGCCACTTGTGGGGATTGAAAACGAAAGTATCGGCATTATTTACCCATTCCCTAAATTTGGCAAATTCTGGAAGGAGCAACGCTGAACCAACCATTGCCCCATCGATATGATACCAAAGCCCATATTGCTTTGCAACCGCTCCTATTTCTCCCAGCGGGTCGACAGCCGTGCTACCCGTTGTCCCAAGGGCTCCAACAACACACAGAGGCTGAAATCCATTTCGAATGTCGAACTCGATTTGTTTTTCAAGCAAATCTACCCGCATTGCATAATTGCTATCAACAGGAATCTTCCTTAAATTTTGTCTACCTATCCCAGCGATTTTAACTGCTTTTTCAATCGACGAATGGGCTTCTTGAGAACAATAAACAGTAAATTTCGTGTTGCCGAAGCCACTCTCATTTATCGAATAATCTGAATACTTTTCTCGTGCTGTTAATATGGATACAAGAGTAGAAGTCGAAGCAGTATCTTGAATAACACCTACAAATTCATCCGAAATTCCAATCATCTGGCGAAGCCAATCCATAACTCGTTCTTCGAGTTCCGTGGCAGCAGGCGAAGTTAACCAAACCATACATTGCGGAGCAATTGCAGATGTCAAGAATTCCCCCAAAATAGAAGGGAAACTAGTATTAGCGGGAAAATATGCAAAAAACCGAGGATGCTGCCAATGAGTTACACCC
>CAZPSM010000011.1:31808-44434 GCA_964589125.1 uncultured Hyphomicrobiales bacterium | reverse complement strand
TTCATTATCTCATAATAAATTTCAAGTGTGCCTAAACCATAGAGCTTGCGAATATTATAGTTTTTTGTCTCCGATGGGGAAATCTTGTGATAGCGTTGCGGAATTTCCGAAGAGTTTTCGTCGAAGAAAACATATCCCAAAATAGGATGCATTTTGGTAGAAAGGTATTCTTCAATTTTTAACATAGTTACAGGATGTTCGTTCCCTCGCTCATCCAGCGACACCGCAGTAATCGAGGCATCAAGTAGAGGAGTTGCAGGTGGTGCAGGCAATTGAGGCAAAGGTGGATTGATTGGGGGCGGTGGTGGAGGTGGGATATACTTGATTCTTCGAGGAGCATAAACAATACCCAGCCCTCCAGAAAATGAATGGGCTTGCCATTCATCATTCTTTGCAATTTTCGAGATTCCATAATTAAGAAATATCTGGGGAACAAGAAACATTGTATAGCTTGAATTTAGCGGAAAATAATAATTAGCCCCAACCCTAACCCCTAAAAGCAAAGAAGAAGCATTCGGTATCTCGCCTTGCGAGCGGTTTCGAACCCTTGTAAATTGGTTTCCCTCCTTAAAAAAGCCATAGGAAGGACTAACTATCTCTTCTTTTTGCTCAAATTCCTTTTGAATCAATATATCGAATGAAGGACCGAATAGGAAGTTCATTCGTGGTGTAAATCGGTAACTAATCAATAAGGACGCATCTACAGAACTTAAAGTGGATTTAATTGAATGCTCAAACTCCCCCCAAACCCCTCCTTGGTCGGTTGTGGAAAAATATTCAGGCTCCCTTTTGGTCAAAGTTGCTGAAAGATTTTGGTATCCACCCAAAAATTGAATCCCCAGCCTTTCAGAAATTGCTAAATTTACCCCAAGCCCACCAAAATAGTTTAAGCCATTTCCATTTTCATATCGGGGACAGCAGCTCGGAATATTAGGAAAGTCAACCCCTTTGAAATCTGCAGTGTGGTAGTTAACCCCACCAAGAAATATTATCCCAATACCAAATCGATTTGAATAAGCCGAGTCAAGATAGATTTGGGAAGACAAAATATTGCTTGTTGATACAAGTAAAGTCACTAATAGTAACATTTTTCTCATAGAGCTGTCTCCTAAACAGCATATTTATACAAAAGGTAAATGCAATATAACAAAAGTTTATAACATTGAAAAAGTTTGTTCGAATATTAATTTAAATTATGTTATATACATATAAATTATAATTACATCTGCATATTTTCCAGTCGATTAGAAAGGTTAGAAGATAATTTATTTGAAGAAGAAGCATAAAAAATTTTTGTGGTATAATATCATTTATCATATTCCCTATTTCAGACAAAAGAATTGTAGTTTACGATACTTATAATAAATTAATTAATTTCCTAACTATCGTTTCTTTTTTCTTGTTTTTTAAAATTATTTATGTAATCGATTAAGCCATCGAGTGAATAATCGGGAACATCCTCGGGCAAAAGAACTCGTATTGTCTTCTTCCCAAAAGCACCTTTTATGGTGTATTCACCCTTAACTATAACTTTGAAATACGGAATATCAAATTCCTCGAAGAGGAGCAGTTTCCCAAGCGAGCCAAGATATTCTACAAATTCTTTTGTAATTACTCCATCGAGCAAAATGTCCCTTGTGTTGCTACTTTCGTAACAATCATCAACTATTTTAACTTTTAGAACTTTCACTTTCTTTTTGGTATTAGAGTAATTTTCTTAACAGCATCAATAAACTTATATATTTCCTCTTCGGTTGTAAAATACGAATGACTTGCTCGCACAGTTCCCCAAGGTTCGACACCCAAATATTTCAAAATCAAAGGAGCACAGTGCAAGCCGGTTCGAACGATAATGTCGAACGAACTTTCAAGGACATACCCAACTTCTTCGGGAACCATCCCTTTGATATTGAAACAAAAGTTCGAATACGAAGTATGCTCGGTAGAACTGTAGATTTCGATTTCTTCCACATCCTTTAATTCGTCGAACAAAATCTGATACAGTCTTTTCTTATGTTGCAAGATTGTCGAAAGTCCTTTATCGAAAATAAAGCGAATACCTGCATACAGCGAAATAATACCCGGTGTATTTTGTGTACCAGCCTCATAATGTATAGGCAACCCATCGGGTTGAAGTAGCACTTCACTAAGTATGCCAGTTCCGCCAACCTTCAATGGCTTCAACTCGATACCCTCTTTGATGTAAAGCCCTCCAATTCCTTGCATCCCATAGAGCGACTTGTGCCCTGTAAAAGCTAAAAGGTCAATATCCCATCCTTTGCAATCAATGGGTACCACACCAGCAGATTGAGATGCATCGACTATAAGATACGCACCTTGTGAATGTGCAATCTTTGAAATAGATTCAATATCCAAAACTGTTCCGGTAACGTTGGAACAATGATTGACAATCACTGCACGCGTGTTATCGCGAATAGCCTCTCGGATTTGTTCAGGCTCGACCCAGCCATGTCTGTCGCACTCAACAAAGGTTAATGCAATTTTCCCTTCCTTTTCGAGTGTTTTGAGAGGCCGAATTACAGAATTATGTTCAATCGCAGTAGAAACAACATGGGCACCTTCAAGATTTAAACCTCTGATTGCAAGGTTCAACGCCTCGGTACTTCCCGATGTAAAAACAATATGTAATGGGTCATCGATATTAAATAGATCGGCGAGTCGTGCGCGACAAAGATATACAATATCGTCATCCTCGCGCTCCAACCCCGTTCGGGCAGCATTCACCAACGGACCGCTAAACGAAGCAAGAACTGCTTCTTTAACTTCCTTCGGTTTCGGAAAACTTGTAGCTGCATTATTAAGGTAAATCATATTAATTATATTACTTTAACGATACAAAATTACCAAGTTTTAAGAAAAATCGAATCTGTTTATAATATGGTGCAAAACTTCCATTAATTAAAAGTAAAACTCAAAATATTACCTCCCCCATTTTATTTAAACTGTAATTGTAAATTTTTCAGTTCTTAATAAATATCGCTTTAAAAATATAACCTGCAATGTCTGGATTCTCTTTCAATCTACGCGATGAATATCCATACCAATCTTTACCAAATGGAACGTAAACTCGGAGCCGATGTCCACTGCTTAATAGTTGGTCCCGTTTTGTTTCGCGAACACCAAGCAACATCTGAAACTCGTAGTTATCGCGCCCAAGTCCACGGCGAGCTATTTCCTCTAAAGCAAAATTAATCAATACCTCATCGTGGGTTGCAATTGCTGGGTATAAACCCAAATCCATAATTAGACTAAGTAGTTTCTTATAATTACTGCGGATAGATTCCCTATCCTGGAAAGCAATTGTTGCAGATTCCTTGTATATCCCTTTGCATAAACGAATCGAAGGTTTCAAATCGGCAAGGTTCTTTATATCCTTTTCGCTCCTAAAAAGATATGCTTGGATTACAATTCCAACATTGTTGAACCCTTCGGAACGTAGCTTACGAAACACATCAAATGTTGCATCAGTATAAGGTGAATTCTCCATATCGAGACGAACAAACAAACCACTAAGCGCTGCTTTTTCAACTAATTCACGAATATTGGAATAGCCAAAATCGAAGTCTATGCCTAATCCAAGAGAAGTAGGCTTCACCGAAAGATATGAATCCAACTTGTATTCGCTAATTGCATCAAGCACCTTGGAACACATCGTTTTTTCGTGCAAAGCCATTTCTTTACTTGTTACAAATTCACCAAGTACATCAATTGTCGACATTCCTCCAATCGACATTAGCTCACGCGTAACACGAACAGCATCCACAAGCTCCTCGCCTGCAATATAGCGTCTCGAGACCATACGAATAATTGACTTCGGAACCAACGGCATCGTTTTAATAATTAACTGATTTAACCACTCCATTCCCACGACTCCTAACAAAAAAGTAAGGATGCAATTACTTGCATCCTTACCAAATTATCAATTTTTATACTAATACCCAAACAGCAATGCTATCGAACAACAACGAAAGGAACAGATTCAACCAACTGTCCTTTTTGTATTACTACAAAATAAACACCTTGACCAAAATATAAATTTTCAATTTTGTATCGTTCTTCTTGAATTGAATCTGGATATACAGCATCGGAATATAAAACCCTACCTAAAATATCCACAATTTTAATTGTTGCACCAGCCAAATCTAAATCAGAAGTAATTTCGAAACTTAAAGAGTTGTTATCCGCCCGATAAAGAAGATTTTTAATATGAAGCGAAGAGAAACTTTCATCTTCTACTGCTCCGATAGATTGGCAAGTGTCTATTGTAAATACAGCATTACTTCGAGCAATAGTTATATCTTTAAAAGTTGGTCGAATACGAACCAAACACTGGTTCGACACTCGCTCGGGAACTTTCCATAAATGTTGTCTCGCTTTAGCATCCAAACCACCAAGCGAAATTTTACGCCAGGAGTTTCCATTATCCGTTGAATACTCCAGAAAAACTTTATTGACATAACTCGCATCCCAAATAATACGATAGGAACTTGAAGCACAAAGTTTTTCCCCACCGTCGGGGAATATTATGTCCCCTTGTGGAGCACCAATTCGGAAAACTGGGCTTTCGGCAACAGTAATCCCGTCGGTGGATTTGACACGGAATTTACACAAATCGCTTTGTATGGTTGGAGCAATAAAATCATATTGATTGCTAGTATGGGACGACGATAACGTTTGATATGTTTGCCCACCATCGCTCGAAAACTCAACGATAAATGTATCGACAAGCGAAGCTGTCCAGGATAGCAAAATCTGTTCCCCCTGTGCATATTCTTCTTGTGCCGCCGGAGATTGAATGATTATCTCCCGCATTTGAATCGAAAAAGGTTTCAAGGAACTATCGGCTACCTTGGGGTTGCCTTTGTCGCGAATAAGAACTAATGCCTTTTCAGTTCTAATAAGTGGTAATTGCCAATAATAAATTGAATCGTTAGTTGCAACATTATCGGCAATTAAGTTCCAGGTTTTGCCATTATCCGAAGAATAGTAAATCATAATGTAATTCACATTGCCGGAAGTCCATCGTATTGGGAGTTGCGAACCCGCAAGATAAATCTTACTTCCAAGAGGATTCAGCAAGGAAACGTATGGCGATGAAGCTGGTTTAACACAACTGGATTTTTGAGCAGCGGTTCGCATAAGAGGCAGTTCTCGGGGGTGAAAAATTAACTGAACTGAATGAGAACTGTTCGTTATGTGGCAATAACTCATTATAGTACCTAACCGAGGAATTGGATTACCCGTTTTTATACATGCATCATAAACACCGATTGAGCCAGTAACACACGTATCAATCATATTTGGAGACCAGTAACAATTATGGGTATGAGGGGCGCTAAAATTATGGCCTGCTTCGTGTGTAGCAACATTGACATCCCAAGTGTAGTTCAAAGTTGGATATATTGCATTTCCACGTATCCCAAGAACATTATAGCCCCAATCTTTACTACACAGACTACCAATATATGGAGTCCCTCCATAAGATATACCAGCAACAGTTGAATTAGCCGGCTGGTTTGCAAGATTTGCAAAAAGAATTGTAAGGGCGCGGTCTATCGTTTTACCTTTCCAAACGCTTGGCATTTTTTGAAGTTTCTCGCTCAAATCTTTTGTTCCGTAATATGGGTCTTCCCAATCATCTTCCCAAACAACAACATAACCAATATATAATCTAACATTTAAGAACTCTTCGTAAATTTTCGATGATTGCGCAATTACCGCAGTAATATAAGCGGTTGCGGAAGTTGAATTGCCAAATATCTTATAGAAATCTGATGTCCCTTCGCAAGCAAGTTTCACCTCGAGAAGTTGGCTCGGTGCAAGTGTCTGGTCTTTATATTTAAACACATCCTCGTATTCTCGGGATGTACCAGCATAATCATCGGTCAAGCATTCGAAAATCAAATCTTTATCTAAAATCTGCGAATTTGAATTTGTTAGAATATGTTCACCCGTCTTGGACTGATTTTTGGGAGCAATTGTATAAATCAAACCATTTTCTTTCTGTATCGTTCCAATAAAACCCAAATCGGTAACAGTAAAGAAAACAAAAGAATGAGGCTCACCTTGTATTTTCCCAGAAAGACACATAACATTGGGAGCCTTCATTGGGAGTAAACCATTGGCAGTTCCACGATAAAATTCGGTATTTTGGTCAAAAGGAATATATGCACGCGAAAGAGACAAATTTATATCTTCGGAATTAACCAGTGGAAAATTTAAAATCTCCAAAGTCTCGTAATCCCCCGTGAAAAACTCTCTTGCTACAGAATAGTTGAGTTCAAAAGCAACACTTGGCTGATTCGCCAAAATCTCGGTTCGTTGCAAATTTCGAATTAAACTTTTTGAATCAACGCGCAAATCTTTTGCCGAAGCTGCCGAACAAACAAACAGCAAAATCAAAAATAATGCAAAATACTTTGTAAAATTCATATTATAACCTTACCGATTTTTTAAAAACATATAGACACTTTAAGTAAAAT
The DNA here is from genome assembly GCA_964589125.1 of uncultured Hyphomicrobiales bacterium. Taxonomy (GTDB): domain Bacteria; phylum Bacteroidota; class Ignavibacteria; order Kapaibacteriales; family UBA2268; genus JBBIJO01. The sequence goes on along the minus strand of CAZPSM010000011.1, from coordinate 37,931 downwards.
TTAGTTACAAAGAACACTCATCTTGGTATGACGACTGAATTCATTCTTCCTTGTATAAACGCCACTCGTTTTTCAATATAAGGTGTTGGGGAATCGGGTGACCACCGACGAGGATTAGGTAACACAGCAGCAAGAAGAGCCGCTTCTCTTGATGTTAACTTGCTCGCATCTTTATTAAAAAAATGCTTCGAGGCGGATTGCACCCCATAGATTCCTTCACCGAACTCAATAATATTGACATAAACTTCTAATATCCTTTTTTTCCCCCAAATAAATTCGATTAAGATTGTAAAATATGCTTCCAATGCTTTTCGGATATAATTCCGACCGTGCCAAAGAAATGCATTTTTTGCTGTTTGCATCGAGATGGTAGAAGCACCCCGCAATTTTCTACCCTTCTTTATCTCATTATAACGACGCGCCGCTTCAATTGCATCCCAATCGAAACCGTTGTGGCTCATAAACCGGGCATCTTCGCCCGACACTACTGCTCGAAACACATTCTTTGAAATTTTGTCGTACGAAACCCACTCCTTCTTAATACCAACATTTTTCCCTTCGAACCAACCTTCGAACAAACGAATAATCATTATTGGCGTTACGGGAGGAGGAACAAACTTATAGATTATAACAATACCAATGCTTGTTACAAAGAAATATAATAAACTTCTCCAAAAGAATCTCCAAATAACTTTCAGCATCATCAGCTTCCCGGAACAGCAAGTCCTTTAACTTTCAATAATGAATCGAATCGCATCCCATTTATTACCGTAATACGTAATAAACGGCCATAGATATCGAGATTCGGCTCGTTAAAATCGCGAAGTAAGTCAACTTTTTTATTTAACAGCGTTTCTGTGGCAAAATCTTTTGCTTTTTTACCCAATGCTAATGCTGAATCTGTTGATATTCCTGCTTTCTTCGCTTGTTCCGAGAGCCTATCACCTCTTCTTGTTTCGAAGCAATCTACATATAGGATGCGCACTTTCCATTTCTTATACTTGTAATAAATAGCAAATGTATCGCCATCCGTAATTTCAACTACATTGGTAGTCAGCTTCTCCTCGGTTGGTGTTTCGTCGGTTGGTGCACTCGCCTTTTCACAGGACTGAAAAGAAAAAACAAATAAGAAAATTAAAAACAAATATGCTAACATACCTCTGTTCATCGATAAACCTATTTATTCTACAAGTTTAACAGACAAAACTTTCGAAACGCCATCGTCTGCCATAGTAATTCCATACAAGACATCAGCAAATTCCATTGTTCTACGGTTGTGAGTAATCAAGATAAATTGAACATCTTTCGAAAATGTATTCAGCAGATTAAGAAAACGCTCAACATTGGCATCGTCCAAAGGAGCATCGACTTCATCCAATATGCAAAATGGACTTGGCTTAACTAAATAAATAGCAAAGAGAAAGGATAAAGCAGTCAGCGTTTTTTCTCCTTGCGAAAGTGTTTCAATTGAATGTAACCTTTTCCCCGGAGGCTTAGCACGAATCTCGATGTCCGATTCCAATAAATTTTCTTTGTCAATAACAAGTTCTGCGAAACTATCACCGCCGAACAGTTCGGTAAAAACTTTATTGAAATTCTGGTTGACAAGTGAAAAAGTTTGGAAGAATCGTTCCTCGGCTGTCGAGTTGATTTCTTGCAATGCTTCTCTCAATGACTTTTCCGATTTTGTTAAATCGTCAATCTGTGTTCGGTAAAATTGGAGCCTCTGATTTTGTTCTTCGTATTCTTGAAGAGCGAGAAAATTAATATTACCCATCGAAGAAAGGGAATTTCGAAGCCTTTGAATTTCGGTTGCTACTTCTTCCGGGTTGAACTCTTCCGGTTGTTCAAAATCCATAGCATTCAAATTAATACCATAGCTCTCAATTGCTTTCTGGAAAACCGAGTGTGAAGTCTCCGAAAGTTTCGCCTTCTCGAGCTCTAATTGGTGTATCTGCTGAGTAAATCGTTCGATTCTATTATGAATATTTTCTTTAAAAGCATTCTGTTGCGACAACAAATCATCTAATCTATGTTTTTCGGCAATTAGATATTCCTTCTTGGCTTTAACATCGGTAAGTTCATCGGACAAAAGTTCAATTTCCTTTTGGAGTTCTACATTCAACTTGCTTAGCGATGCAACCTCGGCTGTCGAAGACTGCATCTCTTTCCGGAAAGCATCTAATTTTTCTTCTTGGTTTGCTTTAGTATTACTTAAACGAGCAATTTCCTTTTTAATGTTACCAATCTCGGTTTGTATCACTGCAATTTGTTTTTCCAACGCCCGCAAAACATCCAACTGTTTATCGAACTTACCACTGTAAAGTTCAAAATCATTTTTTTCATTCTCGTAGTCTTTTCTTAACTCTGATAGGCTCTGCTCAAGATTTAACAACTCATTTTGAATCTCTTGTGAATCTTTATTCAGCAAATCATTCTCGGTATCAATTTCGGCAAGTTCTTGTGCTTTAGACTCAACCTTAAATTGCAGACGTTGGATTTGCAATTCATTTTGCTGTTTCGATTCATCGAGTTTTCTCAATCTCTCTTCCGATATTTTGATTTCTTTGCTCAAATTTGCAATTGAGTTTTCTAAATCAACGCGCTTACTTTCCAAAGAAAGAAGATTGTCATTTAAATTTGATATTTCACTATCCAATGTCCTTTTTTTCGATGCGAGTTTGGCAATTCTATCGAGTTTTCCTATGGAAATACCTTCTTTTTGAAGGATTGAGCCTCGTTTTTGAACAATGCCATTGCGGATTATTTCCCCTTGCAAGGTTACAACCACGGGGAAATGACCGGTCTGGGCAATTTGAGTAGCAACTCCAAAATCTTTAACAATAACATAGTCGCCAACTATTGCGCGCAATACAGTCCGAATCTTGGGTTCAACATTTGGAATTTCACTTGCAAAGCCTATTATTTTCGAATCTTTTGGCAAATCCCGAATAGAGCCTGCTTCCTTAACCTCGTCCAATACAACAAAATAACATTTTCCTTTATGTTTCGAACGAAGAATCTCTATTGCCTCTGCCACATCGTCCCGATGCTCAACAATAATAATGTTTTTAAACTCTCCAAGCAATGAATCGAAGGCAACACGAAGGTTTTCGTCGATACTAAGGATTTCACCAAGCAAATAATATTTTCGGGTTTGCTTCCAATCGGATTCCCGAATCAAAAACCTAGTGCTTTCGTCAACTTCAAAAATCGAATTTAAAAAATCCAACGTGGTTGTAACTTCTTTCAGTGCAATCTTTTTGTCATTCAACACTGAACGATTTTGGTCAATTTTTCTGCTCAATGCTTCCAATTGGTCTCGAAAGATTTCAAGTTGAGAATCCCTTTCTTTTAGAATCTCCTCTTCTCCTTGTATCTTCTCTTGTATTTCACTATCTTGCTTTTTGAATCCTTCAATTTTAGCATTAAACTCATCGATTTCGGTAGCAACGCGACTTTTTTGATTTGCAATTTCTTCCAATCGTGCTATTGCTTTCGATAAACTCAACTTCTGGAACTTTATTTTATTTTCTATTTCTATAATTTTTGCTTTCTTTGAATCGAGGACTTCTTTCCACCTTTTAATTGATTCTGCATCGATTTCGTAATGACTTTGCATCTGTTCGAACTCGTTCTGTAGATTTTGTAGCTCTACTTGCTTTTCGGATTCAATAGATTCCAACTTCGAGATATTTGTTCGAAGCCTCGATATAAGTTTCTTTGTCTCTTCTATTTCTGTATTCAACCGATTCTGCTTTTCTTGGGCATTGCTAATTTTACTTTGATTCAGAGCAATGCGATTTTGAACATCGGAGTATTTCTTAAAGACCGCACTTTCGTTTTCCCTAATCTCATCAATTTGCTCCTCCAAAGCATCAATCTTCCCTTCTAAATCCTGAATTTCAACTTGAACAGATTCCAAGTTAGTTAAAAGTTTAACTTTTTCGTTGAGCAAATCCGATATTGTAGAATCGATTTTATTAAGTTCCAAAGCAGATTGCTGAAACTGAGTTTTCCACAAAGATAATTCCAAATTTTTAAGTCTATCGTGGAGCTTATTGTATCTGCGAGTTTTCGCAGCCTGACGTGAAAGTGTTTGAACCTGCTGTTCAATTTCTTGAACGACATCGTAAACACGAATTAGGTCCGTTTGGACACTGGAAAGATTTTTCGATGTTTCTTTCCGGCGAAATTTAAATTTAGTAATTCCAGCAGCCTCTTCAAGCAATCGTCGTCTTTCCTCGATATTACCATTGAGGAGAGTTTCAATCATCTTCAATTCAATTATAGAATATGAATTAGGACCTACACCCGTATCCATTAAAAGTTCATTGATATCCTTTAAACGGCATGGTGTATTATTCAAAAGGTAGTGGCTATCGCCATCCCGGAACAAACGGCGAGATATAGTAACTTGAGTGAAATGCGTTGGCAGAATATTTTTGTTGTTCTCAAATGTAATCGACACTTCTGCCATTCCCAATGGCTTCCTTGTCGCAGAACCGTTAAAAATAACGTTTTCCATTATCTCGCTTCGCAACAGAGAAGTTTTCTGTTCCCCCAAAACCCAGCGGACTGCATCAATTACATTTGTCTTGCCACAACCGTTAGGCCCAACAATGGCAGTAATTCCTCCATTGAATTTAAAAGTTGTTTTATTTGCAAAAGATTTGAAACCAATCAACTCAATTTTAGAAAGAAACATTTATTCTAGGAATTGTTGTCATAAAACACAAAATTAACATTTTTCACCGATTAATTTAGTTCTTTTGCTATAAAATGATTCCAAGTTTTTTGTTCTCTTCTATTACATCTACATCCAAATCTTAACCATCTACTACACTTCTTGTGTAATTATTTGTAAATTCTTAATTTTGTAATTGTGCCAACATAGCTCAGATGGTAGAGCAGCTCACTCGTAATGAGCAGGTCGGCGGTTCGAGTCCGCCTGTTGGCTCGAACGAATTGCTTCAATAGTACAAGTGAATTTGCAAAGCCCAACGAATTGATTTAGTTTCCACCGCCTTTAAATATCTATATTCAGCGATAAGTTCGAGGTAAGGAAGAGGAAAGACTTTAATTCCAAATAAAACTTGGTTATTGCGAAGTTTCCAATGGTTTTCGGGAGTTATTTGCAAATCGGTCCATCCTATTTCATATCTTGCAAAAGGAATTACACCACGAGTTAAAACATAATACGCTTTTAAAATCCAATTCGTAGTTTCCCTGTATCCTTTCAAAGAAGAGGTTGCCAATTCCCCATAAATTACAAAATTATCGAATAGCCCAAATCCAATAAAACTTGATGTATAGACAAAATTACCATTAATCAAAATCGAACTTCCCAACAACGAATGAGTAATAATCTGATTGAGCAAAGGTGGATACAATATGGCTTTTGTGGTAAACGATGGGTTTTTACTCGAAACAATTGGTATATTACCGAAGATTGTAACTTTCGAAAGAAATCGGGAATGGAAGGCACCAACGAATAAATCAAAAAATTCTAATCTGTTGAACGAAAGTTCAACACCAAATTCAGAATAATCGGGAGGAAACAAACTGGAAGTTCCGTCGATTGATGCAATTCGACGGTCGAAACTTGTCATATCGCAATCTCGAACTCCGATGGAAGGTTGAAACTTTCCAATTCGAAGTGAAGGGAAAATCCCTCCAATGTCCAGATTTGCAGAAGCCATCCAATTATCTTGCCCTTGGAATATTATTCTTCCAAGGTTATATTGCGCATTCAAATTCAGCAAAGATGATGGCGTTACTGAAATATAAAAACCCGCTTCCATTGGAAAAACTTTTCTTTGTGCAAGTGCTGTTTTGTGTGAACGTGCCGTTTGAAGTCGAAAATCATACCCAAAGGCAAAACCTTTTTCGAAAGTGATTCGATTCAAAGTATCGGAACCCACACTCAAATCGTAGGCATATTTTTCTTTATCGAACAAACTATAAATTTTCTGGATAGCTTCATTCCCAATAGGAAAATATGAAGCATCCCGAAGAAATTTCCAGCCAAATTCGGTTCGAACCCCTCCGCCTTGCGGGTTAACATGGCATTTTGAACACTTATTACCTGTCCAGAAAGCAAACTCCGGGGTTGCAAGCAAC
>CAZPSM010000011.1:27252-31755 GCA_964589125.1 uncultured Hyphomicrobiales bacterium | reverse complement strand
AGTTGAAATATTACCTTTCTGCTTTTCATTTGTGAACTGGAAGTTTCCCTTCCTTCCTCGCTTTTACAACGTCTTTTTCGGTAACTTCTACATTCATACCATTTAGTTCTTTTAATACATATTCGAGAATTAAAGCAACATCGGAATCACTTAAATTTTTATCAATTTCGGTTATCATCACTCCATAATATACTTCGCCGTTGACAACTATTTTTCCGCTTCGACCAAAAATCATTCCTCGAAGTAATTCTATTTTATCACCCTTTTGAATATAATCGGAATTTTTCACCGGTGGATAAACCCCTTTGATACCTCGCCCATCCTTACGATGGCATTTAGAACATTGCTCAATGAATAATTTACGAGCTTTTTCTTTGTCGTAATCATCGGATAAAAGATTCACTATGAAAAATAACATTAGAGATAATACCATCGGAATAATGAATTTCGTCATTCCGCTTCCACCCACTTATTCAACAACAGAATAAGTTTTGAATTTTCTCAATACAAGGCGTGCAGTTCGTTCAGCTTCTTCGAAGTTTGAATAACCCCAAAGAACTATTCGATAGCGGACTTCCCCACCTTCCAAAATCCTATCGTAATACGCTTTAAAGCCTCGTTGTTCCCAAACATTGATTTGATTCTCTGCTTGTTCTTCACTTTCGAGTGTATCGACAACCACCGTATAAGGAAGAACAGAAGGATGTAGCCAACGAATTTCGACCCTCCGATTCAACATTTTGCTACGTTCGTCTTCTTCGATTTGGAAAAGTGGTTTCGATGTGCCTTTCCCTTTTACTTTCACTTGTGCAAAATTTACACCTAAACTTAACAATTGTTTTCTGACACTATTCGCACGCGCAAGCGATAAGTCCAAAGGTTTAAATGTATATTCATCTAAACTTGCATTGCCAATAAGCTCAACAGAAATGTCGGGATGTTCTTTTAAAATCTTCGCAAGATTATTTATACCAGCCAAATATTCGCTTCCAACGGTGGTATCGAGAAAGTTGAACAACGAAACCGCCTGATAGTTCGTATAATACGTTCTTTGCGTAAAAGGTAAATTCAAAAAATCAGAGAACTCGAAGCCAGAACCTCGCACCGCTAACCGATAATTCCCTTCTTTGCACTCCTTCCTATCAAGGCGATTTTTCCCAACGATACGATAAGCATACTTTCGGGATAAAATAATCTCACGAATAACATCGCTAATTTTTCCAAAATCATTCCAGAACAGATGATAAGTTGTTCCCGACGTAAGCGTCGTAACATACTTGAACGCAGAAAGTGAAAACTCGTTGCCAACCCCAATAACATTCAAACTAACCCCTTTTTTTCTAGCAACTTCAACTACATCTTCGAGTGTATATGTAATCGAAGCATTATCCGTATTGTTTGTAACCAAAATAACAATTGAGTTTGAACCATCCGGTATAGAAAGCATCAAATTACAGAGCGACTTGTATATTGCCGAAAGTTCAATTTCTGGTTTTAAAACAAGTTTCTGTAAATCCCAATAGCCTTTGTCGAAATTTTCAATAGGTATCAAAGTTTCCAAGTCGTTCCCGAAGATTGACAAGGAAAATCCATCGTCGTTGGCAAGAAATTTTACACCCTCGGAAATTTCTGCTACTGGATTTAATCCATCCGATAAGACTCCCCTATCAACAAGTAAATAGCATGCAATCCTATCGTTGTGCAAATAGGCACGAGGAAACTCTAAATTCTCGCGAAATGCTCTGCTCCCACAACCTTGAGTAAGTTCAATCTTTATATCAGAAGTATAATTAGTTATATCTTGAACAAAATTCCCAAATTCATCTAATAATAGGAAACGAAGTTCTATACTATCAGTTTGTGGATTTAATTTCCCATAGACTATCTTCATCTGTGCAACCTTGTCCAATGAACCCGATAGCATGCCACTAAAATATTCTGAATGTTTTTTGCTTTGTAATCCTTTTATATCTGGCGAAATTAAGGGGCCACGCTGAATCGGACCAGACGAGAGTCTTTCTGCTTCACTTCGCTCTTTCACAACAATGTAAACATATTGAACAAGGCTGTCGCCACTTTCACTATATGCAATTACATCATATCGAATAGAGTTATAAGGTCGCACCACAAAAGAATCGCGGGCGTTGAACCTTTTACCTTCAATTGGTATCTCGACATATTTTGCATTCGAAAAGTCCCACGCTACCACACAACTATCGCCTTCGTAAATTTCTTGGTAGCCAGAAATCCTGTTTAATTGTAACCTACTGCTTGAACAAGCAATAAAGAGGCACAAGAAAACGAATGTTATAAGTTTCCTCATTTATTTTAAACTTTTGAAAACACAAATTCACCGTTCTCCGAAGAAATTCTTATGGTATCGCCAGTTGTAAATTTCCCCTCTAATATCAGTAGCGAAAGTTTATCGACGATATGTCTCTGGATTGCTCGTTTCAAAGGTCGGGCTCCAAAGTGTGTATCGAACCCAAGCGACGAAATCAATTGGGTTGCTGAATCATCAATTTCAACATTTATTCCATTTTCCATAAGTTTATTTCGAACACGATTTAATTGCAAGATTGCAATTTTACCGATTTCTTCACTAGTAAGAGGCTTAAAAACTATTATATCATCTATTCGATTTAAAAACTCAGGACGCAGTCGTCTTTTCAATAACTCAAATATTTCATCTTTCAAATTTTCCATCATCGTTTCACGATTTGTTGCATCGAATTTTCCCAGTCTTTCCTGAATTAACTCGGTCCCGAGATTCGATGTCATAATGATTATAGTATTCTTGAAATTAACCGTTCTACCTTTGCTGTCGGTTAAGCGTCCATCGTCAAGAACTTGCAAAAGTATGTTAAATACTTCTGGATGTGCCTTTTCGATTTCGTCGAGTAATACAACCGAATAGGGGCGCCTTCGGACAGCCTCGGTCAACTGGCCTCCCTCTTCGTAACCAACGTAGCCCGGGGGAGCCCCGATTAACCGTGATACCGAGAAGCGTTCCATATATTCACTCATATCAATTCGAACCAAAGCATTTTCGTCGTCGAAAAGAAATTCTGCCAATGCCCGTGCTAATTCTGTCTTTCCTACGCCAGTAGTCCCCAAAAAGATAAAAGAACCAATCGGGCGGTTCACATCTTGGAGTCCAACTCGTGACCTACGAATTGCATTTGCCACCGAACTCACCGCTTCTTCTTGGTCGACAAGCCTTTGATGAATCCTTTCTTCGATTTGCAAAAGTTTATTTCTTTCAGTTTCCAGCATTTTTTGGACAGGAATTCCTGTCCATTTAGCTACTACTTCGGCAATGTCTTCGGCATCGACTTCCTCTTTTAACATTTTCCCATCTTTTTGTACATCTTGAAGTTTTCGGTTTGTTACTTCGAGTTTTTTTTCTAGTTCCAAAATTTTGCCATATCGAATTTCGGCAACCTTGGCTAAATTTCCTTGCCGTTCGTATTCATCCGATTGAAGCCGCAAATTCTCTATTTCTGCCTTATAGTTGCGAATTTCCTCGATCAATTGTTTCTCACGTTCCCACCGTTGGCGAAGGCGGTCGCGTTCCTTCTTCAATTCATTAATTTCCTTTTCGATTTCTTCCAATCGGGCCTTTGTTGCTTGGATTGTATCAACCATATTTAAATCAAATTTACCACTCTTTCAAATAACGAATTTATAAATAATTTATGAAATATTTGCATTTTTCTAATTCTCATCTTGAACATAAGTAGCACCAATATTCCACAACATACAAGATTATCTTTCCGATGCCTAATCGTTAATTTGCTCTAATTCCATAAATAAGTTTATTTCGCAAGCGTAATCGAAACTTAAAATTTATAATAAACAGCTCGGGCTTAAAACAACAGCGTCTATACAGAATAAATCAAATTAAAGCATAAAATAAACGTAAATCATATTTTGCAAATCGAATTTTGAGTATAATTTTAAAGGGTGAAAAAATATGGTAACAAAAACCGCAGAAGAAATAATGATTCCTTTGCATAAATATCCGAATATACCCAAATGGTTTACAATTCGACAGGCTATACAACTAATTCAGAACTACGAAATTGAGATAAATGGCAAAAAATCGCTACCACGTGCAGTTCTTGTAACCGACGAAGAATACAAAATAGTTGGAATGATTCGTCGCCGTGATATACTTCGTGGACTCGAACCACGTGGCTTCTTCGGTCGTAGAGTTCACCATCCGAAATATTATTTCGATATCGAACCAGATTTGAACCTTGTCGAAGCTGCCTTCGACCACTTATTCAATAAATGTTTGAAACAAGCAGACGAGCCGGTTGCCAACTATATGGTTCCTATAGAACACACCGTGAACTACAACGACCATATCTTGAAAATCATTTATTTAATTGATTTAACAGATTCGAGTCTTCTTCCAGTGGTAAAAGGAGAGGAAGTCGTTGGGGTTATTCGAACTGTGGAAGTTTTGAACGAAATAGCAAAAATGTTGGATATCGA
>CAZPSM010000011.1:23261-27235 GCA_964589125.1 uncultured Hyphomicrobiales bacterium | reverse complement strand
GAAACTCCAAACCAAAAGCAAACAATAAAACCATAGCCACAAAAAAATTGTTTTTGAAAAAACCATCCCAGAAGGCTATCGATACAAAACGACTTTTTTTTATACTATTAGGTGTTTTTTGTTTTGTTGCATTGTACTTTTTGCCACCACTTCCGGAAGTTACTGACCCACTTGGGAAGAAGTTCGTTTTGACTTCACAAGGGAAAATGGCAATAGGGTTATTCCTTTGGGCTGGAATCTGGTGGGTCTTCGAAGTTGTTCCGATTGGAATAACTTCAATTGTAATTGGTGTTGTTCAAGTTTTGTTTTTGATACGAGACCCGCGAGTTGTTTTCACAGACTTTTTCGACCCGAGCGTTTGGTTTATTTTTGGTTCACTTGTCATAGGGCTTTCGTTCCAACGAACGGGGATAACACAACGAATTACTTACTTAATGCTCCGTGTTGTTGGCGAAAATACGCGACTAATCTACCTCGGAACTTTTGCTATCATTGGAGTCCTAACCTTGATTATGGCACATACTGCTGTTGCCGCCGCCGTTTACCCAATTTTAATGACAATACACGCGCTATACGAAGACACCGACCAACCTACAAAATTCGGTAAAGGACTTTTTATTGGGATGGCATATACTGCTGGGGCTGGAAGTATTGTTACCCTTCTCGGTTCGGCTCGTGCACCGGCAGCAATAGGCTTTTTCAAGCAAATTACCGCAACTCCTGGAATGCCCGGCCGCGAAATTTCGTTCTCTGAATTAAGTTACTACCTACTACCAATTGGTTGGTTAATGATTCTACTTATCTGGCTATTTATTTCTTTTGTCTATAAGCCTGAAAAACCACGAATCGAAGGACTTCACGAGCGAGTTACGTTTCTTTCGGAACGACTTGGTAAAATTACACGAAAAGAAATTATAACCCTTTTAGTTGTTTTCGGTGCAGTAGCTTTATTAGTCATTAGGTCATTTGTTCCCGAGTTAACATTTCTCGACAAAAGTGCTGTAATGCTTATCCCAACGATTTTATTGTTTTTAATGAATATACTTACGGTCAAAGACCTTGAAGATATTCCGTGGAATATTATACTTTTGTTTGGTGGTGCAATGTGCATCGGCTTCTGCCTTTGGCAAACTGGAGCAGCAAACTGGCTTGCAGTCAATTGGCTTTCTTGGTTTCAAAAATCACCTCCATTAGTGTTTATTATTTCGATTGCAACTCTTGTCCTAATATTGACAAATTTTATTATGAACGTTGCTGCAATTGCTATTGCTTTGCCTATTTCTTTGGTTGTAGGAAAATATCTTGGTGTTGCCCCCGAGGTTATATTATTTGCCTCGCTAGTAACAGCAGGTATGCCATTCCTTCTCTTAATAGGTGCTGCACCAAATGCAATCGCCTACGAAAGTAAACAATTCACAAGCGGTGAATTTTTCCGTAGCGGAGTAATAATGAGCATAATCTTAATTGCCGTATTAACATTTTTCGTAGCCGTCGTTTGGCCTGCTATGCAAATGCCCGTCCTTCAAAAGTAATGTGTTGAAAATAATTCACCTACCCTCTGCAAAGCGTTGCCAACGGCATCAACACACGACACTCTACCTCGAGCTTAGAAAAAGAACTTTTATTGTTGCAATCCAGAAGGTGTTTCTTGCTTTTTCGGTAGCAACTCTTTGGGCGACTTCGAAGCCACAGTTATTCCTGTAATTCCACTGGCAATAACCCATTTGCCGCCCTCTTTCTTCAAAGTTCTTGCAACACGAAGAAACAGGTGAATATAGTTCCCATTTATCCACAAATCCAATGGAATTCCATAGATGGCAGAAGCAATTTTACCTTTGGAATCCAATAAAATATAAATGTCGGTCATTTCGCCATAACGCATCGAATCGGTTTCTTCCCATTGCTTTTGGATTGCCTCTCTGAATTCAGTCAAAGACTTAATCGTTTCGGCTGAATCGCTGCCAAAAAACGTAAGGTCATTGGCAAGATATTCAACCATAGCAGGAAAGTTCTTTTTCTCGTAGGCTCTGTTGTATGCTTTTAAAGTTTCGATAATAGCCTCCTTTTCTCGAACGGTTTCTTCGGTCGAAAGTTGGCCCTCGTCGCTTGAGCAAGCGATTAAAACAAAACTGATAAAAAGAATAAAGTAAAATTTCATTTGAACCTCATATATAGTGTAACAATATTGCATTCTTTTGCTTCTGTTTCTGGTATGAAAATTGCCTTTTTCATATTTTATCATTATTAATATTTTACGAATGAAAAAATACAAAAAAAAAATTAAACAACAAGTGAGGTCGAAAAAATGGAAGTAAAATCTGTAAGAAACACCAACGTAAGTCCTTTGGATACAAGAATTAAGGAAGTTAAACCAAATCAGCAAAAATTTGACACAAAAGAGAGCTCGGTCGAACAAACAAAAGCCCAACTCTCTGAATGGCAAGAAAGTGTTTTACAAATAGCACAGACTTATTTGGAGAATAAGAGCCAGGTGGTGAATAATCATCCTCTCGCCCGGCCCGAATACAAGCAAATCGAAACACTGGAAGAAGCTCTTGCTGAACTCGAAAAAACTCGATTAGACAAATACAAGAATGAAGCACTTGGGGCACAAGCCAATTTATCGCCCGAACAAATTCTTTATCTTTTTACTCAATAGACGTTTTAAATTTTCCCCAAAGGTTATCCAAACACATTATGTATAATCTCTTCCTCTTCGTTCTTTCTTAAAAAATCCATTAAAAGTGATTCTATTTCATCAACAGATTCGGATGTGATTACCTTCGAACGAACAGGGGCAATATTTGGAATCCCTTTCAGATAACCGTTATAGAATTTCCTAAATTCAATGATACCACGCCTTTCTCCTTTATATTCGACATTCATTTTCAAATGCTTAATGCATACTTCGATTCTATCTTTGAGTGTTGGGGGTGGTAGAATCTCTCCTGTTTCGAGCAGCAATTTCGCTTCTCGAAAAATAAATGGATTTCCGATTGCAGCGCGTCCTATCATTACTCCATCGCAACCGGTTTCTTCAAAGGCACGTCGAACATCTTCCGCGGATTTTACGTCCCCATTCAAAATTACGGGAATAGAGACAACCAGTTTAACCTTTGCTATCCAAGACCAATCTGCAACCCCTTTATGAGCCTCTTCGCGTGTTCGGCAATGAATCGTTAAAGCAGAAATCCCAACATCTTCAAGCCTTCGAGCAACATCGCAAATCACAATCGAGGCGTTGTTCCAGCCGAGACGGGTTTTTACAGTTACCGGTAGATTTACACTTTTGACAACGAGCGAGGTAAGTTCTTGCATCCGTTGAGGTTCTTTCAACATTGCGGCACCAGCATTGTTGCGAACCACATTTTTGACCCAACAGCCAAAATTAATATCGAGAATATCTGGACCATACTGTTCAACAAGTTTTGCCGATTCAACCATCGGTTCATCATTTGCACCAAATATTTGAATTCCGATAGGACGTTCAAAGTCAGAAAATTTAATCTTTCTTAAAGATTTCTCCACCTTACGATACAGTGCCTCGCTCGAAATAAATTCCGAATAAACTACGTCGGCACCAAATTCTTTACAAATGATTCGGAATGGCATCTCCGTGACATCTTCCATCGGAGCAAGAAGCACAGCATTTTTTATATCAATTTTTTCTCCAATTTTCAATTGCGACATTATTTAAATTTCCAATAATTTTCATAGATTAGAAACATATTTTTTAAATAATTATTGTGAAAAAGGAAATGGGGCGTTTAACCACTTCGGAGGCGTGGAAAAATTTGCAAGAGCATCAGAGAGTAATCGCAAGAATACCTATACGAAAACTTTTCGAAACCGGGGCTGGGCGAGAAAAACAATTTTCATTTGAACTTGATAATATCTTATTCGATTTTTCAAAAAACAAAATAACCAAGCAAACTTTAAATCTGCTTATCAAATTAGCGGAACAAGAAAAATTA
>CAZPSM010000011.1:12315-23251 GCA_964589125.1 uncultured Hyphomicrobiales bacterium | reverse complement strand
AGCAGCACAAACCCCTCTGCAAATTCCAGAAAAATTACAAGAAAAAATCGAGGCAATGTTTTCGGGGGAAAAGATTAATTCCACCGAAAAACGTGCAGCACTTCACATTGCTTTACGTAATTTATCGAACGAACCCATAAAAGTCGATGGTTGGGATGTGATGCCACGTGTCAATGCTGTTCTTTTGAAAATGCAAAATTTTACTCAAAAGATACACAACGGTTTTTGGCGCGGCTTCTCCGGAGAATTAATTACAGACATTGTTCACATTGGAATTGGAGGTTCAGACCTTGGACCTCGTCTTGTTTGCGAAGCTTTGTCGCACTATCGTCGGCCCGAAATTAAGGTGCATTTCGTAAGCAATGCCGATGGAGCGGACATTCAAAATGCTTTAAGAAATTTAAATCCTTCGAGAACCCTTTTTATTATTGCTTCGAAAAGTTTTACAACCCAAGAAACTCTACTTAATGCAAATACAGCAAAACGCTGGTTCCAAAAGAACGGTTCTTCGGACGAAAGAGACATTGCAAAGCATTTTGTTGCACTTTCGACAAACGAGGAAGCCTGCGGAAAATTTGGAATACCTCCGGAAAATATGTTTCACTTCTGGAACTGGGTTGGTGGACGATTCTCCTTGTGGAGTGCAATTGGACTTGTGATATGTCTTTATATCGGTTTTGAAAATTTTTATGAATTACTTGTTGGAGCAAACGAAATTGATAAACACTTCAAAAACGCTAATTTAGAACAAAATATTCCAACTTTAATGGCTCTCATTGGAATATGGTATAATAACTTTTTTGGCTATAGAACTTATGCTATTATTCCATACGACACACTATTGCAAAAATTTCCCTTCTATCTCCAGCAATTGATTATGGAAAGTAACGGCAAAAGAACCAATACCGATGGTGAAGTCGTCGATTACCACACAAGTCCTATTGTCTGGGGCCAAGTTGGAACCGATGCACAACATTCCTTTTTCCAATTATTGCACCAAGGAACACAAATTGTTCCAATTGATTTTCTTGTTCCCATGGAATCTTGGCATCCTTTCGTTAATCATCACGATATATTAGTGGCAAATGCAATTGCACAATCCGAAGCATTAATGGAGGGAAGGACAAAAGAAGAGGTCGAACAGGAACTCAGCGAACATGGACTCGAGTCCTATGAACAAAGGGAGTTAGTTCCACATCGAGTTTTTCCGGGCGATAGACCCTCGA
Source organism: uncultured Hyphomicrobiales bacterium (assembly GCA_964589125.1). Classification (GTDB taxonomy): domain Bacteria; phylum Bacteroidota; class Ignavibacteria; order Kapaibacteriales; family UBA2268; genus JBBIJO01. The sequence goes on along the minus strand of CAZPSM010000011.1, from coordinate 22,025 downwards.
CAACGATTCTTTACCGCAAACTTACTCCACGAATTCTTGGTATGTTGCTGGCTCTCTATGAACACAGAGTATTTGTTGAAGGAGCAGTATTGGGTATTAACTCTTTCGACCAATGGGGTGTTGAACTCGGTAAAAAAATTGCCAGTAAGATATTGTCAAATATTGAAAGTGGCAATACACAAGAGATTTCAAACCCATCTTCTCGGCTTTTGATTGAACATTACATACAGCATAGGAAGGGATAAATATGGTTCACCCCCTAATACTCTCCTTGCTAAGTTATCTAATAGGGTCAATTCCTTTTGCTTTTATTATCGTGAAAATCTTTGCCCGGAAAAATGTGTTGAAAGAAGGCTCCGGAAATGTAGGAGCAAGGAATGCATACGAAATAACTGGTAAAAAGTGGATGGGATTTGTGGTCTTTCTATTGGATTTCTCTAAAGGAATCGTTGCTGTATTTGTGGGAAAGTATTTTTCGAACAATGGTGATATTGCTTTAACTTTGGCTTCGATTTTTGTTGTTCTTGGACATAACTTTAGCATTTTTCTTGGATTTAAGGGAGGCCGTGGATTAGCCACTGCTGCTGGGATTCTTTTACTATTGCAACCGCTTTTATTGATTTTTTGGGGATTGGTTTGGTTAATTTCATATAGATTAGTTATTAAAGATATTCACTTCGCAAATTCAGTTTCGACGATTCTTTCTCCATTTGCTTTCGTCTTCATTTCAGAATTTTTTTCGAAGCAAGTAAATATGTTCACTTTCGACTCCAATATACTGTTATTCGTAACGCTCGCCGTTCTGTCGTTAGTGATTATATCGAAGCATATTCAGCCATTAAGAGAAAGATTTTTAAGCAAATAATTACTAATTTTGTAGTTTATAAAAATGGATTGAGATATGGAACTTTTTCTCGACACAGCAAATATAAATCAAGTAAAGGAAGTTGCCGAAATGGGTATCATTGCTGGAGTTACTACTAATCCTTCCTTGCTTGCAAAGGAGGATCCAACGATTGATTACCGAGAGCGAATACTCGAAATTTATCAATTAGTTGGAGGGCATGTATCTGTTGAGGTAATTTCCACAGAAAAGAATGATATGATTCGCGAAGCAGAAGAGATTTTAGAATGGTTCCCCGAGGCTACTATCAAAATACCAATGATTCCCGCTGGGTTATCTGCTGTGAAAGAGCTTTCTCGACGCGATATTCCAACAAATGTAACACTTGTCTTCTCCGTGACCCAAGCAATTGCCGCCCAGAACGCCGGTGCAACCTATGTTTCGATATTTCTCGGACGCTTGGATGATATTGGATACAATGGTATTGATATTCTTCGAGATATTTGCGAAATTTGGGATGTCCAAGATTATGAATCTTTAATCATTGCCGCTTCGATAAGAAATCCATTGCATATTGTCGAATCGGCTCGAGCTGGCGCCGATATTGCCACCGTCCCTTACAATGTTCTTATGCAATCATTGAAAAACCCATTAACGGATAAAGGATTAGAACTTTTCCTTCGTGATTATGACAAATTCCTCACCGAGCGTCAGAAATCAATATCAATTTAATATAAAACCCACGGTGTGAAGTCACTTTTCGCAGGTAATGGCAAACCAGAGGTTCGTGGCAACTTTATATTAAATCAAAAAGTACAGCAATAGAATTGCTTGGTTTGCCATTTGCAAAATTAAATCGCGAACAGTCCCGGATTTAATCCTTCTTCGAATCGCTTAAAAATATTTTTATCCAGAAGTGAAGGGAACTCCTGTTGAAAATCTGCAAATTTTCGAGGTTCAAGTTCAATGGCTCTTTTTAAATCCGAAAAACATCGCTTAAATTGATTTAACCGTGCTTCGATTTTCGCTAGAATATAGTAAGGTTCAGAAAATTTTGGGTTAATTTCTAAGAGTCGTTCAAGTTCGCTCTTTGCTCTTCTAAGTGCCCCAATTTTAATCAAAAATTGAGAATATTCGTAAACAAAAGGTGGAAAGGAATTACTAAATTTTATGGATTTTTCAAAAGAAAAAATTGCTTGCGAGATTTCGAGTAACTCGGCGTGTAGTTTTGCTTTTTCACTCCAAACATCGGCACTTTTGGGAGAAATTTCCAAAGCCCTCTCAAGCCATCGTTTTGCCAGCTGAGTTTTACCAAGATTCTTGTAGCAAATTCCTAAACCAATATATGCCGGAAGATATTTCCTGTCGAGTTTCAAAGCTTCTTTGAAATACATAATCGCAGACTCATAGTCACCAAGCTCTCCATAGATAGTACCAATATTGATATTAACAGTTGGGTCGTATATTCTCGACAGAAGATAAAATTTGAGTGCTTGCTTCAATCTGCCCAAACCTACATAACTATTTCCTAAATATTGGTATGCAAAAGCGTACCTTTCGTCGAGGGCAACACAATTGTTAAAGCAATCTATTGCCTTATAAAAACGCTCCATATAGTAGTAACAAAGGCCAGCCGCATACCAATTATCTTCGTCAATTGGATTTAATTCAATTGCCCGTTGGTAATATTCAAGGCTTAATTTGTAGTTTGATTGGATAAGATATATATTACCAATTTCCTCATTCGCCTCTTTGGCATACGTAGGAGAATCGAGTAGTAATTCAAATACTCCAATTGCATCGTCGAACTTTTTACTCGACTCGAGTATTAGCCCTTTGTGGAACAGGACATCTTCTGTTGGTTCAAGTGTATAAAGCATATCGACTGCTTTAAGGGACTTTTCGTATTCACCAGCCCTTTCGTAGGCTACCGTAAGATTTAACAAGGCTTCTGTATTCGAAGGGCTTTCGGAAAGGATTCGCTCGAATATTGCTATGGACTCATTGTAAAGTTGTAGGTTTAATAAAATATAGCCCTTCTTTTGCCATCCTTCGATTGAATAAGGTGCAAATTCTAAAAGTAAATCGCATAACTCGAGTGCCTCTTTGTAATTTTCCCTTCGAATACAATATTCAACAAGTTCCTCTAACTCATCGGGCTCTATATAATACCCTACCTCTGGATTCTTCTTCCTTCTACGTAAAAGCTTACGCATACGGCGGAGCGTAGCCTCCATATCTTCTTCGGGTTCATCATCAAACCCATCGAACTCAGGGTCGTATAGACTCATTTACTTATTCCAAAATTACCAAAACAAAAATATTGCTTTTTTGTTTAAAAACCAAAAAGCAACGACGCAAGGTAAAAATTTTTGTTTTGAGTACGTTACTTCGTAGTTCAATAATCAATCAATCGCGTGGCTCGTCTTCTTTCGCAAGCGAATCCCGAATGAATTGAATATCGAACAACCCATGTCTAAAACGAAAGGTCTCGAAAGATTGTATGAATCGAGTCTTGAATTGGATTAGGTCATCAGCGCGAGTTAAAGGACTCGAAAGCATAACTATATTCGACAAAGATTTAGTAGTTGCTAAGATTTGTTTAACAACTTTTTCACTCGAGGTATCCTTCGGGTCGCTCGGAACATCGAAGTTCCAAACGAGGCAATCACCCCCTTGTTTTAAGGTAACTCTTTGCGGTTTAATTCCATATATGCTTTTTCCCAACTGACTTTTAATATAATCCATCTCGAACTTGAAATGCTGAAGCAAAGTATCTTCCAAAGCCTCTTTTTTTAAAAAGACATCGAAAGGAACAATAGTAAACTGGATGATTTGACCATCGATTGAGAAAATCAACTCTTCGGATTCAACATCGAGAAATTTTTTACCTTTCAACTCTATTAGAAAACTTTCGTCTTGTTGATTGAAAATAAAAAGGAATCCGTCTTTCGTTTTTAAAACACTTAATCCTTCCCCTTCTTGGTTAACTTTTGCAGAAGCCAAGGCCATCGATAAAAGTACGAGCACAAAAGAAATGACAAGTTTATTCATTATTTAATGCTCCGTTGATGGTTCTTGATGAATATGAACAATAGAATTCTTAAATGAATCTTGTATCTCGTTCTCTACTTTATGTGAAATACTATGTGCTTCTTCAATAGTTAACTTCGAATCGAGATGAATATTCAAATTAACAAAAATATTCGAACCAGATGAGCGGACTTGTATATCATGAACTTCGATAACCTCGGGGATTCGGCTAATAATTTCTTGAATTACCTGTTTTGTTCTATTCGGAGCACGGTCAACCAATTGGTCGATTGCTCTTTTAGCCAAGCGAATCGAAAGAACAAGCACTATTGCAGACACAAAAATTGCGGCTACTGAATCGGCAGCATAAATATTAAAACTCGTTAAAATAAGCCCAAGTAATACAACAGCTGAAGAAAGGATATCGGAAGAAAAATGTAAAGCGTCGGCTTCGAGTGCTTGGCTATAGAATTTCTTGGCACTTCGATAGAGAATTTTTGAACGGTTAATATCTACGATAATAGCCACAATAATCACAAAAAAACTCCAAAAATTAACAGTAATATGTACACTACCAGTTATTAGTCGATTATATGCTTCGTAAACAATCCAAAAACAAGTAATTACCAGAATACCCGTTTCGAATAAAGCAGAAAGATTTTCGACTTTACCATGACCAAAATTATGGGTTTCGTCGGCTGGTTTATCGGCAATTCGAATCGCGAAGTAGGTAACCAATGCAGCCACAACATCCATACCCGAATGCAATGCTTCGGCAAGTATGCCAAGGCTCCCGGTTGCAAAGCCAACAATTCCTTTGAATAAAGTTAATCCCAAAGCAACAAAAAACGAATAAAATGCCACTTTCCGCTTTCGAAGCGTAATATCTTCTGAAGTCAATTCCATCAAATTATTTCAACTAAAAAATATAAATTAGTTTTATGAATACATTGTTTAATGTAGCTATTAATCCTATCGAATGACTATCTCCGAACACGTTCTCAACCAAGTCCAATCCAGTTCTCGCATTTTATACTAAAATCATTACCTTTATATCTCAATTGAATGCTCTAATTACTGCTTTAATCTCAAACTATATTCACTTACCTCTTTTAAGAATCTTTTCGCTAACAGATTTACCCTGCAAAAAGAGCAACAAATAATCACGGCCGCCTGCTTTTGAATCTGTCCCACTCATATTGAAACCACCAAATGGATGAACATCGACAAGTGCACCCGTGCATTTTCGGTTGAAATACAAATTACCAACGAAAAATTCATTACGAGCACGTTCCAATTTCTTATGATTTAATGAGTAAACAGAACCAGTTAATCCATAAATGGTATTGTTGGCAATACGCAACGCATCATCGAAATCGTTTGCTTTGATTACAGCAAGCACCGGGCCAAATATTTCCTCTTGAGCAATTCGAGCATCGGGAGCAACATCGATGAACACCGTAGGCTCAATATAGAACCCATCGAGCCCACTCACCTTATTACCACCGGTAAGTAGTTTCCCTTCCTTTTTCCCAAGCTCGATATACGAAAGTATGCTCTGTTCAGCACTTTGATTAATAACTGGACCCATCTGGAAATTGTCCTTTGGGTCCCCTATAGTTAGCTTTTCCACGGCTACTTTTAGCTTTTCAACGAATTTGTTGTAAACTTTTTTATCGACAATTGCTCGCGAACATGCCGAACATTTTTGCCCTTGAAAACCAAAGGCAGAAGTAACAACTCCTTGGACAGCATCGTCTAAATCTGCTTCGGAATCTACCACGATTGAATCTTTCCCGCCCATTTCGGCAATAACTCGTTTAATCCAAATTTGACCTGGAGAAAGTTTCGAGGCAAGTTCATTAATTCTCAGCCCAACTTCCATTGAGCCAGTGAAAGCAATAAAACGTGTTTTAGGATGCGTTACCAAATAGTCGCCGGCTTCGGCACCACTAGCAACAAGGAAATTTAGAACGCCACCGGGTAAACCCGCTTTTTTAAACGCTTCGTAAAGAATCCAACCCATCATAGGAGAATCCGATGATGGCTTAAGAACTACTGTGTTTCCAGTTACAATAGCGGCGGAAGTCATACCAGTTAAAATTGCAAGAGGGAAATTCCACGGGGGTATTATCAAGCCAACACCAAGCGGAATATAGAAATACTCGTTCTTCTCGCCTTTGATTTTTGTCAATGGTTGCTTTTGGGCATAACGAATCGCTTCCCGTCCATAAAACTCGAGGAAATCGATTGCTTCGCAAGTGTCGGCATCCGCTTCCAAATAGTTTTTCCCTACTTCCGAAATCATCCAAGCATTAATTTCATATCGGCGGCGTCGAAATTCTGCTGCTACTTTAAATAAATAATTCGCTCTTTCACGTGCTGGAACGTTTTTCCAAAATTCAAAAGCATTGACCGCCGACTGTATTGCCAATTCTGCTTCCTGTTTGCCCGCTTTTTGGAAAACGCCTACAACCTCATTTGGGTGTGCTGGATTGATTGATTTTGTCTTCTTCTCTGTAAAAACTTCTTTACCATTAATAATATTGGGATATTCTTTCCCAAACATAGAACGGACCTTGTCGATGGCTTTCTTCTGACGCGCTAAAACCTTAGGATTAGTGAAATCCAGATATGTTTGATTTGCAAATGGCTTCATAGACTTACCTAATTTAAACTTATAAAAAACACAATCACAAAATTAATAAATAAGTTATAAACGAAAGCATATCTGAACTAATACTTTAGGAATCACAAGACAATCTAAGCATCATACTGCGTTTTGCCCAAATCAATGACAGCAAAAAAATACTTATCCCTATAATAGTATAATAGTACAAGTTCGTTCCTTTGGCGTATAACAATTGTAGGGGTTGAGTTGTGTATCTGCCCCCTATCTTTCTTCTCATTCTTTCCCCCATCACTTTCAATTAACGAAATGCTACGTTGGAAACGTGAAGGAATATACACAATTTCCAATAATCCCGTTTTGTGAGTCTCAATAATACCAATTGGAATCTTTTGGCTTTTCGAAAAGTTCATAAAAATACACATCATCTATGTGGACTCGAGCATCAATCGGTTCAATATAAATAAATTCACTCAAAGGAAGTTTAACCCGACCTTGATAAACTGTATCGATTCCAACAATTACGTGGACAATTGCTCCCTCGTTTTGTATAAAAATCCTATGCTGGTAGTTTTCGCGAAGTCTTATTGAATCAACATCGGCAATAAGTCTATCGTCTTCAAACAATTTACTCCCTTGTGTTGTAAATTCATATATCATCTTCGGTTGCTCGGCAAATTCTTTACCCGGAGCACGAAAATAGAAACGAACTCCTTCGCCATAAGGAACACGAACCAAAAAATCGGCATCTATCGTTGTTAAACCTTCGACTATCAGCGAAATACGATTTCCATTTGCAATTGATACACTATTGCCTTCCACGATTATTGAATCTGGATTACCAAAAATTCTACCAACATTTTTATTTTTATACATACAGTTTAAGGCAAATTCTTCTGGTGCGGTTCCGATATACCCACGAAAATTACCACTGAGGAATGGTATCCCTTCTCCCGTTCGAGGAGAACAACAAGAACAAAGAATCAGCACACTCAGGATAAATGCAAGATATCTCATAAAATTCGCCTATCTTTTGTTATATCTTAATTCTTCGGGTTGAAAAATCCTATCCATAATTCCTAAACTAATTCCAATGTAATAACGAGAGAAACTCGCATACGGAGTAAAATCGAACCAATCATTAGATCTACGATTTTTTAGGAATCTATCATTATTACCCGATACGTATCCTAATACCAGCGAAAAATTAAAACTTTCTGTGATTTTTAGATTAAGCCTATTTCCCAAATGGATAAAAGAAGAAGGAAAGTAGTTGTATTCCACAAAAGGCTCGGTCGAAAGTTCATCGGGGAGTATTACCTGCCAATATCCAAGTCGAATAGGCAACACACCAATCCCGAAATCTTTGAGACCAAAAAAGAAAAGATTTAATAACGAAGTTCCAAGATAAAATTGGTTGTTCAGTACAGGCAAAGCAACCGAAGAAGGCATCAGTTTCAAATGGAAACCTTTAACCAATCCGGTCGTTGTTTTTCCAATGGATGTGTCGGAGTTCGTATTCAATAAAGCGAATTGCAGAAGCCCGATATTCCAGGAAGAATGGGGATGGTCTTTCCATTCTGTATAAAGTTCGGGAACAATGTTGACAAAATCGAGGAAAGACATTCCAATCCCAAGATATGGAACAGTTATTGTTTGGGTTTCTTTGTTGGTTACCCCATGCATCAGAAATGAAGATTTGGGGGTTTGACCTAAAGCAATACCAGCATATAGCCTTAAATTTAATCCACCAAGAGAACCAATTTCGAGCGCAGTATTTAAATGAACATATTGCGAAGGGAATAACCCAAAGCCGAAAGAGGGAGATACTGCTATATATGGTATTTTTTCACTCAAGAAGAATCGCTTCTTTATATATATTGGTGCTAATCCAAATAATAAGTGTTCTTGGATGTTATCCTTTGCAAATGCTTCGAACAAACTTGTGCCAAGCGTCCAGTTCTTCGAATCGCGAAACCAGCGAAGTCGCCATTCTGCAATTCCGAATCGATAATATCCGCCACTGAACAACTTGCCTTTATATCCTCTTTGATTTGAAGGATAAGGTTCGATTTCGTGGAATATACCGAACAAACCACTTCCCAACTGATTTTCGGAGCTTGTCCCAATAAGCCCTACACTTTCGAATACACCTAGGCGAATGAAATTTGGATAAAATCGCTCGACTATACTGTCGCGTGTCGTTATTTCTCTGGTAGATTGCAACACTTTCGAGGAAGGATATACTACTCCGAAATCTCGTTGCCCCGGAACGTTTTTCTGCTCGATTCGGTTTATCGTGTCGCGAACTACGATTGTATAGGTTTCGGTCTCTGTTCGTGTCATTAATCCAGAACAGCTCGAAAGAAGATTCCCTACAATAACTACAATAAGGATTAAAGGCAGATATTTTAATATTTGTCCCATTTTAATATATATCGTTATTTAATTTTTCTGCAAATACTTTTAAAGAAACGTAATTCGATAGTTCAGCTACAATTTCGTCGCCATTGCTAATCTTCCCTACACCTTCCGGGGTACCAGTAAATATGCAATCACCTACGTTCAAAGAAAAAACCTTCGAGATAAATGAAACTAACTGAGCAACAGAACGTTCCATCGCAGAGGTATTTCCTTTTTGGCATACCCGCCCATTTACTTTCAAAACTAAATCGAAATAGGGTATCTTACCATCAAATTCAGAAATTGGCACAACACTTGAAATCGGGGCAGAAGTGAAGAATCCTTTTGCAATTCCCCAAGGTTTCCCACTTTGTTTGGCTACTGCTTGAATATCGCGCAATGTAACATCAATTCCAACAGCAAAACCTGCGATGTAGTTGGGAACTTCTTCCTCCGAAATATTAAAGCCATCTTTGCCTATTACAACTACAAGCTCGATTTCGTAATGAACGTTTTCAGAAAATTGTGGCAACAGAATTTTATCGCCATTTGTAATGTAAGCAGAAGTAGGTTTCAAAAAAACGACGGGCTGTTCGGGAATTTTCGACCCCATTTCATTTGCATGCTTCCGATAGTTAGTTGCTATTGCATAGATATTTGCAAGTTCTAATTTCCGCCCATCTGTAAAATGAAGATATCTTTTCATTTCAAACCAATTGCTTGTTTATTTTGCCAAGAGAAATTTGCCGAATTAGGTTTTTTGGGGGCAATGTTCCAATTTAGGTTGTCCTTGGTATTTCG
>CAZPSM010000011.1:1727-12305 GCA_964589125.1 uncultured Hyphomicrobiales bacterium | reverse complement strand
TGTTGAGTCTTGGAACCCGAACTTTCGTTGTTTGTACGGTAGTGTAGGGTCATTGTATATTTTTGCCATTAATCGACCCCAAATTGGTGCAGCAGCTTTCGCTGCATATCCGTAACCTCCGGTGAAAGAAATTCTTTGGTCGTCGAATCCTATCCAAATTCCAGCACAAAGTTGTGGTGTAAAACCAACAAACCAGGCATCGGCAAAATTGTTTGTTGTCCCAGTCTTGCCCGCTGCATCGCAGCCAGTAAAATAACGCCGAATTTCATAACCTGTCCCGTATTCGATAACTCCTTGGAGCATCTTTATCATTGTTTGAGCAAGTTTGGGACTAATAGCATCGGAAATTTCTTGTATTCTTTGGAAATCGGCTATCAAATTTCCACGGTTATCTTCGACATAGCGAAGAGCCTTAGGTTTCTTTCGTATTCCATCGTTTGCAAAAGTTGCGAATGCGGTGGTCATCTCGAGCGGAGTAACTTCGCCACCAGCACCAAGTGATAATGCAGGAACATTTTGTAGCGGGGATTCAATCCCCATTTTTTTCGCAATTTCAATTACTCGAGTGGGTGTCGTATACATTGTAATTAATCTTGCAGCAACAGAGTTAATTGACTTTGCAAGTGCTTCATAAAGAGTTACTTTTTCACCGGGTTCACAATTGCCATAACCTTGCGGTGTCCAAATCTCTCCGTTCGGTAATTTGTATGAGTATGGACCACATTCAATCAAGAAGTTAGGTTCAAGCGAATCACCGATAGCTGCTGTATAAACAAACGGTTTAAAAGCAGACCCCGGTTGGCGTCTGATTTGCGTGGTATGGTTCAATGAATGCTTCGAAAAGAGGTTTTCATTCATAAATTTTGGTGATGCTCCTACCATAGCCAGAATCTCGCCAGTTTGTACATCGATAACAACAAGCCCAGCCTGAATTGTAGTAACAGCATTCTTTATGGAATCGACGAAATGGGTATCATTGCGTAATTTATTTGCAACGCCTTGGCGTTTTTCCTTTGGCGAGTTAATATATTCTGGTTGCTTCAAAATTGCCTCTTCAACTAATTGATTTAATATTTTTTGCTTGTATTTCCAATTCCACGATTGATTAAATATTCTCTGGTATTCACGTAGATGCTCTTCCAAAGCCTCTTTAGCATATCTTTGAATTTTTGAATTTAACGTGGTATAAACTACCAATCCATCGCGAAATAAATCGTAATCATCGAGCCGTTCATCTTTCGATAAAATCCTTCGGACATACTCAACAAAGTGTGGTGCAAGAAGCAGTTGATTTTTTTCTCTTACCTTGACTTTAGCAAGTTGAATGGGTTCTTCTAGTGCCTTTAAATATTCAACACTATTTAAAAAACCTTGGTCATACATCAAACGAAGCACTAAGTTTCTTCGTTCGATTCCTTTATCGTAGTCTTCGATTGCATTGTAATGTTCCGGCGCTTTCAGAAGTCCAACAAGAAAGGCACATTCCGAAGTCGTAAGTTCCGTGGGTTGTTTATCGAAATATACTTTTGAAGCAACCGAAAGCCCATAGGCACCTCTTCCAAAAGAAACGGTATTTATATACATTTCGAGAATTTCTTCTTTGGTAAATTGTTTTTCGATTTGAAGCGAAGTAAGGGCTTCCCGAATTTTTCGAGCAAGGGAAAAATCTTGGCTAAAATATAAATTTCTGGCTAATTGCATCGTTAAAGTTGAACCACCTTCCTTAAAACGGAGTGCAAGGATATTTTTCACCATTGCTTTGAAAATACGCGCTAAATGAATGCCCCAATGGGAATAGAATGCACGGTCTTCGGTTGCAATTAGTGCATTTATAAAATCCTTGGGTATGCTATCTAATGGCAACGGAACTCGACGCTCAATAAATAAATAATCAATTAATACACCATCGCTACTAAATATTTGCGTAGCATAGTTTTGTGGAGGATTCTCGAGATGCTCCAAAGGAGGTAGATTGTATGCTGCAATTTCATAAACATAGATAATTATAGATGTAATAATAACAAGGGTTGATATAACCAAAATTAGAAGAAATTTAAACGGTGTTAATTTCATACCAAATTCAAAAGATTACTAAAATATTTTTTGCAATTCCACACGACGAAGTCGTTTACGATACATTTGCAAATCTTCTCCTTCGCGTCGGGGCAAAGGTTCGAGTTCACCCGCAGATTTACCCTCCAACAGTTCTCGGGCAACCCCACGTTTAACTAATTGCTCGATTACAAAGTTAACTCGGTTCATTCCAAGCCGATAATTATACTCAACAGAAGCAATGTCATCGGTATGTCCAACCAAAACAATTTTCTTTATGTATCGGCTGGAATTAATAATATTCAATGCCAACATATCGAGTTCTTCTTCCCAAGTTATGTTTGTCTCAATTCCATTGCTATCGAGAACGAATTTATAAGGATTGTCATAAACATCCAAGGGAAAATTAATTCGTAAAATAAATTGAATAGGGAGATAAAAATCCAGTCGAACCTTTCGAGTTGAGTCGGTAATATCCAAGCGGATTCTCTTGGAATCGAAGAAAAACTTTTGGGATTCAGCAAATATTTGGTAATCCAACCCTTTCAACAAAGATATTTCGTAATAACCTTGTTCATCTGAATGAGTCGAAATAAGTGGTGGCGTTGTCGAAACATCGGGCAAAGTTTGGGTCAAAGTATCCAATTGGAATACATATAAATTGGCTCGGGCAACTTTCCGCGTCGAGCCAGATTCATAAACATAACCATAAACATCATAATTAGTTTCAATTGTAAATTTAGGAGATTCCGGCAATTTTTCGGGTGCCTCGAGTTTGAGCATCGGTTCTTCGGTTTGTTCCTTCTGCTTTACAATTTTAGGTTTGGTTATTTTGTAACGACAGTAAATATCAAAACCACCACGGCGATGAATTACGCTCGATTCTTTTGCAAATTGGTTCGAACTATAATAAAGTAAATCGCTTGGATTGGTTGGTGTGGTTGGGAATATTTCGTCTGCGGTTGTATTTGTGGGTGGACGCAAGTTTACTGCATTAGAAAAGTATCGACCGAAATTGTAGTCTTGCGTAGGGTCGAAATGTTCGATTACTTCCCAAAATTCAGGCGAAATATTCGAAGCAAAAAGGTCGTAGCCACCAACATTGGTATGCCCAGTCGAACTAAAAAGCAGTTGTTTCCCATCGGGGGTAACAAAAGGTGTAATTTCATCGCACTCCGTATTGACCGAATCCCCACAGTTGATTGGTTCGCTCCATTCCCCGTTCGGTAAAAGCACAGTAAACCAAATATCCGGGCCCTTGTATCCAACCCTATCGGAAGCAAAGAATAAAACTTTGCCGTTCGGCGAAATCGAAGGATGCGATTCCCAAGTTCGATAGATTGTATTAATTTGGCTCGGCAAAGCTTCGATATTCGAAATAACATTCCGAGAAAAATCACCGGTAAAAATATCACAATCCCCCGTTAAACTTCCGGGATTTGTACCATATGTGCTCGACGCAAAATAACCTTATTCCTATGAAACGAAAAACTGCCAATATGCCCATCGATTGGAACGCTTAGCCCCGAAGAAAAGTTACCGAGCGTTTCGTTTGTAAGCGTAACTTGGAAAGGAACTTGATTGTTGTTATCGTTATATGTAAGAATTGCAGTACGACTGTCGACGAAAGCCAATTGCCATTCATCATCGAGTGAATTGATTTTCCGAACTGGTTCAAATACATAATAAGATTCGGCAACCCGACGATATTCTATACTCGTATCAATTGGGATACCATCCCATTTGTTTGGACTGCAATGTTGCTCCCGGAAAATTTTAACAATGGGCTTTTGAATTCGTTCTTGCACAGAACATCCAACCAATAATAAAATCGTAGCAATAACCACCTTTTTAATATTCAATTTCAACAATGTTGATTCTTTTCAATGAATACTATTTGCAAAGTAACAAAAATATTGCTCAAAACAAAAATAAATTTTTATGGAAAAATTTACATTGTTGATATAAGCAAAGATTAACAGACATTGCAACTTGCCATAAGATTCTACGATGTTCGCTTTAGAATTTAAAAATAGGCTAAACTGCTTGCTCAAAGTATTGTATTCCGAAAATCCCGCATTCCGCTTTATTGAACAGGGCAACAAAGAATCCATTGCTCTTTACTACTCACGTTAAATCCGTTCAGAATGACAATGCAAGAGTTAATCATCTTATTACAATTAACACCGCGACCGGTTACCAATCGAAAAACCATCTTTAAATCTTTTCTACTACTTTTAACCCTACTTTGGTAGCAAAAGAACGTTTCGGCACTACCCATTCCACCAACCATAGGCTTGCCCTAATAATTTTCATTGGCTCCCCCAATTCGCTGAATTCTATGGATTTGGGGAATATCTTTAAGGAATTTCACAGCCATCGATAAACCGTCTTTGTCCTTCACCCTAAAAAACACATTCATCGCAAACTCTTCGTCGTCCCTTTCGATATTAATTTCGTCTATCACCAAGTCTTTAAATTGATTTAAAAGCTGTATTAACCGGTCGATAATCTCAACCTTAGGACCCCCTGCAATTGTCAAACCCACCACAAAGTTTTTTGTATGAACAAGTCCCCAATCAACTTCTACAAGATAACATTTTGTTTTATTGGAAATTTTGCTTAATTCAACACAATTTGACCTATGGATATAGACAGGATTTGGGACTGAATCTCCATTATAAATTCCAACCGACTCTTCCCCTCGAACTGGATAACAACAAGTCGCAAACAAAATTTCATTGGATGGATTGGCAAGTATTTCCTTAGACTTTTCCCTATGGTAGTTTCTTAACAAAGGAGCAACTTTTAATAGCTCGGTATAGTTATTACTTTTGATAGGAACTTTCGATGCGACATTTTGGAAGAATTGCTCCACTGCATTTTGCAATTCCATGTCCAGAAATAGATTATAGTATAAGTCTTCGGAATTTGTATATCCCGATATCTTAGTCAGAACATCGAGTATTTTTACCTTATTGGAGATTTGATACTTAGTCAACATATTATCAAACAAATCTCTCCCTCCTTGCAGGATTTGTTTCCTGCGCGCCTTAAAGTATTTTGTGATGGAAGAAATTGCTTTATTCGTTCGGACAAATTTTAGCCACTCAATATCGGGTGCACCTTTCGGTGAAGTAATTACCTCTACTCTATCTCCATTCGAAAGCGCAAAGGACAAGGGTTTGGGGCGCCCATTCACCTTAATACCAACGCATCGGTTACCAATTTCTGTGTGAATATAATATGCAAAATCCAGTCCAGTTGCCCCTTTTGGTAATACTTTAATTTCGTTTGCTGGAGTAAGGACATAAATTTCGTCGGTTAGAATACCACTCGAAAACCCTTCCAACAACTTTTCAAGTGGAACTTCTTCGACGCGGGATAGGAGTTGGCGGACTTCGTTCATCCAACTTAATATTTTCTGGTCTTCGAGCACAGAGTTTGCTGGCAATAACCCTCTTTTATAGTTATAATGAGCCGCAATACCTTTTTCGGCAATTTCGTGCATCCTTTGAGTGCGAATTTGCACTTCAACTTTTTGACCATAGGGTCCCCAAAATGCACAATGGATTGATTGATAGCCATTAGGTTTGGGATTTTTAATATAATCTTTGTATGTACCTTCGACGACTTCATAAATAGAACGTATTTCTTCGAAAGCCTTATAACATAGATGGAAGTCGTCGGTCTTCAAAATAATGCGAACTGCTATCAAGTCGTAGAGTTCTTCAATTTCTTTTTGCCGAAGCAAAGTCTTGTTATAAATAGAATAAATATGTTTAACGCGTCCATAAACCTCAAATTCTGTTTTTGATTTCAACGAAATAAATGTATGTTCCAATTTCTTTATGATTGGTTCGGTAAAAAGAAGCAGGTAGCGTTCTTGTTCATAACGACTCAGTTTTAATTTCCTAACCACCAAGTCGTAATTCTTCTTATCGAGAACTTTAAAAGAAAGGTCTTCCAATTCACTTTTTATCGCTCCAAGTCCAAATCGATGAGCAAATGGACAATAAATTTGCATAGTGTCATCGGCAATCTCTCGTTGCAAGTCCGGCTCTAAATATGAAATATTTCGCATATCGTGGAGCCTATCGGCAATTTTCACCATAATAATACGAACATCGGTAAACAAAGAGAGTAACAAAAGCCGGTAATACTCATCTCGATTGATTATTTGTCGCTCGAGGTATGTTATTCTACTTATACTCTCTACTATTTTAGCAATTGTTTCTCCGAACTCGCTCCGAATATCATCCACTGTGGTTTCAGCATTATTTCCTAAGACATCGTGCAACAAGGCACTGCAAACCATCGTATCGTCGTAGGCAATATTCTTTACTACAATTGTAGCAACTTCAAGAGGATGAGTATAATATGGGTCACCCGATTTCCTCGATTCAAGGCTATGAGCTCGAACACACCAAATAAACGCTTTTCTGAGCAAATCGATGTCGATTTTGTTGCTAAAATAATTACAGAAGTTTATAAATGAAGCAAAATCTTTTTCTCGGTTCCTGCCGTACTTTGGCTCGGAAAGGGTCTTTTTCTTGCCTATCGAAGGATATAATAACATTTCTTTTCCCAATCTCAAAAAGAACTTTAAAATACTAAAAATTTGAGAGATGAAAAAGCAATCCCAAGTATTTGCATAAAAGGAAAAAAAATGCGAATTTTGTATTTTCTTTCGGGGCGTAGCGCAGCCTGGTTAGCGCGTCTGTTTTGGGAGCAGAAGGTCGCAGGTTCGAATCCTGCCGCCCCGACAAATATTATAAGCCTTTCCCTCGTCTCGACTTGCTTGTTCCATTCTTAAAGTTCATACTATATTTCAATCTACTTTCGATATTCCCCAAAACTTGGTAAGCTTCGTTTATTTCGTAAAACTTTTCTATCGCGTCCTTTCTCCCACGGGCAACGTCCGGGTGATAAATTTTAGCTAAACGATAAAAGGCTTTTTTAATTTCGTCGGTGGTAGCAGTTCTCGAAACCCCCAATATTTTATAAAAATCTTTCATTTCTAATTATCAATCTAAACCAAAAACAATATTATCCAAACTATAAAAATGAAACAATACGTAGTTATATCGATACGGTTGCAACAATATCGATTTCGGTATCGGGTGGCAATTCCGTATAACTTATTACGCTAATCATAGGGAATTGAGTCCGTATCATTCGATAAAAATATGGTCGTATTTGTGCAGAACAAATCACTATCGGAATATAACCGCTCAAAGAGGATTCATCGACAGCCTTGGCGAGCGAATCTTGAATAGCTTTGATTGCATCGAGCGACAACCCAAGTGTTTGCATCGTAGTTGCCTGAGTGTTGCTTTGTAGAACATTCGATACCATTTGTTCAATTTCTGGGCTTAACGAGATACAATGAATAACTCCATTATTATCTTGATATAACCTCTTTATAGTTTCCGATAAATTATGCCTAACATATTCAGTCAACACATCAACATTTTTGGTTACTTTGAAATATTCAAGTAGCGATTCAATGATTATAGGCATATCGCGAATTGGTATTCCCTCCTTCAAAAGGTTTTGTAAAACTTTTTGAATAACTGAAAGAGGTAAGTTTTCTGGTGTAACTTCCTCGACTAATGCCGGTGAATCGGCTCTCAGATTTTCGAGCAGTTGCTTCACATCTTGTCGTGTTAATAGTTTATCTGCATTTCTTCTTAATAGTTCAGTCAAATGCGTGATTAGAACAGTTGGAGCTTCAACTACTGTGAACCCCATAAGTTCAGCATTCTCTCTTTCTGCATAGGAAATCCAGGTTGCTGGCAAACCGAACACCGGTTCGGTAACTTTTATACCCGCCAATTCTCCCTCTGCTGTCCCGGGGTTCATAGCCAAAAGCATCCCGGGTTGTAAAGAATTACGCCCAACTTCGTTACCTCGGATTTTGATAACGTATTCCTCGGGTTCCAGCCCAAGATTGTCGCGAACTCGAACAGGAGGCAAAATAATTCCCAGTTCCAATGCAAGTTGTTTGCGAACATTCGTAATTCTTCTAAATACATCACCGCCTTGGGTTTCGTCAACTAAAGGAATTAAGTTATAACCTAACTCCAATTCCACTGGGTCGATTTTAAGTAGTTCTTCGACAGGTGTTTCTTCGGGTTTAGTAACAACTTCGGCACGAACCATTTCGGCACGTAGGCGTTCTTCCTCGTCTTTGCGAATTTGTCTTACACGTAGATATGCCAATCCCCCTGTTAATGCGGATAGAGCCAAAAACGGAATCGTTGGAAATCCGGGAACGAATGCCATTACAAACATCGCAAACGAAGCAAGTGAAATTGCCGTAGGCTTACCCCCAATCTGACGTCCAAGTTCAATATCCAATTTATCGGCAGATGCAGAACGTGTAACAACAAATCCAGCAGAAACCGAAATCAATAGCGAAGGTATTTGTGCAACTAATCCATCTCCAATTGTCAAAATTGTATAGGTAGAAAGTGCCGTGGTAATGTCCATCCCCTTTTGAGCAATTCCAATGGCAAACCCTCCAAGGATATTAATAGCAGTAATAATTAATCCTGCTATTGCATCACCTCTGATAAACTTTGCCGCCCCATCCATTGCACCGTAGAAGTCTGCTTCCTTTGTAAGACTTTGGCGACGAAGACGAGCCTCTTGCTCATCTATATATCCAGCATTCAAGTCCGCATCAATACTCATTTGTTTGCCCGGCAAGGCATCTAAAGTAAACCTTGCTGCAACTTCGGCTATGCGCGAAGAACCTTTGATGATAACAATAAAGTTAATTACCATCAATATGATGAAGATAATGAATCCAACAACGTAATTCCCCCGAATTACAAATGTACCAAACGATTGGATTATTTCGCCCGCGTATGCTTCGGTAAGAATCAGTCTTGTAGTAGCAACATTTAATCCTAAACGGTACAGCGTGGTAATCAGCAAAACCGTCGGGAAAGCAGAAAATTCTAATGGATTCCGTAAATAAAGCGATACAAGGAGAATCAAAACAGCCAACGAAAGATTGGTAGCAATCAGCAAATCCATTAAAAATGGAGGTAAAGGTATTATCAAAAGACTTATAATTATCAGAATTCCAAAAGCAAGGGCAATATCCTTGTTTTCAATTATATGGATTAATAACCTTCCAACAACATTATTCCCAATATTTCTTTGAATAATTTGCTCTAACTTTGCCATAAATAACCTTTATTTTCTCTTAACTATCAATTTTCAAGTAATAAACATAAGCAAGCACTTGGGCAACGGCTTTAAATAGGAACTCCGGAATTTCTTGTTCAACTTCGACCGAATAATACAAGGTTTGTGCCAATGGCGGTTCTTCAACAATAGGAATCTGATATTCTTCGGCAAGTTCACGAATCCGAAGAGCCATAAAGTCCAATCCTTTAGCAATCACAATAGGTGCATTCATTCTATCTGGTTTATATTCGAGTGCAACTGCAAAATGTGTAGGGTTAGTTACAACCACATCTGCTCTTTGCACATTTTTCATCATAATTTTTCGTAGACGTTGCCGCATAAGCCCACGTATGCGTGAACGCACAAGCGGGTCTCCTTCGGATTGTCGGGATTCTTCCTTCACCTCCTCTTTTGTCATCTTTAAATCTTCTTTATATCTATATTTTTGATAATATCTATCGGCTATTGCCAAAAGAATATAAATTGCACCTACTTTTGCGAGCAGTTCTAAACAAGCATTAAACATCATTGAGGTAATTTCGGTAACTGGTTTAGCAACCAAACTCAAGTCCATTTCCATATATTTCCGAAGAATCGAATAAACGACCCAACCAAGAATCGTTAGTTTCAAAAGGCTTTTTAAAAGTTCAAAGTAGGAACGACCCGAAAAAAACATCCTTCGTAGCCCGCTCAAGGGATTAAACACGGTGCGAAAGTTCAATCCTTTTGTAAACTTTTTTGTAGCAAAGTTAAATCCAACTTGCGAAATCTCGGCAAAGATAATTATTAAATAGAATAATAAAATGATTGGCAATATATATTGCCCAAGGAACAAAAGTATTTTAAAAAATAAATTTAAAGTATTTTGGGTTGTCATTTCGTTTATGAATGAATATCGGAGGCTTTCCCCAAAGAATTCTTTTATCCTTGACGTTAAAAACGGGATATAAAGGAGCAAAGCAAACCCACCGAGAACTATCATAGATGCAGTAGTGATATCGACACTTTTTGCTACTTGACCTCGTTGGCGCGCTTCCGAAAGTCGCCTTGCACTTGCGGGTTCAGTCTTTTCTCTTCCTTCTGGTGTTTCAGCCATTTTTGTTACAAAATAGAAACCAACAAATTCAAACTAGCTCTTTGGAATTCTTGCAAAAAATACTTACAAGCATATCCGAATAAAGGCACTGAAACAAAAAATCCAATCAATGCAACAATAATTTTAATTTGGAAACTGACAACAAAAATATTCGCTTGTGGTGCCATACGAGCAAGCATAGCTAAACTTATATTAATCAGAAACGTTGCAACCAAAATAGGTGCAGC
>CAZPSM010000011.1:0-1691 GCA_964589125.1 uncultured Hyphomicrobiales bacterium | reverse complement strand
GCAATAATCGTCATAATCGTAAGAAATTTTCCTAATTCGATAAATGTTGGAAATTTCAACACTGCAATTCCAATTGGTATCTTTTGCAGACTTAAATACAATGTCTCGAAAACATAAAAATGTCCATTTATCGCGAGGAATATCATAAGTGCTATCAATTCAAGAATTTCGCCAAAAATAGACGGGGTTGATTCAGAAAAACTCAAAAGACGCGCTGCATAGAATCCTACCTCGAAATCAATCAACCCACCAGCAAAATTCGCACCCCAAAAAACTAAATTGAGTGAAAACCCGATTAAGAAGCCAACCAGTAATTCTTTCAAAACAACAAACGCAAGAGTCAAGGGATGGAAGTCTATGTTGAAAGTTGTTGGCAAAGCACTGCTCAATAAGAACGCGACTAAGATGCCAAGAAATATTTTAGGCGCCGGGCGAACCACTTGGCTTCTAAACAAAGGAGCTATCACAAATATTCCCGTAATCCTTATAAAAATAAATAGCGTTAATATTAACTTCTCGATGTATATGTCGAACATATTAGTCATTAATGAATACTCATTTAATAGTGCTTATCATATTGAAAATTTGAAGGGTGAACATTTTGACTTTACCGATAATAAAGGGTAACATTAACAGGACGGTCAAGAAAACCGCGATAATTTTAGGTACAAAAGTTAGCGTTTGTTCCGAAATAGTTGTTGCAGCTTGAAAAATCGAAATCAATAGCCCAACCACAAGCGAGACTAAAAGTATAGGACCACTAACCAAAAGAATATAGTAAAACGCAGTCTGAACAATATTTACTACCATTTGGTCCGTCATTATTACTTCTACTACTTGATTAATAAACCATTTAATAAAGATTCAATTATCAAATACCAGCCATCGACTAAAACAAAAAGCAAAACTTTCAAAGGTAAGGAAATTAGTTGTGGTGGAAGAAGAAACATACCCAACGACATCAAAATACTCGCGATTATTACATCGAGCACAAGGAATGGAACGAAAAGAAGAAACCCAATTTGAAAAGCAATTCTCAATTCGCTCAAAGTATAGGCTGGTATTATAGTCCAAATCGATAATTCGCTTCGATTTGCTGGCTTTTGTTTCCCCGAAAGCCTTAAAAAAAGTCCCAAATCATCGTCCCGAGTAAATTTTAACATAAAATTTTTAAATGGAGTAACTATCTTTTCCATTGCTTGACTTTGAGTGATTTCCTCCCTCAAATATGGCTGTATCCCTTCTTTATTTGCTTGGTCAAGAACTGGTTGCATAACAAAAAAAGTCAAGAATAGAGCCAAACCAACTATAAGTTGTCCTGGTGGTTGAGTTTGTGTTCCTAAAGCCTGTTTCAAGAAATGAAGCACAACTACAATTCGTGTGAAACAAGTCATCATTACAAGAATCGAAGGGGCTAACGCCAAAACTGTGATTAACCCAAGAATTTGAAGTGCTACTGGCAAATCATTCTTATCATTTTGATTTCCGATTGAAATAGAAACATTCGGTACCTGAAACGGTTGCGGAGTTGGAGTTGTTGGTTGTCCAACAGCAACTTGTGCAAAAATTAATACCAAAAAAATTAATACAATAAAAATCTATCTAACTACATTCTTTATCAAATTTCATCATTATCCCTCCATACATTAAAAAACCAACTCAAATAAAAAAAAAACAAAACATAAAACTAA
>CAZPSM010000010.1:25653-47437 GCA_964589125.1 uncultured Hyphomicrobiales bacterium | reverse complement strand
TGTATATCGTGTGCTCGGGCGATAGTCATTATCCGAAAGTATAATTTGTCCCGATGAATCACGAACTTCGAGTGAATAAGGTCGGGCATTCGGGTCCGAAACCAAAACATTATAGTTGTTAGTTTGTAAGTTGATAGCCAAATTATTATAATACGAAGGTGGAAGAGAGAACTCCGAAAATCCCATGTTATTGTAAGGGTATTCGTCGTTCTGTGTGTTTACTTTCGTAATTTTTACCGCAAAAGTTCGTGAATTTGTCTCCCAATCGGAACAATTCAACGGTGGTAATTTGATTTGGGCACTTGCCAAAGACTCAATATTTCCATTCCATTCATAAGAATATTGCATCGCCCCCGCAATTCCATATTCAAAGTTCAACTTTGTGATTTTTGCAGTGCCTCTGTTTTTAACAACTATGACAGGAGAAGTAGAAATTGGGTTCAATCTTCGATAAACATCTTTTTTGGTAGGGGCAATAATATCTTCCAATTCTGCATCAAGTTGAAAATTTAATTTTCCATAGGTTACGAGATATGAACTAATATACCAGTTTCCAACAGTATTGCTCCCACTTCGATAGGGCTTATCGTAGTAGTCCATATCGTAATCCAATTTGAAATTGGAGCTATGAATGAACGGAGTTAGTTCGTAGTCGTAAGGTTGAACTTCGGCGCCGGGGCACCAATTTGTTCTGTCGAATAGCCAAGTTCCACCTTGGGGAAATACGGGATTTTCGGCACACTTTCGCCAAATTTCTTTCGAGTAACGAATAGTATCGTTAATTTTCACATAACCAGTTTTGCGACAGAACTCACAGCAGTTATCCTCGTTTCCTCCGAATCCGTGGCCAGTTTGTATAATCTTCAAACGAGCCATCTGTTCGTTCGAGTTTAATGTAATTTGCCGTGGAAGAAGGAACTTACCTTCAATATTTTTGTCGTAAACAGCACTGCCAGTCCAAAGTTTTTCAATGCGTCTTACTTCCCGTTCCGGTATTCCCTCTATAAAATCGAATGTAAGTTCGAGTTCCTCTTGTTGGTTAGGAGCATTGATATAAACTTTACCAGAAAGAAGTGGACGAAAATCCGAAACATCCATAACCCAAGTGAAACCACTACCAAGATTTAACCCTATCCCATAAGGCGTGATATATCGCATAATCTCATATTGCTCTTTAATTGTCAGATTATCAATGTAATAAACTCGTCTTTTTTGGAGAAGAATTGTAGAATCTGGGGTTACCAAAGTTGAATCCAAGACCTCGCCAGTTCCAGAAAACTTGTAACGATAATACGTATCCCAAACATATCGGAAAGAAGTCCTTTTCGATGGGTCGAGTGTATCTTCGTAAAATTCAAGTAATCTCGGCTTTTTAGGAAAAGAATCCACTTGCAACTTTCCACCCACAACACTCGCTTTGTAAGTCCAAGAGGTATCGAACATAAAAGGGAACTTTTCGACAACTGAACTATCGACACGAAAATTCGGAACATAATATTGTTCGACAAAAACATTGGCAACGTAATCCCATTCTCCGCAAGGACATCGAAGTTTGTAATTTAGAAGGATTTTCGAAAATTGGATATTCGAATCGGGGAAATCGAACCAACCATATTTTGGTTGACCGAATTCAATCGTTCGAATTCTCAATGTATCGGCATAACCGGAAAAGGCTATATAACTTTGTAAAACCAAAATGATAATGACATAAATTTTCCCCTTCACTTTTAACTCGCTCTTTGTTAATAGTTACAAAAATAATAAATTACCATTTGAGTTTCGAGGAAAAGTTGATATGAACAAACAAGTGATTATAAAAAAAGTTCACTGGACAACGAGAAAAACATTCGCTTTGAAAATAGATGAAAATGGCGATTTAATAGTCCGAGCACCACGAGGCTCGACACTTAGCGACATCGCCCACGTCGTAAATCGAAAAATCAAGTGGATTGAACAAACACAAAAATATGTTCTGGAATTACGTGAACTTTCGAAGCCGAAGGACTTCGTCGAAGGCGAGGAATTCTTATATCTTGGAGCAAAACTAACTTTGCGTTTCATTCCGAATGGAAGTGTATTTGTCGATGGAAATAATTTGTGTGTCCCCTCGGGCAACAAAGAATTAATTCAGCGTCAAATATTATCCTGGTATCGCAACGAAGCAAAGAAAATATTTTCTACACTCGTCGATACTTATGCAAACAAGATGGGTGTTGCTTATAGTGTACTCCGCATAAAAAATTCGCGAACACGCTGGGGCTCGTGTGGGAAAAATGGAAGTATTAATCTAAACTGGCGTTTAGTAATGGCACCCCCAGAAGTAATAGAATATCTTGTTATACACGAACTTACACATACTATTTATCGCAACCATTCGAAACACTTCTATAATTTTGTTGGAAAATTTTCTCCTAATTACAAAGTACTCGAGAAGTGGCTACAAACAAATAGCCATATTATGAAAATGTTCCGATAGATAGTTCAATTCTGTAGGAAGTAACAAAAAATCTGAACGAAGATACGATACCTAACGCTGTTTTGGGATAGAGCCAAGAATAATAGGGCAGACACATAAGTCTGCCTCTATTCCACAATTACGGGATGATACTTGAATACTAATCCATAGGTTCAATAACAATTTTTTTCTTTCCACGAAAAGTTCTTACCAATGCTACTCGCCACTTATCAAAAGTTTGATAGACAACCGGGATGAGAATCAAAGTAAGGAACAACGAGCTTAATAATCCCCCTATGATAACGACTGCCAACCCCGATTTGGCTTCGGAACCGGCAGAAGTGGCGAGTGCGATTGGCATCATTCCGAAAACCATCGAGAAAGTTGTCATCAAAATTGGACGCAAACGAACTTGTCCCGCTTCCAAAAGCGCATCGAAAGTCGAAAGCCCTTTGGAAAATCGCATCTCGTTGGTTCTATCGACCAAAAGGATTCCGTTTTTTGCAACTAACCCAACAAGAGTAATCAATCCCATCAGGGAATAAACGCTAATTGTTTTCATCGTAAAAGCCAAGCCATAGAATGCACCAACAACAGCAAGGGGTATCGAAAATAATACAACAAATGGATATAGATAGGAATTGAAAAGAGCAACAAGAATCAAATAGACAAACAGAATACCTATCGATAGAGCAATCAGCATACTGCGGAACGAATCTGCCATAGATTTCTGTTCTCCAACGAAAGAATACTCAACACCCGGGGGTAACTGTGCTTTTTCTATTTTGTTGCGAATTTCACTTGCGACATCCCCGCTTGCCCGACCAAATACAAAAGAATTGACATAGATGGCTGGGGCGCGGTTTTCGCGCTCCAATTTTGTTGGACCCACTGCTTGATAGACATTAGCAAATTGTTTCAAAAGAATTACTTTTCCGGAACGATTGACGAAGGCAAGGTTTTCCACCTCTTCTACTTTCGAGCGGTCGAACTGGTCGAGTTGGATTCTTATGTCGTATTCTGTCTGCCCTTCGGTAAACTTAGCATCATCGTCGCCTGTTAAAGCAACTCGCAAGGTTGAGCCCACATCGAGAATCGAAAGTCCAAGTTCGGCAAGTTTACCCCGGTCGATTTCGACTCGAACCTCGGGTTTCCCTTCCTCCGAAGAGAGTCGGACATCGGTTGTTCCTTGTGTTTCGTAAACAATTTTTTCGATTATGTTTGCTCCTTTTATGACCGACTCGTAGTCGGGACCATTGACCAGAATTTGGATGGGGGTTCGCCCCGTGGTTCCGAGCAGCATCACTGGCTGGGCTTTCACTCGAACCCCGGGTATTGTATTTATTTGCTGTTTCATCATTTGCCCAAATTCATCGGTTGAAATTTTCCGCTGGTTTTTGTCGACAAGGAATGCAGTAATTTGAGCAGAATTGGTCTGTTGAAATCCAATAATAGCTTCACTCGAAACCCCGACATTTGAGTAAACTCTAACTACTTCGGGTTGCTCTTTTAAAAGACGTTCAACTTCTAAAGCCATACTGTTCGTGTATTCAATTGTCGAACCCGGGGTAGTTTCGATTGTGAAGATAATTTCGCCACGGTCAACATTGGGAAAGAACTCAGTTCCAATAAAACCCATCTTTGGAAGCAGTAGAGCAGAAATAAATAGAGCAGTTGAAATCAAAAAGACTTTCCCACCATTGTTCAAAGCCCATCGCAAAGTTTGAACGTAATATTGTTCAAGTTTGTTATACAATCTTTCTATTAACAAACTGAATCGTCCAAGTATTTTCTTCGGGTCGGGTTTTTCGTGTCGGGAAAAACGCGAAGCCAACCACGGAGTAATTGTAAACGAAACGAACAAACTCATTAATGTCGAAAATACAACAACCAGTGCGTATTCTCGGAGGAAGTTTCCAATCATCCCGGAAATTAACGACATTGGAAAAAACACAACGACATCGACAAGGGTAATCGAAAGAGCGGCAAATCCAATTTCATTGCGACCTTTCAATGCTGCGGTTCGACTATCTTCGCCCTTTTCAAGATGCCTGGTAATGTTTTCGAGAACTACAATCGAGTCGTCAACAAGAATTCCAATCACCAAAGACATAGCAAGTAAAGTTATTATATTCAACGTAAAACCGAAAATATACATCATAAAAAAAGTAGAAATAAGCGAGGCTGGAATTGCGACGAACACAATTAACGAGTTCCTAATGCTATGTAGGAAAACAAACATAACCAACGAAACAATTATGATTGCAAGAGTAATATCCTTTTTCACTGCGTTTGCCGATTCCATTATAAAAGTCGAGTTGTCTTGGGCAACAAGAAATTTCAAATCTATGCTCTTGTAATCTTGCTCTAATTTTTCTAACTCTTTGCGAACTAATTTACTTACTTCAACGGTGTTTGCATCCGATTGCTTTTGTATTAATATACCAAGCGAAGGATAGCCATCGAGACGGTTAATCATAGTGATGTCCTTAACTCCGTCGCGAACTTCTGCAATGTCTTTCAAACGAACCTCCCCGCCATTGCGAGAGCGTGCAACAACTTGATTCTCTAATTCTTCCAACGACCGATATTTCCCTGCAACGCGAACAACATACTGGTTGTCCTTCTCTTTGATGTTACCCGTTGGGAAATCTACATTTGAACTTTTTATAGTTTGAACGATAGAATTCAAGGGCAAGTTCAACGCTTTAATTTTTTGCATATCGAGCAAGACTTTTATTTCGCGTTGCTCTCCTCCAAGAATTTGCACCAATCCCACCCCCGATAACTTAGCCAACCGTGGCTGTATGTTGTCCTCGGCAAACTGATACATTTCTTTGGCTTGGAGTTTGCTATTGACAGCGACTCGAAGGACGGGAATCTCGTCGAAAGCAATTTTAGAAATTACCGGTTTTTGTGCAGTCGCGGGCAATAAATTTTGAATCTGGTTAATTCTTCGCTGTGCATCTTGAAGTGCTTTATCGACATCGGCAGCCAAATCGAGTTCAACAAATATAAATGAGCGTCCTTCGGAAGAACTCGACCTGATGCTCGATATTAACTCCATTCCAGTTATTGCGTCTTCGATTGGTTTAGTTACAGAATTAAGAACCTCGTGGGGTGCTGCACCCGGATAAACTGTTGATATTGTAATCACCGGAGCAGTCATTTTGGGCATTAAGTCGTAGTTTAGCATCGAAAATCCATAAACCCCAAGAACACCAAGCACCGAAAAAATCACAACAACAAGTGTAGGGCGTTTGATAGCTATTTCTGTTATAGTCATAATTTTTCCCTTTCCTATTGAACAATCGTAACTTTTGTGTTATCTTTTAAGTTAATTATCCCATTGGTTATTACCAAATCGCCTTCCTTTAATCCGTCAATGACCTCAAGTTTGTTCCCTACTTCGCTTCCAATTTGAATGTTTCGCAATTTGGCTATATTGTTTTCAACTACATAGACCTGTGGATTACGGATAGACCCAACAAGCGACTGGCGCGAGATAAGCAACGATTTGCCTTTAATTACCAAAGGTATCCGAACTCTGACGAACATCCCCACTTTCAATAAATTTTTCGGATTTTTAACAAAGATTTCTACTGGATAAGTCTTTGCTTCGTCGGCTTTGTTCCCAATGTTTTCGATGGTCCCCACAAATGTTTCCCCTACTAATACATCCGTTGACAACAGCACCTTATCGCCGTGTTTAATTTTAAAGATGTCCTTTTCCGGAACTTGGATTCTTACTCGAACAGTCGATAAGTCAACAAGATTAAAAAGCATTGCACCGGTGGAGATAACAGAGCCTATTTCTACGTTGCGCGCGGCTATAAACCCAGAAAACGGGGCTTTGATTCGAGTGTCTTCGAGTTGCTTCTTTGCGATTTTGTATTGTGCTTCGGCAGTTTCGTATGCAAAACGGGCTTGGTCGAGTTGTGCCGCAGTAGTCGATTTTTCTTGGAATAATTGTTCATAGCGCTGTAAATCCTTTTTTGCCTTCTCGTAATTTGCTTTGGCAGTTTGAAGGTTAGCAACTTTCAGTTCATCGTCGAGTTGAACTAAAACTTTTCCTTTCGTTACATAATCGCCAAGGTCAGCATTAACAGCGACAACCTTCCCGGGCGATTCCGAAGCAATATTTACATCGGCATTTGGGAAAACAGAACCCGAGTATTCAAGAGTAATTTCAAGATTCTCGTATTTCATTCGCTCCACTGTAACTGGGAAGGTGGTCAGAATCACATTTTGCTTCGCTTTGGCTTTGTAGCGCGCTCGGTTGCTTAAAAGTAATCCGACAGATATTAAAACAATTAGCAGTACACTGCTCCAAAAAATGATTTTTTTCGATGTTCTTTTCATAATTTTATCCACTTTATTTAACATAAACAGATTTATCGAGGTTTATTTTCGCAACTTGGAATTCGAGATATGAAGCATTCAACGAGATTTTGGCTCCGAGAAGGGCAATTTCTGCATCGAGCAGTTCAGTGCTCGAAACGAGCCCATTCCGAAACTTTTCTTGGGTTATTCGATAATTTTCTTCGGCTTGTTGAATAGACAACTTTGCTGTTTCGATTTTTTCTTTTGCCTTTTGAAGAGCAAAATAATTTTGTGAAACTTCGAGCGTTATTCCATCCTTAATTTGTTGGCAAGCAAAGTCCGTCTGGCGATAGTTTTCTTCTGCTTGTTGAACTTGATACTTCGTGGTCATCCAATTCCAGATGTCATACGAAAGTGTAATACCGAAGTCCCAAGTACCATAGAACTTGTCTTGGGCTGGCATAAGCCTTTGATTTGGTCTATTGTAATTGTAATTTGCACCAACAATAATTTGTGGAAGCCATCCAGACTGTGCAATTGAAATACTCGAACGACTTGCTTCTTTCCGCAGATTCATTGCTTTCAATTCGGGACGATTGTTATATGCAAGTTCCAGAAGTGTTGGAAGACTTTCGAGTTCTGGCAAATTTGTCTCGATTTCGGAAACCAAATCAATGTCGGTCATTGGGTCGAATCCGAGTAGAATTGCTAAATTGATTTTTTTAATTTTTATTGCGTTTTCGATGTCGAGTTTCGTTAGTTCAACATTTGAAAGTTGAACTTTAACTTTGAGTATGTCGTTTTCTGTTGCCATACCATTGCGGTAGAAATTTTCGAGGTCCTGAATGTGTGCCTTTATTTGCTTAATATTTTCTATTGCCGATGCAAGAACGGCTTCGGCATTCTTAATCGACCAATAAACTATCTTAATATTAGCAACAATATTACTTTCTTCGCCAGCATAATCCTCTTTCGAAGCAAGGGTGTTGAACTCGAACATCTTCGCAGTGTTCTCCAACCGGAAGCCCGAAAACAGAACATATTGCAATCCGAAGCGAATAGTATAGTTATTTAGAATCGTTGGGGAAATTTGAAATTCCCTCCCTTGAAAGTTAACTATAAATGGCTGAACTTCGCTTAGCCGAGTGTATCCAGAGGTGAATTTTAACGATGGAAGCAACTGTGCGTCTGCTTCGTTGCTCTTTGCCGAAAAGAACTTAACCTTCGAGTCAGCTATTTTCAGATTCTTTGAATTTTGTAAGCCCAAACGAACGGCTTCGTCAATTGTCAAAGAGATTTTGTTTACACCCAAACCAGTGGAAAAGGACAGTAGAAAAGCGGTCAAATGAACAATCAATTTGTTTTTCATTTCAAGTTCTCCTCTTTTTCTTGGTTTATCATTTTCTTTAATCCTTCTAAGCCTTCGAGTAGGATTGTTGAAATTGTTTTAGAATAAAGCGAATAGAACTCATCATCTAGTTCAATATCCCAAACTCGTTTAATAAAAGGACCAAATAGGAAGTGAGAAAAAATTAGACTTATAGTTGCCGGCCCAACAATAGGATTGTATTTCGGAGATATTAGCCAATATTTGGTAATTTCAAGTGTTTGATAAAGATAAGCAATATGCATTTTTATGATTTCTGCCTTGAAATCGGCGAACTCGGGTAAATTGAATGGCATCTCTGTTATTGCAACTTTACAGAAAATGGTCTTATCGCGCATTAAAGTAGCAAATCCGTCAACAAGTTTGCGAATTGTTTCCTCGGGCGGAAGGTTTTCGGCACTAACCCGAAGGAAAATTTCGCGCACATTGTCGAAATATCTTCGAATTATTTCCTGCAAAATCCCCAACTTGCCCGAATAATAATAAGAAATCATCGAAACGTTAACGTTCGCTTTTTCCGCAATTTCGCGAACCCCAACCGCCGAGTAACCTTTTGTGCCAAATAATTCCGCCCCAGCCTCGAGTATCCTTTCTCGCGGCTCTTTCAAGGATATTTCCTGCTCGTCGTTCATAATATTATTCCTAAAATTGAACAATCGTTTGTTTAAGAAAATTAATCAAACGTTTGTTTAAAAAAATTATTTTTAGTTCTGTATTTATTGTTTTTATTTATTGAATATTGAACGGCGGAGACCAATCGATTTAGCGATTTGAATTCCTGTTCGACGGCAACAAAGTTTTTCGGAACCGCTATTTAGAACCAAATAGATAAAACTAATATTTATAAAATATACAACGGCGTAAATTTTTATTTTTTTATTCTTCAAAAAAATGTTATATTGCTTTTTTATAATATGAAGTTTTAAGAAAAATCGAAGAGATTATTTATTGTAAATTTCTAACCTGTTTTTGAATAAATATTTAATTTTGCATTTTTTAAATATAAAGTATAGTGGAGACAATGAGAACAGTGAATGTCCCACGAGGCACACAACTTACTTGTAAGAACTGGCAGATTGAGGCTGCTTATCGGATGATACAACATAATGTTGACCCCGAAAATGCTGAAAAGCCCGACCAATTAATAGTTTATGGTGGGTATGGCAAGGCTGCTCGGAATTGGGAATGCTTCGACGCTATTTTAGACACACTAAAGAATATGGAACCCGACGAAACCCTTTTAGTTCAATCGGGAAAGCCAGTAGGAGTTGTTCAAACCTATACTCTTGCTCCAAGGGTAATAATAGCAAATTCCAATTTGGTTCCGAAATGGGCAACGTGGGAGGAGTTTCGCCGGTTGGATAAACTCGGTCTGATAATGTTTGGTCAAATGACCGCTGGTAGTTGGATTTATATTGGTACTCAGGGGATTTTGCAAGGGACATACGAAACATTTGCCGAGGTTGCTCGCCAGCACTTCGGAGGCGACCTTCACGGAAGGTTTCTTCTAACCGCTGGAATGGGGGGTATGGGTGGTGCACAACCACTTGCAGCGTTCTTTACTGGCGCCGCTTCGTTGACCGTCGAAATCGACGAAAAGCGGATAGACAAAAGAATCCACGATGGATATTGCCAAATTAAAGTTAACAAACTCGACGAGGCTTTATCTATAGTTCTGACGGCAAAGGAAGAAAAACGTTCGATTTCGGTTGGTTTGGTAGGAAACGCTGCGGAAATTCATCCGGAAATCTTGCGACGCGGAATCGTTCCCGATGTGGTTACCGACCAAACTGCCGCACACGACCCGCTGAATGGCTATTATCCTGCCGGTTATACAAAGGAAGAAGCCGATAGGCTTCGCATCGAAAATCCAGAAAAATACCTTGAAGAAGCGTATAAATCTATTGCCATCCACGTTCGAACGATGCTTGAGTTCAAAAATCGAGGTTCGGTTGTGTTCGACTATGGAAACAATATCCGTGGAATTGCCAAGGAATATGGTAAAGTCGAAAACGCATTTGATTTTCCCGGGTTCGTTCCCCAATACATTCGTCCTTTGTTCTGCGATGGTAAAGGACCTTTCCGCTGGGTTGCTCTTTCGGGCGACGAAAAAGACATTTATCGCACCGACGAAGCAATAATGGAAACATTTCCAGATAATACTGCTTTGCATCGATGGATTAAAAACGCACAAAAACACGTTCGATTCCAGGCACTACCAGCACGAATCTGTTGGCTTGGATTTGGCGATAGATTAAAGGCAGGGTTACTTTTCAACGAATTGGTTCGAAAAGGCGAAGTCTCGGCTCCAATCGTTATCGGCAGAGACCATCTCGATTGCGGTTCGGTTGCTTCACCATATCGGGAAACAGAAAATATGAAAGACGGTTCAGACGCAATTGCCGATTGGGTCTATTTCAATTTTGCATTAAATGCAATCGGAGGTGCAAGTTGGGTTTCGTTCCACCACGGCGGTGGGGTTGGAATGGGTTTGGCTTTACACGCTGGAATGGTTGTCGTTGCCGATGGCACCGACGAAGCAGAAACACGCTTGCGAAGAGTTCTAACCTATGACCCAATGACTGGTATAATTCGCCACGCCGATGCCAATCGGAAGAGCGTCGTGTAGGGAAGAGTTACACTCTTTCCCTGGCATAAAAATTCCTATGTTAAATTTTTGATTCTTTGACAAAAAAATTTAAAAAAGTGAAACTTTTTAAAAATTAATGTGTCTATTATATTTGTAAATTGAACAAAAGGGAAAAAGTTATAAAATATTTAAAATTATACTATTGAACGAGGTTCTATGAAGGTTTGATACCCGGTTTAAGGAAAAGGAAAATGTTAAAGAGCATGAAAAAGAGATATTGGGTAACGAGAAGGTTGCTGGCATTTTGTCAGCATCGGAGATGTAAAAACCTTTGTGAAATAGTGTAATTTTAAATATAAGGAGGTATTATGGACTTAACATCTCAAATCGAACAGCTTTTTAGAACGGACCGCAAGAAGTTCTTGGGGTTTATTCGCCAAAGAGTCCGAAGCCAAGAAGAAGCAGAAGACATTTTGCAAGACGTCTTTACTAACGTTCTTGCCGCCTCGCAGACTGTGCAAAAGCCAATCGAGAATATTGCCTCGTGGGTTTTTACTGCTATACGTAATCGAATCATTGATTCTTACCGAAAGAAACGTGCAGAAACATTTTCCGATATGCAACTCCCAATGGGAGCCGAAGACGCCTCCGACACCTTTGAAAGTTTTATTTCCGATAGGACATCCGACCCCGACACCGATTTACTTCGCAAGACCATTTGGGAACAAGTCCAAGAAGGTCTTGCTGAACTACCACCCGAACAACGCGATGTTTTCGTGAAAAACGAATTCGAAGGAATTTCCTTCCGCGAAATGTCCGAAGAAACAGGAGTCAACATAAATACCTTGTTAGCTCGAAAACGATACGCTGTACTTCATTTAAGAAAGAAACTTAAAAGGCTATACGACGCCATCAATGGAAATTGATCTTTTTGTCATTTTTTGCGACAAAAAGGCAGTCTTTCGACTGCCTTTGTGTATTTTGTTACAGAGTAATGTCAAATTGTCTGTATCATTCATTAAATTCTACGAATTCGAGAACTTTTGTGATTCCAGCTCCGTGACGAATGATTTTGAAGTCGTCGGTGGTCATATCAATCACGGTCGATTCGCCAACGAAATTGTATTCGTCGGTCTTCACTGCAACATCTACAAGATTTAGGAATCTTTCGAGCAGTTCTTCGGGATGAGTATAGGTAAAGCCTTCCAGTTTGGCAGATATAGAAATAATCGGCGAGCCGAGTTCTTCGAGTAGCGCTTGCGAGAGAATGTGGTCGGGAACTCGAATTCCAGCGGTTTTACGCTTAGGGTCCTGTGCATATTTGGGAACTTCTTTCGAGGCAGGAAGTATAAAGGTGTAAGGTCCGGGTATCAGAGCCTTAATGGTTTTGTAGGCTGCATTACTTACTTTGGCGAATTCCGAAATGTTCGACAAGGAACTACACAGAAAAGTTAATGCTTTGTCTTCGGGGACTTTTCGAATCTGCCGAATTTTCTGTATTGCGTCTTTGTTCGCGAGAGCACAGCCAAGAGTAAAGCCCGTATCGGTTGGATAAATAATTACCGAACCTTCGAATAATGCTTCGCATATCTTTTGGAGTTTCCTTCGTTCTGGATTCTTCGAGTGAATATTATATACAAGTGCTGGCATAAACTACCCTTTCTCGTGGAATTTATAAACATTTTTTTCCGATTTGCATTTTCTCATAAAGTAAATATACAAAGGAATTCCCGATAAAACAAGTAGTAATCCTAAAATTGAATTTACTATTTGGGTTTTCCCTTGGTTATACATCTCTATGTCGTTAATTAATGTAAAGACAACAAAAACGCTTGCAAAAATTACGAAAATCGCAGGAACAAAAGGATAGCCAAATACTTTATAAGGGCGTTCGATTGCGGGCATTTTCTTCCTTAAAACGAATACTCCTAACGCACCCATTCCATAGAAAATCCAACTAACAAATATTAACATATCTGTTAAAATGTCGAATGTGCCACTTAACACCAGAACACTTGTCCATATCGATTGTAGGATTAGCGAATTGTATGGCGTTCGAAATTGTGGATGAACGTATGCTATTGGTCGGAAAAAAAGCCCTTCCTTTGCCATTGCATAGTAGAGACGAGCGCTAACCATTATAGTTCCATTCGAAGTCCCAAAAGTCGAAACCATTACTGCAAACGCTACGAATATGCCACCAAATCCTTTCAAAACATTTTCGGCGGTATCGGCAGCAACGAGCTTAGAACTGGAAATTGCGTCGATTGGCAAAACATAAAGATATGCAAGGTTAATAAGCAAATATACTACGATAACGATGAGTGTTCCAATCGAAAGTGCAAGAGGAATATTATGTTTCGGCTTCTTAACTTCCCCAGCAACGTAAGTGATGTTATTCCAGCCATCGTAGGCCCAAAAAGCAGCAGAAAGAGCAATTAATATCCCGGAAAACAATCCTATATCTCCTTGGGAGAAGGCTACCGAATTTTGTGTAAAATGTTGAAAATTTCCTTTCCCAAATCCAAAGACAACGACAACAAGGAACAGAATCGCTGCAACTTTCATAAACGAAAAAATTGCCGAAACACTTCCGCCCAGAACAACCCCACGCAAATTTATTGCGCTAAGAAAATTTATAAGTAAAATTGTTAGAACTTTCGTTCCAAAGTCTGCAAGCGGATAAATATTCCCAATGTATGGAATATAAATTTTGTAGGCAGTTTCGATTTCTTTCGGGAAAGAAGGGAGTTTTATGAAATATTGAGCATAATCCGAAAAAATGTAGGAAATTGATGCAATAGAACCGGATTGCACCACAATAAACATTGCCCAACCGTAGAGCCAAGCAAAAAATTTTCCATACATTACCTCGAAAAATTTATATTGCCCACCCGTTTCCGAGATGATTCCAGCAACTTCGGCATTTGTCAATGCCCCAAAAAGCGTAATAATTCCCGCAACAACCCACACCAATAAGATAAGTTCGGGGGAACCTAAATGCTGTGCCATAACAGAAGGTTTTTTGAAGATGCCGGAACCTATCACTGCTCCAACAACTACTGCAACCGTTGTAACAAGTCCCAAGCCGCGTATTAGTTCGTAATCCTTACCAGCTTTCTGCTTCATCAAGAATAGTTAATTTCAAACTGCAAAATTAACTATTTTCAAGAACTTGGTTTGCCGAAAAAATTAAAGCCCTTCTCTTGTTAGGGAGAAGGGCTTGCAATTGAGGTTGAATGAGAGTTCAACATTATTACTTATGGGGGAATCCTAATACAACGGTTTGTTTAACTTAACAAAGTATATTATGTTTTCGTCTTGCTTATTTCCTAGCAAAGGCATATTTTTTACTTCGAACGAGCCTGTTCCCGTTACACCAAAGTCGTCGTCGTTTACTATGCCAATCATTGAGTTATTAATTACAACGATACCTTCGGGTTTGTCGTGGGGATAATTGGGTATGGACATAATGTCGAAAACTTCTTCTTTTGTAACTGGAATAATACCGGCGTTCCTTATTTCATCGACTGTCGATTGCTCAATGGTTTTTCCATTAATTAACATTCCCGAGGCATCATTTGTTGATACATTTGTCGCGTTACTTACATCAATTTTATAAATCTTTTTGAAATTATCTTGGTCCAAACCGGGCGTATTTCCATCTCTTTCGAGAACCAAAAATGTTGAACTCGATAAAGCAACTATCTCGGATACTGCATACTGTGGAGATTCCAAGAAATAGATATACTCTTTCGAATTGCCGGTTGCTATTTCGTAGAATAAAATTCGAATGGCTGTTGCTGTCTTTTTAACGCTTTTGTCGGGATTGTATAAAGGGGATTGCATAATACCGACGAGGAACTTTTGGTCGGGGGTTAATGTTATGCCTTCCATCCCGCGATTAGGTCGGCGTCTGCTAAAAACTGGTGGAATTTTTCTTCCACCGTATCCATTACCAAACGGATTAATTCGTTCCAAGGTTCTACCATTAGCATCGAAATGAACGATGTGTGGTCCATACTCATCGGAGACCCAAAAAGTTCCATCTTTGGCAATTACCAAGCCTTCGGGGTCAATTCCTTTTACGTCGTATGGTATCTGTTGACCTTGCATATTCAATGGCTTTTCCCCGGTTCCACCTACATCATTAGGATTGGGAATGCCCGATAAATTAGCACCATTTTCATCTTTAAGATAGATAACTTTTTCGATTTTTAAGGAATCCCCTACAAGTTTAAACTTGCCAATTTGAGGTGTAAAATCAGGATTTGAAAAAACTTTTTCATCACCGTTTGCTCCGTCAATGTTTGGGCCCCTATCGGTGAGAAGGTAGAAAACACCTTCTTCGTTCGAGGCGATACCGGAACCAAAGCCTCCATTGTAAATTTTTACGTTCGAAGAAGTCGTTGCAATCACATCGCGTTTGTTTACGTATGCTTTTTGTGGATACTCGATTCGGGGATTAACAGGGTTATCGTTCGAACAAGAGAAGACGAACAAAATCAGAAGAAACAAAAGCAAAGTTCTAAATGTTTTCATAAAAGCCCTTTAAATTTTTAAAAAGGCAAAATTAGGGTGGAAGTGTTAATAGAGTTTCAAAAAATTGTTAAAAATAAATAAATTTGATGGGAATAAAAGAATCAAAAAGAACACAAGAAGCACCACACCTCTG
The DNA here is from genome assembly GCA_964589125.1 of uncultured Hyphomicrobiales bacterium. GTDB lineage: Bacteria > Bacteroidota > Ignavibacteria > Kapaibacteriales > UBA2268 > JBBIJO01. The sequence continues at coordinate 32,007 of CAZPSM010000010.1, read as the reverse complement.
TCCAAGATAAATATATTATTTTTCGAATTTAAGTTTCGAGCGCTGCAAGACCGGGAAGTGTTTTCCCACCAAGAAAATCCAACGAAGCGCCTCCCCCGGTAGATACGTGCGAAACTTTCTCTTTTAGTCCTAATTTCGCCATTGCCGAGGCAGAAGAGCCACCACCGACAATTGTCATTGCACCATTCGATGTAGCATCGGCTAAAGCATAAGCGATTGCTTTCGTTCCTTCGGCAAACTTTTCGATTTCGAATATACCGAGCGGGCCATTCCAAACGACTGTTTTGCTGTTGAGTATGATTTCACGAAACTGCATACGTGTTTTTTCGCCAATATCGACTCCCACCCAGCCATCTGGTATCTTGTCGGTTTCGACATTTCGGATGTGGGCAGTGTTATCCATTCTATCGGCAATTATAACGTCAATTGGCAAAACAAAATTGATTCCATTTTGCTCGGCTTCGGCGATTAATTGTTTTGCGAGCTCAACTTTATCGTTTTCAATAATAGAAGCCCCGATTGAATAGCCTTTTGCATAGAAGAAAGTATATGCCAATCCACCGCCAATCATAATGTTATCGCATCTTTGCATTAGATTACGAATTACATCGATTTTGCCTGTAATTTTAGCACCTCCTACGATAGCAGAAAGGGGTCTCGATGGGTTTTGAAGAGCTGTCGTGAAGTTGTGTATTTCGCTTAAAAGGAGTTTCCCGGCGAAACGGTCTTCGAAAAGGCGAGCAACGGAATCGGTGCTTGCATGAGCCCGATGGCAACTTGCAAATGCATCGTTAACGTATGCGTCGGCTAATGCACGAAGTTGTTGTGCAAATTCGGTTGAATTTTGTTCTTCCTCTTTGTGGAAACGAAGGTTTTCGAGCAGAACAACATCCCCAAAAGTTGCGTTAGCAACTGCTTGTATGGCAGAGTCCCCAATACATTCCGGGCTAAAAATTACGTTGTATCCAAAATAATTTTCCATATATTGAGCAACGCCACGAAGTGAATATTTTGGATTGGGTTCTCCTTTGGGGCGCCCGAGATGTGAAATTAAAATCGGAATTCCGCCATCATCGATAATTTTATCGATTGTTGGAAGAGTCTCCACTATTCTTGTGTCGTCGGCAACATTGCCATTTTCATCCAATGGCACATTAAAATCAACACGGACAAGCACTCGCTTGCCAGCGAAGCTATAATCATAAATTGACCTAATCATATTGTTCAAAAAATATATTTAAACAAATTTTTTCAACTCAAGGATTAAATCAACACATCGGGCGGCATATCCATATTCATTGTCATACCAGCCAACAACTTTGACTAAATTTCCTGCCGCTTGGGTTAGTTGGCTATCGAAGATGCAAGAATGTGCATTGCCGACAATATCGGAGGAGACCAACGGCTCCTCGGAATATTCAAGGATACCGTGCAAATACGTTTCGGAGGCTGTTTTCATAGCCAAATTTACTTCTTCTTTTGTAACTTCTTTATCGAGAATGGCTGTGAAGTCGGTCAACGACCCGTCGGAAACCGGGACGCGGACTGCATATCCGTTCATTTTCCCTTTCAGTTCTGGAATTACTAATCCAACTGCCTTGGCTGCTCCTGTTGTCGTTGGTATCATATTTATCGCGGCTGCGCGGGCTCGTCGTAAATCGCTATGTGGAAGGTCTAATATCCTTTGGTCGTTTGTATATGCATGAACGGTAACCATAAATCCCGTTTGTATTCCAAAGTTATCGTTTAATACTTTTGCCATTGGAGCAAGGCAGTTTGTTGTGCAAGATGCATTCGAAATTATTCTTTCGCTGCCAGTAAGTGAGCTATGGTTTACCCCAAGCACAATAGTTGCATCCACTTCATCTTTTGCCGGGGCAGAAAGAACAACTTTTTTGGCACCATTACCAAGATGCTTTTCCAATTGCTCGCGCCGACGGAAGACCCCAGTAGATTCAAAAACGATATCGACGTTGTTCTTCCAGGGAAGGTTTTCAATTTGTTTTTCTGCGGAAACTGGAATCGAAATCCCATCGACAACTAAATTGTTCTCAGAAAAAGACACATCTCCCGGGTAACGCCTATGGACAGAATCATATTTGAATAAATGTGCCAAAGTCGGTGCATCGGTAATGTCGTTGATACCAACAATTTCCACTTGTTCTTTGAAGCGGAGAAGGTGGCGAAGAAATAATCGCCCAATTCGACCAAAACCATTAATTGCGATTTTTAATGCCATATATCTCACCATTATTAAATGAATAAAAAAATTTCTAAACGTAAATTTAAGAGAAATCTTGCTTTTTTCCAAAGAAGATATGTGAATATTTAGTTAATAATTGGAAATTAACACAATTATATATTCAGTAAGTTATTGAAAATTAACTTGTTAATGCAATTTCACATCGATAACTCAATTGTTTTAAAAATACAGGCAAATACTATTGGTATCTACTTTATATAAAAATTTTAGAACAAAGATAACCAGATATACTAAAAAAAGAGTATTTTTGTGGTTGAATTGTAGGGACTTTTATTTATGAAAGTAATCTTTTCTTGCTTATTTTTTTTAGCGAGTATTTATTACTTAAACTCTCAGTTTCCACAAATTAAGTGGTGGTTCGATACTTTCGACTCTTGCTTTGGGCAAACTGCACTCGGCGACATCGACAACGATGGTAAACCGGAGTTGGTTTTTGGCTGTTATCGAAACGATAGTTGCATCTACGCTCTTAATGCCGAAGATGGCTCACTGCTCTGGAAATTCAACACAAGCGAAACTGCCGAAGGCTGTAACGATGTTGCTCCTATTCTATTCGACTCCGATGGGGATGGAAAGCTCGAAGTATTTGTACCATCCTCTTGCACCCCGGTTACATATTGTTTAAATGGTGCAACTGGCGAAGTTATATGGAAAACCCAAACCCGTGGCAGTGATTCGCCTCCTACGATTGCCGACCTCGATAACGATGGAAATTTCGAAATCTTGCACGGTGAATTCGGCGGATATGTCATTTGCATAAATGCAAAAACAGGCGTAAAACTTTGGGAAATTGCTGTCGATACCAACTCTTGGATTCAAACTGCCCCAACAATAGCAGATTTAAACAACGATGGACAACTCGATTTCGTAGTGGCAACTTGGAACTTCAATGAGAATAACAAAATTTTTGCTTTCGATGGGTTAACTCAAAAAATTCTATGGAGCGTTCAACTCGATGATTATGTTTATCACGGAACTGCTGTTGCCGATTTTGATAGTGATGGCAAACCCGAATGTGTAATTGGAGATTATTCGGGCAAACTGAGAATGCTCAACGCCGAGGACGGTAGCATAGTTTGGTCATTTCAAGCGCCCTCTTATATTGCTTCGCCGGTAACAATCGCCGATGTCGATGCCAATGGAGATTGCGACATTCTCTTTGCCAGCGGAAACCAAATTTATGCACTAAAAAACGATGGAACGGTGCTATGGCGATTCGAGGAAATCGAAGGTTTTGCCCCATTTCGTGGAGTAATCGCTGCCGATATTACCGATGATGGGCATCCCGAAATCATTTTCGGTTCAAGTTCCGGAGTTGTATATGCACTACGCGGAGCAAATGGACATCCGTTGTGGTCTATCAATTTAAAAGAACACATAGGAAAAGATTTCGAAATTAATCACGCCCCAGTTGTAGCCGATTTCGATGGCGATGGAACACTTGAATTATTTATAATTGGTGGATATTCGGAATACCCAAATTTCAGGAACAACTATGGGCGTGGATATACACTTTCGATTGGCAAAGGAAAGGATAACCAATGGACAATGTTCCAGTATAATAATTATAGAAATAGTAATGCTTGCCAAACAGTTCCATCCAAAGTCGAAGAAAATAAAATTGATTTACCATACATTGCGTCGCACGAAGAAACAAAACTTCTTATTTCTACTTCTAAAAAGCCCTATTACACTCGGGTTTATATTTACGATACTATGGGACGAGAAACTATCCCCCATTCAATTTCGATAAATGATTCAATCATCGAAATTGTTTTGGAGAAATCTTTACCCTCGGGGGTTTATTTTGTTGTTGTTGTGGGAACCGATGGCTACGAAATTCATAAGTTTGCTCGATATAAATAATAGTGTTTTTTCACTAATTATTTTAGAGCAGATTCGACACCAATTTTTTCTGTCCAATCATTAAGAAATAGCATAAGAGCGGCGGTAGTTGGGACTGCAAAAATTAGCCCAATGAGCCCGAATAGCCCGCCGAAAATAAACAAGGAAAGAAACAGCACAAGAGGATGCAAACCCACGCGTTTTCCAAGCACATTCGGTTCGATAAAATAGGCATTGATGAAATGAATTAAAAGAATAGTTGCAACGACAACAATAATTTGATATAACATATTGTTCGGAGCAACCAAAAGAATTGTTAGAACAGAGATAATTAGACTTGAAATTAAACCAAGATATGGAATAGGATTCAAAAAGCCACAGAGAATACCAAGAATAATAGAGAATTCAACACCAAACAACCAAAACGAAAGCGAACAAAGACTTCCCACCATAAAAGCAGCAAATACCTGCCAGCCAACATAAACGCGAAAAATACTATTTATCCGAGTTAAATCGTAAAGAAACTTTTGATTTTTCTTTTCGAGAACGGCAACAATAAACATACGAAACTTATCGAAGTCTTTAAGAAAATAAAATGAAAAAATAGGAATAAGTATTGCGTTAATTACCTGCTTTGCAATCGAAGACAATCCAACAAGCAAATTGCTTAATGAATTGATAATAGTAGAGATTAGAAATTTTAATTCAGGGAGCAATTCATTTTCAATCAGCGTTTTTAGTTTCTCGTCGCGAATCCCAATAGCATCCAAAAGTTGAGTAACCTTTTGTGTTTCCAAATAACTTGTTACCGTGGTAAAAATCGAAGAGACCTTTGTGGTTATTGCATTTAGTTGACTAAACAGAATAGGAGAAATAAGAACAAAAATCGTTGTAGAAAGCCCAACTAAAATTACAACGGTCGCAAGCGAAGAGACCCAACGCGCGACGCCCCGCTTTTGTAAAGCCTTGACGATAGGGTCGAGCAAGTATGCAATAATGAACGCTATAACGAAAGGTGCAATTGATGAACCAATAATTGAGAGAATCCAAAGGACAAAAAAAATGGCAAAAAGCAGGATTAATCTTTTAATAAATTGGGATTCTTTACGAAAAGGGAAAATAATAGCAATTCCTACAAGAAAAATCACCAAAGGATTCAAAAGCTGATTTGTAAAATACAGAAAGGCAATAAAGGAGGCTACTCCTATTACAACTGCCGAGTTGACCGCAATGGTATGTATTTTAGGGTCTTGTTCTTTCATTTCAATGTTTGTAGTTTCCTTATTGTTGCATCGCGGAAATCGGCAATAGACTTTTCGGAAAGCATCTCTATTATACTTTGTCGCAGAGAAGCCCATTTCGTATGGACAGGACAAGGATGGTCATCAGAACATTGTTCAAACCCAAGGACACATTGTTCGAAAGCCTTGTTGCCATCGATGCTTGTAATTATTTCGAGCAACTGAATGTCGCGCGGGTGTTTTTTCAAAGCAAATCCGCCAGTTTTTCCCTTTTTCGAAACTACAATGCCATCGTGAGTAAGTTTTTGCAGAATTTTTGCAACAAATTCTTTCGGAACTTTAAGTTCTTTCGAAATTTCGCTTGCATTATGCAGATAGCCTTTGGGTTTTACCGAAAGATACAGCACCGCCTTTATTGCTAATTCCGCCTGTTTTGAAAACAAAATCCTCATTTTTAATCCTTTTTAATTTATATTGTATTGTAACTTACAAAAAAATCCGATATGTCGGAGTTTCGTTTTCCATCGTCAATATTTTCAAGGGAACAGATAGTAATCGGAATATCGGGGAATTCAGCATGAATATTTTCGATACCTTCGGGGGTTGCAAAAATTGTAACAACAGAAATTTTGGAAATCTCTTCGAACTTAAGCCGAGATATTGCGGAACTAATGGTTTTACCAGTTGCGATGCCAAAATCCAAAATATAAGCTCTACTATTCTTAATATCATTAGGAAGATAGCATAATATTTCCTCGGATGTATTTGCGGTATTCTCGTAGGCAATGAATCCGGTTCTGCAATTAGGCAAAACATTGCGGAATGCTTCTTCCAATGGTAAACCAGAAGGGACAATAGTCAATAGAAAAGATTCCTCGGTATATTTTAAAAAAGGAGTATTTTCATCTTTTGGGTTTGGGAATTCATCGAGCGGTAAATTCGAAGTAGCAAGCACCGAAACAAGTTGGCAAACTTTACCGAGAGCAAAACGGAAATGCGGTAACG
>CAZPSM010000010.1:20295-25627 GCA_964589125.1 uncultured Hyphomicrobiales bacterium | reverse complement strand
GTTCCAGCAAAGAATGATTAAGAACATTAATCATAAGTTACTTCTATTATTTGGTAATCCACAAAATTATAAAAAAGTTTGAAGGAATAGGCACTAAAATGCATTTTTAATGTGTTCAATTTGTGGTGGGATTGTTCGTAAATCGATTACAATTGCGTCGAAACGGCAATTTCTATCTTCAATTTTGTTGATATATAGAAACCCATTTGCAGCTTTACGTAGTTTTTGCTGTTTCGAATGAGTTATCCAAAATCGAGGGTCGCCAAAAGCATTTGTGGTCTGCACTTTAACTTCAAAGAAAACTAAGACGCCATCCTTTTCTCCTATTAAGTCGATTTCGCCATAGCGACCAAAATGAAAATTTCGTTTGATAATTTTGTAGCCATTGGATTCGAGGAACTCGAGTGCCATTTGTTCGCCATGTCGCCCCGTTTCAGTTGGCTTCGGTGTCGGTTTTTCCACTTCTTGCTTTTTCCAAAAGTTCGTCAATATGTTCAATTTTATCGAGTGAATCATCATAGTAAAATCGGAGTTCTGGAATTAACCGCAAGCGAAGGTTCGAGGCTATCAACCGACGCAATTTCGATTTACCTTCGTCGAGTAAATTAATGAATGTTTGCGGGGAAAGCTTCCCACCATAAACACTTATGTAGACTTTAGCAATCGATAAATCGGGCGACATTTTAACTTCGGTTATTGTTACAAGTCCGGCATTTTTTTCGCGTGCGAAATCTGCAACGGGTTGCCACAGAACCTTCTTAATTGTGCTTGCAACTTTTTCTTCACGAAATCCCATTGAACTTACTTATTGGTTTCTAATGTGTTTCGAGAACATCGCCTATCTCAATGTCATTAAAATTATGTATCATAAGTCCACATTCATATCCAGCATCAACTTCACGGACATCGTCTTTCCCGCGCTTTAAAGAACTAATTGTTCCGGCATAAATAACAAGCCCTTCGCGTATCACCCTAATTTTGTCGCTTCGTGTTACTTTCCCATTTTGGACGTAGCACCCGGCAACAGTTCCCACTTTACTAATTCGGAAGGTTTGCCGGACTTCGAGTGTTGCAGTAACAACCTCTTGAATTTCGGGGCTCAATAGGCCTTCGAGTGCCAATTTAACGTCGTTTATGCATTCATAAATAATATCGTATTGGCGAATTTCGACAGAAAGTTTTTCGGCAAGTTTGCGTGCCCCACTAGTGGCGGAAACATGGAAAGCAATAACGACAGCGTTCGAAGCAGCGGCAAGCGCTACATCGGACTCATTTACGTTACCAACTCCTTTATGCAAAATATTAACTTTAACCTCTTCGTAAGCCAATTTCATTAATGATTCTCCAAGTGCTTCGAGCGAACCCATAACATCTGTTTTTAGAATTAGGTTTAAGTCCTTGATAGCCCCAAGTTGGATTTGTTTTGATAGGTCATCCAAGGAAAGTACCTTTGCGTGGCGCATCGACTGTTCACGTTTGATTTGTTGCCGTTTATATGCGATATCGCGTGCAATTTGTTCAGTTTGAACAACATATAACTCATCTCCTGCTTCGGGAAGAGAATCGAAACCAACAATTCCAACTGGAGCCGAAGGTTCGGCGGTTTCCAATTTCTTCCCCCGTTCGTCGAACATTGAGCGAACCTTGCCAAAGGTCAATCCGCAAACAAAAATATCACCAATTTTTAAAGTTCCTTTTTGTACAATTGCAGTTGCAACGGCGCCACGCCCTTTGTCGAGGTGCGATTCAATAATAGTCGCTTTTGCTGGTCGATGTGGGTTGGCTTTCAAATCCAATAATTCGGCTTCGAGGAGTATCTTCTCGAGCAAAATCTCGACGTTAGTCCCAAATTTTGCAGATATTTCAACAGATTGGTATGTTCCTTTCCACTCTTCGACAAGGATACCAAGTTCAGCTAATTGTTGACGAATTCTATCGGGATTTGCGCCGGGTTTGTCAATTTTATTTATTGCTACAATAATCGGAACGTTTGCAGCACGAGCATGGTTGATAGCCTCGATTGTTTGTGGCATAACAGCATCGTCGGCAGCAACAACAAGAACAACAATATCGGTAACCATTGCACCTCGGGCTCGCATCGCTGTAAACGCCTCGTGCCCCGGAGTATCGATAAAGGTAATCAAGCCTTTGTCGGGAACTTCAACTTGATAGGCTCCGATATGTTGAGTTATTCCACCAGATTCTCCTGCAACTATGTTGGACTTTCGAATATAATCCAAAAGCGAAGTTTTTCCGTGGTCAACGTGTCCCATAATGGTTACTATTGGTGGACGAGTCTTTAATGTTTCCGGCGGGTCTTCGAAATCGAGTTCCTGAGTTAGCAACTCTTTCTCCTCGACAAATTCTATTTCGTAACCATAATCATCGGCAATAAGAGCGATTGTATCTCGGTCTAATCTTTGATTCATCGATACTACGAGACCAAGTTGGAAAACCTTGCTGATAATTTCTGTCGCTTCGACTCCTATCATAGATGCAAGTTCCGATGTAGTAATAAATTCCGACACTCGAAGGATATTTCGCTTGCTTTCAAGTGCTTCGATTCTTTTCTGTTCTTTTTCCAATTTTTCATCTTTACGTCTATGGCGTATTTTAGCCCTTTTCTTAATATCGGATTCTTCCGAAATCCCATGCAAAGTTTCCTTAATTGTCCGAGCGATTTCTTCATCATTTTCTAAAATCTCTTCACGATAATTTTTTTTCTGTTTTACTTTTTTCTTCAGCCCAAATTCTTTGGGGGGCCGGACTTTGCCTCCACGCTTACGGAACCATTTTCTTTGAACAAGCGTATCTTTGAAACCCTCCTCGTATTCGTCCAATACTTCATCAATTACCGAGGGTTTGGGAGGAACAACAGTTTCGTCTACTTTCCCAATTATCACAACATCGGGTTTTTCGGGTTCAATTTTTTGGTCAATTATCTCTTCTTCGATAATTTCTTTTGCGGGATGTAGCTCTTTTTCGATTTGTGTCTTTTTATCTTTTGCCTTAACTTTTTCTTTAGGTTTGGGAGGTAGTGAAATTATCTTTGCTTCCTTTTCCTTCTTTCTTTCTGGTTCTATAATTTTCGCGGCTTTTTTATCTTTCTTTGGTTTTGCTCGTCGGCTTTCCTTTCCAGTCAAATCAATCACATCACCAACTTTATATTGAACTTCCTCGGATTCTCTTTCTCTTTTCTCTTCCTCGACAACCTTCTCAACTACCTCCTTAGGCTCCGAAGTAGCTTCCTCGAACTCTTGGACTGCTGGTCTTTCGGCAAGCCCTGCTTCCACAACAATATTCTCTTCGAAGAAACTATCTAAATCCTCTTCCATCTTCTTTGCTTCGGTCGATATAACTTCCGATACCGAAGGCACATTAGACTCTTTCATAATCGGTGGAACATCCAACCCAAATTTCTTTTTCAGACTTTCGACGAGTTTCTTTTCCTTAACGAAATTTTTGATGACAGCGTGAAGCATCTCATCTTCGAGCACCGAGGTTGGTTTACTAGTAATTTGGAAGCCCGACTTGGAAAGGAAATCTACAATAGTATCTTTCCCGATGTTCAATTCGGTAGCAACTTGGTGTAACCTAACCTTTTTCCTATCCGCCATAAATTTATTATTCCAACAACTTTAAATAGAATACAAAATTACAATATTAACAACAAAAACAACGATGAATCAATTATTTATTGCACTTGCGAGTTGACCGGAGCCCTTACTACAACAGTAATTTATAATTAGACATACAATTCTAAAGCCAGTATTCCGATAATGAAACGCATATACCCATAAAATGTTTTATCTATATGGCTTATTTCCCTTGCATTTTGTTCCAGATGTCATTAATCCTATCGATATCTTCCTGTTTTTCTTCCTCGTCGAATTCTTTTAACATAATTTGACGAAGTTCAAGCAAAGTATCCCGCGTCATCCCATGAATCGAAAGCAATTTTTCGGGGTCGGCAGCAAGAAATTCACGTGCGGTTTGGATGCCTAAATCAATCAGTTCTTTATACATCTGAATACCGAGTTCTTCTTTAAACTCGCTTAATTCGATGTCTTCGCCACTTTCTTTGACAAGGGTAATCGAAAAGCCGGTCAGTTTCATTGCTAACCGGACATTTTGCCCATTCTTTCCAATAGCATAAGGGACTTGGTCGTCGGCAACAATCACGGTTGCATGGCGGGTTTCGGGTTCGATTTGAACATCTTTGACTATTGCTGGAGCAAGAGCGCGGGCGATGAAGATTTTTGGGTCCTCTGAATACTCAATAAGGTCGATGTTCTCGTTATTCAGTTCACGAACAATTGAATGGATTCGCACACCTTTCATCCCAACGCATGCGCCAACTGGGTCGATTCGTGGGTCCAGCGATTGCACAGCAACCTTGCTTCTTTCGCCGGGGTCGCGTGTAATACCTTTTATTTGAATTATTCCATCGTACACTTCGGGAATTTCGATTTCGAACAAGCGGGCAAGAAAATCATCGGAAGTCCGAGAAAGTATAATATCGGGTGGTCCACCCCCTACTTTCCTCACCTCCTTTATTATCGCCTTAATTGTTTGGTTCTTCTTAAACTTATATGGTTCGTTCGGTATCTGTTCTTCGCGGGGAAGCCGCATTTCGACCTTGTTATGCATAACAAGAATATCGTTGCGACGCACCTGATAGACTTCGCCAACTATTACCTCTCCTTCGCGCGGCTTATATTCGTTGTATATCTTTTCTTTTTCGATTTCCCGAATCTTCTGATTCAATGTTTGCGCCGCAACAGCAACTATACGACGACCAAAACTATCATAAATATTATCGAAGTTGATTTCTTCGATATACTCGTCGCCAAGTTCATATTCACTATCGTAGATGCGAGCCTCTTCCAAAGTAATTTGGGTTGTTGGGTCTTCGACCTTTTCGACTATCTGCTTGATTAAGTAAATTTCAATATCACCTTTATCGACATTTAAGACAATCTCAAAGTTTGCATTTTGACCATATTTTTTCCGAACCATAAGAGCAAAAGTCTCTTCGAGAATTCGCTGCAAGGTTTCTTTATCGATATTCTTTTCCCTTGCCATTTCTTGAAAAGCATCGACAATAAGTTTTTTATCGACCTGATGTTTAACCTTCTTTCGTCGAACCATCTAAGTTTATCCTTTATAATAATTTACAAAAAATGGGCTAAAGCCCATTATTACAAAATTAGTAATTTCTTATGTAAAATAAAAAATCGTCGTTAAATTAAACTCATTGAAGCAGTAGAAACTTGGAACAAAAGTATTTATTAAATTACCCTCAGCATTTACCAAAACGCCTACCACCCCC
>CAZPSM010000010.1:17582-20252 GCA_964589125.1 uncultured Hyphomicrobiales bacterium | reverse complement strand
GGGATTAGTAAACCTTCCTATAACTTACAACTCATAACAGTATTACAAAATATTTTCAATCTACTATCAGCACTTTGGTAATTTTATTCTTTCTCTTCAAAAAACAAATTCCATTCGGCAAATTCGAAAGATCTACTTTATTGCAATTATTGCAAATATTCTTCCCCAAAATATTTACTAACTCAAAAGGATAGAAGTCTTTTAAATTGACACTTTCTTCGAGTTTTGATTTTTCCCAAACAAGTCTCTCGTCATTCCAAGTCACATAGGTAATATTTGGTACGGAAGTTGGTTCCTTAATTGTTACAAAAAATTTTAAAAACCAGAGCGAGGCTTGCTCAAGATACTGATTCAAGGAACGAATTCTACACCAGTACGGTTTATAATATTTCGTATCGGGTATTTTGAAAGAGGTTGCTTCCGCGTCAAGAAGCGTATCGACATAAAGTTCGGAATTGTCAAAATCTGGAAATGATTGTGGGTTCGATAATTCATGACCCTTGTCTTCAATAATTTGGAGTTGGTACTTTTCTGCTCCTTCGACTTTCTTCCATTTAAATTCAAACTCAAGTGGTAAAAAAATAAAACGAGGGTGTCCAAATTGTCCATTTTGGGGATTTCACGCTGTTAAAAAAGTCCAAAGGTATCCAATTTTTGCCTTCGTCATCCGTATAAAACATTTTGCGTTGTAGTGTAACAATAACAACTCGACCTAAGGAATAAAACGCATATTTTGTCCTTGCAATTTTTTGATTTTCAATCTGCCTATATGTTTTCCATCCATCATTGGTAACAAGGATTCTATCGTAGTTTTCCAAGGTATCGGGGTACTGTACCAAAATTCTATTTAGCGAGTCGGCCATCTGGAACCAGGCAGAAGGTCTTTTCCTCAAAGTTAAATTTTGCTGGGTAGGATAAATTTGCCAACTTTTACCCCCATCCGTAGATTTGTAAACGAAAGAAATATATTTTCGGTAGATATTTATACCGTCGGTATAATGAAATTGCGAGCTATCGGCCACACAATAAATCGTACGTATTGCTATCAATATATTGAGGATTGGCTACTCCAAAGGTAGGCATTGGTTAACATCATATCCTATTCGTGTTACAAATGTATCCGAACCATTGTCCACAAAAATATATACCGGGTTAAAAGCATCATATCTATTACTGGTAGAAGACGATGGGAGGTCAAGAAAGAGGGAGTGTCGCCCACCGAAAACTTGTAAATCGCTAGGGTCAATACTTCTCCCAAACAACTTTTCCATTTCTCTCCCCGAAAAAGTTACCTCCCATTTGGGCATCATCTGTGAAAACGCAAACTCACCTATTATACAAAATATCACAATAACTTTTTTCATAGTAAATCTCATATCTTTATTAGTCAATAATTATTTTAAAAAACAAGGACTCCCCGATTTACTCGGGGAGCCTTATAGTATCACCAAATACAAATTTGTCTCGCGATAGTGTAATCGTTCGAAATTAGTTTGGCTAAATAAACCCCTTTCGATAGGCTTGGAAGTTCAGTTACGAAGACACTGTTCTCATTGAGCCACTCTTTTTCCATAAATTTCGTTCCAAGAACATTGTAAATTTCAATTTTAAGAAAATTTTTGGTTTCTGCATTGCGAACTTCCAAATAGTTGTCCTTAATAGAAACATCGACTCTTTTCGCTTCGGGTAACCCAAAAATCTATAATTCATTTTCTCAATATTTCAGTGAAAATCTTGGTGCTTCGCATAATTATTTTTGCATCATCTTCTACATCTGGCGGTGCCCGGCATCTGGAACAAAATCGCTTCGACGGATGGAACAGAACTATCGAATTGCAAAGAAGGTTTCTCTCCTCCCACCCCAATAAGTCATTGGAATACAAACCGATACATAGACATAGGGAATAATTGCAAAAAATTGGCACTCTATTTGAGGTAAGATATTGGAAACAATTATATTTTGCAAAAAGCCAAACATTAATTTTTACAAAATATTAAAGAGCAGTATAATACAAATTTTTTAAAATACAATAGGGGAAGAGAAAAAATTTAGATTTTTCACTTTGTTCAGAACGACGACGAGTCCATATTGCTGATATTGAACAAGGGGCTTCAGCCCCTTGTTACTTACTTCTTGTCATTCTCGGAAAATGTATTAAACGCCGTAGTGGTTATCAATGCTCGGTCAAATCATTTTCAACTTTATCTTCGACTGTGCCATCGGTATATAGAATTTTATCGAGTTGAAATTCATTCAAAGAAGATTCGCTCGCAACGATAGGAATTTCTTTGAATTCGAACTTCAATTTTTTCAATTCGTCATTGGAATCAGCAATGATTTGAGTTCCGGGCTTGACACCTCCGACGAGGAGTATTTCGGCAAGTTCATCCTCGACATACTGTTGCAAAGCACGTTTCAACGGACGAGCACCATATTTTTCGTCGAATCCCTTTTCGACAAGGAAATCTTTTGCCCTCTGGGTAAGTTCAAGAGTCAAACTTTGGTCCTTCAACCGTCGGCGCATATCTTCCAATTGAATATCGATGATTTGATAAATATGCTCTTTGAGAAGTTTACGGAAGATAATAAAATCGTCGATACGATTAATAAATTCTGGATTAAAGAGTCGCTTTATTGCCTCCTCGATTGAAGATTTAATCGACTGATAT
>CAZPSM010000010.1:3373-17500 GCA_964589125.1 uncultured Hyphomicrobiales bacterium | reverse complement strand
ATTCTTAAAATCGACCCGGCGACCAAGCCCATCGGTTAGAATTCCATCGTCGAATACCTGTAACAAGATATTGAACACATCTGGATGAGCTTTTTCGATTTCGTCGAGCAATATGATGCTGTAAGGACGGCGTCGTACTTTTTCTGTTAGTTGGCCTCCTTCTTCATATCCGACATACCCCGGAGGAGCTCCCACAAGGCGCGAAACCGAGAATTTTTCCATATACTCGCTCATATCGATACGAATTAATGCTTCTTCGCTATTGAAAAGAACACGCGAAAGTGCTTTTGCAAGTTCGGTTTTTCCGACGCCAGTTGGTCCAAGAAACATAAAGGAACCGATTGGACGACGCGGGTCTTTCAAACCAGCACGTGCACGACGAATCGCTTTGGAAAGATGCTCTATTGCTTCGTCTTGTCCAACTACCATTTTCTTGAGTTCTTCGGGGAGTTTCATCAACTTTTCTGTCTCACTTTCGGCAATTTTGTTCACCGGGATTCCAGTCATCATTGCAACGACATCGGCAACATCGTCTTCGGTAACCACATAATATGTTTCGCTGGACTTAATTTCCCATTCGAGTTTTGCTTTTTCTAATTCTGATTGCAGTTTTTTCTCTAAATCACGAAGATGAGCAGCATCTTCAAAATTTTGGCTTTTGACCACCATATTCTTTTGACGGCGGACTTCCTCGATTTTCTCTTCGATTTCAAGAATATTTTTAGGAACTCGAATGTTCGAAAGATGAACTCTTGCTCCGGTTTCGTCCATCACGTCGATTGCTTTATCGGGGAAATACCGGTCGGTTATGTACCTATCGGATAATCGGACACACGCTTCAAGGGATTCTTTGGTATATTTAACATTATGATGTTCTTCGTAGCGGTCCTTAATTTTTTCGAGTATTTCAAGAGTTTCGGCTGCGGTTGGAGCATCGATAATTACTTTCTGGAATCTTCGCTCGAGCGCTCCATCCTTTTCTATGTATTGGCGATATTCGTCCAAAGTCGTGGCTCCGATGCATTGAATTTCCCCACGCGACAGCGCCGGTTTGAAAATATTAGAAGCATCCAAAGAACCCGAAGCACCACCCGCACCAACTATTGTGTGTAATTCATCAATAAACAGGATAACATCTTTGGCGCGCTCCAATTCGTTCATAACAGCCTTCATCCGCTCTTCGAATTGCCCACGATATTTCGTCCCTGCAACAAGCGAAGCCAAATCCAAACTTACGATACGTTTATCGAATAATGTTCGGGGAACTTTTCGCTGAACAATTCTTAAAGCTAAACCTTCGACTATAGCGGTTTTACCTACACCGGGTTCACCAATCAAGACTGGATTATTTTTCTTGCGCCGAGCAAGAATTTGCGAAACCCTTTCTATTTCCTTTTCGCGCCCAATAACGGGGTCGAGTTTATCTTCGAGCGCAAGCCTTGTCAAATCACGCCCGAAATTATCGAGCACTGGAGTTTTAATCCGTTCTTTAACAGAAATCCGCGGAGGCAAAGAAGTTCCTATGGCTTTATCTATTTTACTATCACTTTTGCCTGGTTTACCACTGATAATCCCATCCAACTCATTTTTAACTCGTTCGTAACTGACACCGAATTCACTCAATATCTGGCTTGCAATAAAACCATCTTCGCGAAGAAGTGCGAGAAGCAAATGCTCTGTTCCAACGACATCGGACTTATAGAACTTAGCTTCAAGTTGAGTAACTCTCAACGCTTTTTCAGCCTGCTTTGTCAAAGAAAGAGCAGTTCCCCCAATACCCGATGTTTTATTTTGAAGAGATTCTTCGACTCTTTCTTTAAGTTTGTTTAAGTCAACACCGATGTTTGCTAATATCTTGATAGCAATGCCTTCGCCTTCGCGAAGGATACCAAGAAGAAGGTGTTCAGTCCCTATATAATCGTTCCCAAGCCGAATAGCCTCGTCCCTACTGAACTTTAGTACATCGTGAACTCTATTAGAAAATTGCCCTTCCATTTTCCTTCAAGTAATTATTCATTTTAAGTTGACGAAGATATGTGCGATTTATTTATTGTTTTCTTAAAGACCCAATAAATATTGACGTTCAGACTTTGCCAAGGCCAAAAGACCTTGGATAACTAAATTCTTACGATACAACTTATTTGGATATTCCCATTCATTTATCAAGACTTTGAACGATTCATACCCGCCACCGGTAATAAACACTGGAACTTGAACGTTGCCCAAATGTTCAGACACTATCCTTTCCACAATTAATTGGACTCCACCCCAAATCGAATTTAAAATTCCAATGGAAAGAGCATCTTCGGTATTTTGTCCCAAAATCCCATTTTTTCTTTGCAATTTGAATTTTTTAATTTTATATGTTTTAGCAGATAAGGCACAGAGTTGTGTTTCCGCACCAGCGAAAATAACGCCCCCAAGGCATCGCCGCGACGAATCGACACAATTGATTGTAACAGCCGTCCCAAAATCAATGGTAATTAAAGGAGGGTTAATCTCTTCCATCGCCCCGACCAATCCTAACAGTCTGTCTATTCCAATTCCTTTTATATGTTCGAATTTTATTTTCTTCTGTTTCTTTATTAAGTCGTAAGCATTGAACACATAAACTCCATATTGGTCTTGTAGGAAGTCAATCACTTTTTTTGCTCTATCGTCGTTTACCGATGAGTAAATAACCCGTATCGGGCGAAATTCAATTTTGTTAAAAAACTTTACGAAATTCGAAAACCAGACTTTTGAATAAGAATAAACTTTGAACTCGTTGGCAAATAGGAACTTTATCCGACTGTTTCCAATATCTATTGCGAAGATGCCGCGTAAAAAATCATCATTGAAAGGCATAGCGAATTGAGTCTCCATTGTCCAAAATAATTCTTTCGCCCACTGTTTGATTGACAGCGACGAGTCGCCCAATGTTATCGAACTCCTCGACTTTCCAGACGCCTTCTCGCCCAACAATTTCTATTGTTTTATTATAAATATCCAATTTATCTTTCCACAGTTGAAAAACTTGATTTTTTGGTAATTCCAGCAATTCGATTAGTTTTTTTTCCAAAAGTTCTATAACATAATCCACACTGGTATTTACACCAATATTCTTTAACGATGTAGCATTTCGACGTAATTTGCCGGAAAATTCGGATTGGTTAATATTTATACCTATCCCGATGACACTTCCTTCGCATAAATCACCAAAAAAAATGTGTTCGACAAGAATGCCCGAGATTTTTCGGAACACGCCATCCGAGCACTTTGCATATACATCATTTGGATATTTTAACCGAAACACCATAGTTGGTGCTATGTGTTCAAGTGTTTGTTTAACACCCAAGCAACCAAGTCCTTGCAAATATGCGACTTCGTTGATTGGTTGCAAGGATGCGTGTTTCATCCCCATTGAAAAGTAAACATTTTCGCCGTAGTTCCCTTCCCATACATTTTTGTTTCTTCCTCGCCCCGCGGTCTGATAATTGGCAGTAACCACAACAAATTTATGCTTTTCAATAAGCTCTTTTGCGTAATCATTAGTCGAAGAAATAACGTTGAAATGAAATCTTTCGGGTGTAGTCATTCTTTCTTCTCCAGTGCAATTGTAGATTGAATATCCAAAATGATTTTATCGACGAGCAACGATAACGCTTTCGAGAATGCTGGTGAAATAGATTCAGCAAATTTATTTTCCCTTTCAACTTTTTGAGTGTATAGTTTCGAAAGAACAATATTGTTCTCCACACTCATTGGCAATCTTTGTTCTAATGAAATATGTAAACTTATTTGAACAAAGTTGCCTTTGGCATCTTCGTCGTCGGAATATGCCGAAAAATCGATAACTTGACAATCGAGATAGTAATCGGGAATGACCATAGAACTTGCGTAAACAACTGGTTTCGAAAATCCACCCGATAAGTTAAAACGTTTAACAAGGAAGTCCGAAATCATCTCTGAATAATCGCTCGACCAACGAAAGTAATAATATTTTTGCACACGTCCATCCTTCCATTTCGTCATTAACGAGTTTGTTTCGAGTTCAGCAGGAACTCGAAAGTCTCTGAGAGCAATTAAGGCATCCAACGAGGCAATGCTTCGGAATGTAAATGGCAATTGCTCCAAAGAATAATATTGGATTTTGGGGTATTCCGTCCTAAAATTAATACAAGATTGCAAAGCCACCACCAGAACAATCGCCAAAAGCGAATATTTCTTCATTATTGCACTCGAAAGCAATTGACACATTACAAATTTACTGATTATGTTCGAAAATTAGTTAATTTTCATTTTGTTAAACTTTGCAAAATTTCAAATTTGATTTACTTTTTTTCCGATGTTCATCTTGGCTTTTTCGACCGCAATAAAGAAATTGAACGCGAGAGTATGCTCGTTGCCTTCCTTGAATCAATTTCACATAATTGTGAAAAATTATTTATCGTGGGGGATTTGTTCGATTTTTGGTTCGATTATAAGACGGTTATCCCCCGGCATTTTTTCCGAACAATTTCCGCTTTATATAAATTAAAAACTCTTGGAATAGAAATTTTCTACATTATGGGGAACCACGATTTTGGGCATTATAATTTTTTTGAAATGGAATTAGGAATTCCTATTATATCGAACGACTTGGAGATTGTGCTTTCGGGGAAAAAATTTCTTATTTCACACGGAGACGGGAAAATTCCAAACGATTATGGTTATCTCGTGTTGAAAAAGATACTGCGAAACCGACTTGCCCAAAGATTATATAGATTCGTTCACCCCGACTTTGGAATTTGGCTTGCTTCGCGTTCCTCGCAAAAAAGCCGTAGTTATACCCAAAATCGAAACCCAATTGCTCCCGACCCACTGTTCGAGTTTGCAAAGGCAAAAATCGAAGAGGGATATGAATTCGTTGTAATGGGACATTCCCACCGAGCAAATTGCATTAACTACAAGGAAGGTACCTACGTCAATTTAGGCGATTGGTTCAACGAGCCAATGTTTGCACAATTCGATGGAAATTCAATTGCTCTGCTGAAAGTTAAAGAATTATTAAATAAATAGGGGAGTTCTTTATGGAAGCATTGCAAGCTATTTTTCAGAGGAAAAGTGTGCGACATTTTACTGGCGAAAAAATATCGAAAGAGCAAATCGATTTGCTGTTGAGAGCCGGTATGTCTGCTCCTTCGGCGGTCAATATGCAACCTTGGGAATTCATCGTTATAACAAGAGACGAAACTTTGCAAGTGTTAGCCGATAACCTTCCTTATGCAAAAATGCTCGACAAAGCAGGCATCGCTATTGTGGTCTGTGCAATACCAGCATTAGCACATCGGCA
Organism: uncultured Hyphomicrobiales bacterium; assembly: GCA_964589125.1. Classification (GTDB taxonomy): domain Bacteria; phylum Bacteroidota; class Ignavibacteria; order Kapaibacteriales; family UBA2268; genus JBBIJO01. The sequence continues at coordinate 12,186 of CAZPSM010000010.1, read as the reverse complement.
ACTCAAAGATTACGCCATCATCGATTGCTCTTGCGCCAGCCAGAACATTCTTCTTGCTGCCGAGGCACTCGGGCTTGGCGGCGTCTGGACTGCTGTATATCCAAACCTCGATAGAATTGACTTCGTTCGTAAAACTCTACATATACCGAAAGATGTAATTCCATTGAACGTTTTAGCAATTGGATATCCCACGGGCGAAGACTTGCCAAAAGACAAATATAAACCCGAAAAAATACACTACGAAGTTTGGAAATAGAATTGTCGAAGTAATATCAATCCCGCTCAGCACACGAATTTTAGATTATATCCTTGTAGAACATAAAAGTTTATTTTGTTACACTTTTTTCGTCGAATATGAACGCTCGTCGCAATCCTTTGCTAACTACAATAAGCCCGATACCTTCGGCGAACGTTAGACCCGAAGCATCATAAATTGAACAGCGGAAGGTGTTTTCCAATTTGTAGTTGTCCTTTAAATTAAGTTTGTAGAGCAATCCATTAGTGGTATTTAAAAGATATAAGTAAGCACCCAAAACAGCCCCACCAGACACAAATTGAACATTTCTCATCGCAAGTCGCTTGATTACCTTAAATTTTATTGGGTCTAATTCGATGAGTTTAGGCTTTTTTTCATTCGATATGACTACAAATGTCCTGTTGAAAGGATTGAAAAAAATAGTTTTCCACACAACTTTTGTGCCAACTAAGCTCACAAGGTTTACTTCCTTCAATACCTTCAAACCTACTTGTTCTAAAATAAGTAGGCTTTTTGAGGTTAGCAAATATATGTTTGCCTCGTCCAAATAAACTGCGTTAAAGGTGTATTTGGGAAATTGAAATTTTTCGAGTAGTTCGAACTTCCTGTTCAAGCGTGCTACAATTCCATCGGGATTTACCACGTAGAAGTTTGAATCTTTGTTCCGATATAAAATAGCAGTTGGATTAGGTATAGGCAATCTTTGAATATTTTTAAAAGCAATTTCGGGTTGTTTTTGACAGGCAATAAAGTATAAAAACGAGATAATGAGAAGGAATACAAAATTTGCTTTCACTTCTGAATTTGAAGAAAATAAGAATACAATACAATACCAACAGAAACAGCAAGATTGAGCGATTCGGCTTCGCCGGAGCCTTCGATTAAAAAGTCGCTATCGGCAAGTTTTAAAATTTCTGGCGAAATTCCGGCCGCTTCGCTGCCGAACAAAAAAACACATTCGCCAGAGAATTTAATTTTTTCCAGTGTCGTTTTTCCTTTCAAACTTGCAGCGAAAATTTTACTTCTCTTTTTTAGATTCAAAAGAAATGCTCGAAGATCGTCAACTTGAATTATATTAACTCGAAAGAAAGAACCCATAGAACCCCGAATAACTTTCGGATTAAATTTATCGACCGAATCTTTTGAGGTAACAATTGTTTTAATTCCAAACCAATCGGAGGTCCTAATGATTGTGCCAAAATTCCCTGGGTCGCTTACCCCATCGAGGACAACCAATGGGAAACTCAACGTGAAATCGTTCTGTTTCGCTCTCACTACCGCTACGATGTTCTGTGGATTTTGAGTATCGCAAAGTTGAACAAATTGTTGACGACGTGCAATATAAACATCGATGCCTTGCTTGTAAAATTTTCGTGCAAGCGAAAGAGTCGATTCATCGGCATCAGAGGAGACAACAACGAATTCGGTTGGGTAATTAGTAGATAATAGCTCAGAACATAGACGCAGACCTTCGGCAACAAACAAATTTGCTTCGGCTCGATTGTCCTTGTGCTTCAGCGATGTAATATACTTTTTCAAGCTGTTGCTTAATGGCTTGAATTTCATTGCAAGCATATCTCAACGATTAATATTTTTCCAACTCAACTTGTTTTTTGTTTTTTTCGAAACGTCTTTCCTTTGTTGGTGATGAAAGATAAAACTGCTTAACTCCCCAGAAAACAAAATGATAAAAAACAAATAGTAAACCCACACAACGATAGCAACGCCGAACCCATAGGCTCCATAGAATCTGCTGTAGTTAGCAATGTTTAACAAGTAATAGGTGAAAACTTGCCGGGATGTCTCGGCTAAAATCGTGCAAAAAACACTACTTAATAATACTATCGGAAAAGGCAGTTTTCGATTCGGGATGAACTTATATACAAAGAAGAAAAAAACAAAATAAAGGGTAATCCAAGTGATTTGCAAGGTAGCTTTCGAAAGTAGGTCGCCAAGCCAATCGGGTAAACTATCGAACAAACTTTTTGTTATAAGATTTATAAAAGGTAGAACATATCCTAAAATCAAGATGAAAAAACTCAAGATGAAAGTGAGGAGAATGTCTTTAATTTTGTAGAAAACGAAGACTTTGCTTGTTTTAGCATCGAACACGACATTTAATCCACTACGCAAGGAACTAAAGACCGTCGACGACAACCAGAGCAATGTTAGAATGCCTATCCAACCCACAACACTACTGAGCGAAAAAATTTTATTGGTTTCCTGCAATAGTTCGCTGATAAAATAATAAGATTGTTCGGTTTCAGGAAGGAAAGTAAAAAGTAAATTGGCGGCGACATTGTTAAAATTATTAGTTCCAAAAAAAAGATATGTTAAATAGATTCCAACAAGGATCAAAGGAATAATGTAGAGAATTACATTGAAAGCAACGGCAGCAGAAAGCAAGAAAATATGATGACGCTCGATTTGAGCAATAAAATCACTTACGATATGATATCCTTTTGTAATAAACTTAGGTGTTCGAATTTTCAATATAGTGTGCTCCACGACTTACTTTATCTTCAATGGTTGCGTTAGCTACAGCAATTGCAGTGAGAATGCCATTGCGAAGTTGAAGGATTTCTTTCGACATCTTTGCTCGTTGATAGAATTGCTCGATTTCACTTTGAAGATGGCGGAAAACTGTAACTGCTCGGATTAACCTTTGGCGCGTTCGAACTAATCCAACATAATTCCACATCGTATTTTTAATAGTTAACCAATCTTGGGCAATCAAAGCCGGATCGACTTCTTCGTGTTCTTCTTTCCAAGGGAAAATTGGTGGAAAATACTCATCCCCCTTCTGAATTTCGGCAGCATCTAACCCGGCATTATAACCCCAGACCACTGCTTCGAGTAATGAAGTTGAAGCCAAACGATTTGCACCATGAACACCGGTGCACGATACTTCGCCAATAGCATATAAACGAGCAAGCGAGGTCCGCCCACGAAGACTAACGCCAACACCCCCACACGAATAATGAGCTGCTGGAACTACTGGTATTGGTTCCTTAGTCATATCTACACCTGCTTTCAAAAGATGGTTATATATAGTGGGAAACCGATTTTTAATCCAATCAGAATTTTTGAATGAAATATCGAGATATACACAAGGATGACCAGTCCGCAACATAGTCTGGTGAATCCCACGTGCAACAATATCCCGAGGTGCGAGCGAACCAAGTTCGTGAAACTCCTGCATAAATTCACGTCCATTTTTATCAATCAGAATTCCACCTTCGCCCCGCACCGATTCACTTATTAGGAACCTGTCCTTTTCACTGAAAAAAGCAGTGGGATGAAACTGGATAAATTGTAAGTTTATAATGCGAACACCGGCACGATATGCAAGAGCAATTCCATCGCCAGTAGATTCCGGGGGATTTGTTGTATGAAGATAAATTTGCCCCAAACCCCCGGTTGCCAAGATTGTTTTGTTTGCAAAAATTGGAAAAACCTTGCCAGTTTGGTTATTCAATACAAACGCTCCAAAACAGGTGGGTTTGGTATAAATATCTATTGAACGAGTAGAATGATGCGAAAGCGTTAAAAGGTCAACAGCGGTATGATTAACAAGATATTTAATATTAGGATGTTTTTTGACTGCTTCGATTAAAGCAAGATGAATGGACTCACCAGTTTTATCCTTCGAATGGATAATTCGATGCTCGGAATGTGCTCCTTCGGAGGTCAAGTCGAACTCGCCGGTTTCGGTCTTGTCGAAATTAACCCCATATTTTTCGATAAGTAGTTCTTTTACTAATCGGGGACCCATCTCGACAATTAAATCGACAGCGGGGGGCCAAGAGTGCCAATGTCCTGCTTCAAAAATGTCGTGTTTTAGTTTATCGGCATTGTCATTTTTCCCCCAAAAGACTATACCCCCTTGTGCCCAGGGCGAATTACCACTCAAAAGCGAAGGGAGCTTGGTTATGATTAACACTTCTCTGCCTTTGTCTGCTGCGGTTAAAGCGGATATTAGACCTGCTACCCCCGAACCTATTACCAAAATTTCTGTCTTAATCTCCATTTTTCAACCCATATTTTATTTTCAGAACCAAAATAGTGAAGGTTAAAGTAAAACCTATCGAATTCGCAAAAACTATCGGAGCTTGTTCAATCAAAATGCCGTAAATTAACCAGCATAAAATTCCCGTAGTTAAAACAATATACATCAAAAGCGATATATCTTTCGTTTTCCTTGTTCGTATAATTTTAATTGCTTGTGGAACAAAAGCACTTGTAGTCAGAACAGCAGCAAGACCACCAATAAAAGATGCGACTTCCATCGTTACTCTCCGATAATTTTTACAAGGACACGTTTCTTTCGTTTGCCGTCGAATTCGCCATAGAAGATTTGTTCCCAAGGTCCAAAATCTAATTTTCCATCGGTAATTGCAACGACAACCTCGCGTCCCATAATTTGACGTTTTAGATGTGCATCGGCATTATCTTCGAATGTATTGTGTCGGTACTGTGAATGCGGCTTTTCCGGGGCAAGTTTCTCCAGCCAAACTTCGAAATCATGATGAAGACCCGATTCGTCATCGTTGATAAAAACGCTTGCAGTGATATGCATTGCATTGACCAGACACAAACCATTTTTTACTCCACTTTCTTCGACGCAATGCTCGACCTCTTTTGTGATATTAATGAATTCACGGCGATTTCGCGTATGAAACCAAAGTTCCTTTCTATATGTTTTCATATTTAGACCATTACATTTTAACAAATTTCCCAAAAAGTAATAATTCTTGATTCTTGACTCTAACAAAATAAATTCCATCTGGTAGTTTCGGCAACAAGACTTCATAGAAATTATTTACCAACAATGCATCTTCGGAGATAACGAGTTCGCCAATGCTATTGAAGATTTCTATTCTGCAGTTACCTTGAAGTTTTTCGGGGAAAACCATTTCGAGTTTATTTTGAACAGGATTTGGATATATTTCTATACTCCATAGATTCGAGTTATCCGATGTAACATCCGATTTTAAAATATTCCTCAAGAAAATAGTTTTCAATTCCTCTTTACTTCGGCTAATTCCAAACATCATCATAAACGACTTCGTTTCGTTTGGGTTCAACTCTGTGGGGAATCTCATACCACAAACATTTGCAACATCGTCGTAGTCCTTAAATTGCCAGGTGGTGCCGGAATTCAAAGCGAGAAGTTGTTTGTCTTTTGAAAAATTAGCTCGAACCAAAGAACTTAATCCAGCCGATTGAGGTTGGTTGTTTGCATTTTCGGACAAAACACCAACCCCAACAACTATCGAAGAATCGTTCGATTCTGTGAACTGAACTGCGGCAGCAATCGGAACAATAGTCTCTGGAACAGCATCGGGCACTAAATATGTTCGATTACTATCGCTATTCGAGCCAACATCCCAATCGAGATAATAGCCAAGCGATATATTCTTTTGAATTCGCTTAGAAATGTTTTTAATATGCAAAGTAATTTTGAAATAATTTTCGTTTTGTGGTGGAACATAAACTATTTGCCGAATCTCCAAGCCTATCTTTTCGAGTTCCGGTGCTAAATCGTCGTTAATTATACCAATTTCTTTCTCTGGTTCTATAAATGGCTTTACAACTTTAAAGTCGCTTTTGTCGGGGTTTAACCCGAACAATGCTGTAACCACTCGACTACTATCCTCGCTTATCATCAATCCACCCTTGAACAACTGATTTCCTAACTTTGTGTGTCGTACCCCCAATCCTAACATAGATTTTCCTTCACCATAAAAACCAAGTGTTCCTTTATCACTAATCGAAAACTCAATTGAATCGTTACCAAAATTTGACAAATAAGTAGTCGGAACAAAAGGCACTAGGAAGAAATCTTTATATCCATTCTCGCCTGAAATATCTACTCGAAGAAATGTTCGCTCTAAATTTGCTTCTTTAATTCGAAGCGAAAAAGGGCCTATTTCGAAATCTGCTTTTTCCGATAAATATGGCAATTCGAATTCGGAATCTATGATTTCGAGCGAGCTATCGAAAATATCGGCAACGGAAAGAACAAAACGTAAGTTGTTCGCCGAAGCAAGATAATTCCTTGCATCAATTTTCAATATTACAGTATCGCCTATCCAAAAACGTTCTTCTGGCACTAAATTGGTTCGATAGGTATGGACTCGTATTGGGGAAATCCCTGGAATTGAAGACGGAGGTATTTGCAACATTTTCTCCATATTGACTCGTCCCGGAACCATTCGTTCGAAAGAAGGATTGTTAGCCGAAATGTCGTCCGTCAGTTGGCGAACGTATTCAATTGTCTCTAATGGTCCCAGTTCGGGGTATTTAGCACGAACCATCGCAACCACTCCGGCAACCACCGGGGCCGCAAAAGATGTCCCACCAAAACCAGACATACTATACCTACCTTGGTGATTAGTAATAATCCAATTTCCAATCCCTGGCGCCATAATTCGGATTGTCTCGTTCATCGTTGTGGTTTCTGTAACATAGTCGGTCTGATTTACCTCGCCAACACCCAATACACCCCGATAACCCGCTGGATACCAAACTCTGCTGGCATTATCATCGTTTCCTCCGGCGGCGACTATTACAACACCGCGAGCAACAGCATAATCAATAATAGATTGGTCGATTGGCGACGGTTGTTTCGGGCTCCCCCAACTACAATTAACGACTTTAAGCCCACGCACCGCTGCATACAATATTCCATGATAGCCATAGTCAATTGCACTCAAATTAGTGATTTTGGAAGCTTTGATTGGAAAAATCCTACATTTATAAGCTACCCCAGCAATGCCTATATCATTATTGGTAGTAGCCCCAGCAATCCCAGCCACCGATGTCCCGTGGTCATTTGGATGATATGTATCGCCTCCTTTACCTTCAATAGAATATGCAAGATTACAACCGCGAAAATCATCGACATACCCATTACCATCGTCATCGACTCCGTTGTTTGGAATTTCATTCCAGTTCGTTGCAATCGAATTTACAAGGTCTTCGTGGTCTTGAAAAACTCCCGTATCGATGATTCCAATAACTACGTTTGTATCTCCTTGGAATATATCCCAAGTTTGGAATGCTTTTATCGTTGCAAGCATAGTTTGTTGGTTCGCATAAGGATCGTTGGGTATGCCAAGTGGGATATCGAGATAGATTGGTTCAGCAATTTCAATATTAGGATTTTCCCTTTTTACTTTTTCGCAAAACTTGATTGGGTCGGCTCCGCTTGGTAATTCAACCGTAAAGGTTCGAAGCAAAGGCTCTTCGGCTTCCAAAACTTTTGAAAGGTTCGATAAAGTATAACCATCTATTTTCTTAGAATTTCGAAACTTCCACAACACAGAACTTTCCAATGGGATAATCCGCTGGAACTTAAAATTTGAATTCTGAAGGTAATTGGAAATTGTTTCTTCTTGTATCCCGGGTTTAAAACGAATGTAAATATTGTTAGAAAAATCGCTTTCTGCCCTACTTTCGAATCGAAGAAAAGTTAGCAACAAAACGACGACTATAAACATTTCAGTAACCTATAATTTGTTTTCATTCAAAATTATAAACGTAATAAATTGCAATTTAAGTAATTATAAAGTGTTTTTTCTTACGGAATGATTTTATTATTTTGCCTTTTCATTGTTTAACAAATGTGATTAATTGTGGAATTTGTTGCAACAGCAAGAAAATGGCGTCCGCTTCGCTTCGACGAAATTGTTGGACAAGAACATATCACAACAACATTAAAAAATGCGGTTCTTTTAAATCGCCTTCACCATGCGTTCTTATTCAGTGGTCCCCGAGGAGTTGGGAAAACAACAACTGCACGCATCCTTGCGAGAGTTGTAAATTGCAAAAATTCAATAGATGCTGAACCTTGCAACCAATGCGATTCCTGTAGAGCAATTCTCGAAGGTCATTCGCTCGACGTTATAGAAATCGATGGTGCTTCCAACAACAGTGTCGATGATATTCGGACATTACGCGAGAATGCAAAATACCCTCCAAGTCTTGGGAAATACAAACTCTACATCATCGACGAAATCCATATGCTTTCGACTTCGGCGTTCAATGCATTGCTCAAAATACTCGAAGAACCGCCTCGACATTTGATTTTTATCTTTGCTACTACTGAACCACACAAAGTTCTTCCTACAATTGCAAGCCGTTGCCAAAGGTTCGAGTTCCGTCGCATGGAAATAGAAACGATTAAAAATCAAATCCAAAAGATTGCCGAAAACGAAGGAATACAAATCGACGAGTTAAGCCTTTTCACGATAGCAAAAAAAGCCGATGGTTCAATGCGCGACGCCCAAAGTATCTTCGACCAATTTGTTGCCTCTTCGGGCAAAACGATTACCTACGAAAAAATTAAGGATGTTTTGCACCTAATCGATACCGAATACTTCTTTAGAGTGTCCGATGCAATATTAAATCACGATTTACCCGTTACTTTCGAAATTTCCCAAGAACTTGCCTTGAACGGCTACGATTATTTTGAATTTATTTCGGGTCTTGTGGAACATTTCCGCAACATTTTCACATTAAAAGTAACAAAAAACGAAAAACTACTTTCTGT
>CAZPSM010000010.1:0-3338 GCA_964589125.1 uncultured Hyphomicrobiales bacterium | reverse complement strand
ATTTTGAAAGTAGTAAAAAATTTAAGGAACAAGATTTATTGCGAATGCTTAATCTTATTACTCAGACTGAACAGCAGTTGAAGTTTGCTTCGCAACCCAAAATACGTTTGGAACTTCTGCTTGCTCAACTTATCGAAATGCCTTCGGTAATCGAAATTTCCGAACTTATAGCAAAAATCAATGAACTAAAAGCCACCACCCATAAAAAAGCAGCAACACCACCTACTACAATTCCCAAACAGGTTACCTCTTATCCATCTCCTCAACCAATTCAACAGCAAAAGCCCGAAACTTACTCTCTCAACGCGGAACCATCAAAATCTGTTGCATCGGGCGTCGAAGCTGAACAAAAAACTTGGGAAGACTTCCTCGAAAAGAATAAAAAGACACTTAACGGTCTGCAAAGTCTTTCGAAGAGTGAATTTGTGAAGATTGAATTCAGAGGAACGCAGATTGTGATTATTATTTCAAACCAATTTGCCTACGAAAATATCAACAATAAACGCCGCCAACTTCGTAGTGCAATAAAGGAGTATTTCGGCAACCATTATGATGTCGAGATAATCTTTTCGGAAACATTGGAGGAAAAATCGATGTCCCCAATATCCGAACAGTCGAGTAACTCAACGCAAAAGCCAAAAGTTAGCAGCAAAACTCATTCCGAAAAGGCTACACAACACAACGAAAGAACAGAATTGGAAAAAACATTAATCGAACTATTTAACGCAAGGGAAATCCCTTTGCCATAACTACAACTCTTTGAACATCGTAGGAGCAATTTTTTATCATCAAAGATGGTAGTGCCTCTTGCCCCGAAAATGTTGATTTACTTATTGTTTTCTCCCTATTTAGTGAATACCCCAAGGGTAATTCTTGCGCGTAACACAATATGAACCGGTAATCTTTTTTGTTAAATCAATTTCAAAATTGATACTTTCGCCCTTCGGTGCGTATGGTTCAGCAAAGTTGATTTGGTATTTTTTGCTTTCAACACCGTTAATTTCAATTTCCAAGTCGTATAGGCAGTTGCAGTGGCAACCCTGAGTTTGTTCAAATTCTTGGACGAAAATAGTATCACTGCTCAACGAAATCCGGCAATAAAGACTTTCGGGACAGCAATTGAACCCGGCATTAATATGTTTTAGAAATAACTTATGGGAACTCGGGTTGAATTCGTAATCGACACAACTTAGAGTATCGGATATATCGGAAAGTATCCTCGAAGACTTAAATTCCTTACAATCCGTATGGTTAAGTAATTTTCCGGTGAGTATTAAATGCTCGTCGCTTTGTCTTTCGGTTTCACAACCGGGAATTAAAAGCATAACTACTGCAAGGATAATCGACAAGGTAGTTGGTTTCATCTTTAAATTTCTCCTTAATTGAAAAACTTGCAAGCCAATATACAAAAATTTTCGATTATTACTTTTGAAAATATTCCTTGCATAGTTTTTTGCATAGCCTACCGCTAGGAGAAAATCCCGACAAACTTCTTCCCGAATGAGTTAATGAGAAATATCTTTCTATTATTACTTTTTAAATCCCGACACTACACCAAATACGGGAATTTCGACTCGGGGCAAATCGGGGTAAGTTGTCTTGAACTTAATTTTTCCGTTGAAGTTGCCAACATTGTTTGGAAAAACTCTAATCTCTAATGTATATTGGTCTTTTGGTTTCAAAACTATATCGGGGCGTAGATTCGACGAAATTTCGTCTTCTGGCTCTGCTTTCGGTTCTTTGATGACAATGTCGGTTTCGGTCAAATTCTGAACAATTATTTTATACGACGCAGTATCACCAACAAGAAGATTTGAAGCAAGGACTTTCGTATCGGGGAAGAATTTAAGTGGAGGGATAATTTCAGCCTTTAAATATAGAAAAGTTTCCGGATTATTGGTATCGTTTGTATAGATAGCAATTGCTTTTGTGATTTGCCCGGGGTGGTTGGGAAGATGAAGTGTAATATCGAGTGTTGCGAAACCTTTAGGTTCGATTTCCTTTTTATCCAGTGGAGCAGTTGTGCAACCGCATCCAGGTTTCACATTGAGTATCTTGAGAGTATCATCACCATCGTTGAAAATTTTTACTTTAGCCGTAAGCGGATTTTCAGTTTTGTGGATTTTACCCCAATCGACTGTGTCGCCGTGCTCAAAACGCAAACGAGGTGCCGAAGGAAGATTCAATACTAATCCAACCACAAAGACAAATACAATACTAAACAGTTTCATAACCTAAATCCCTTACTTAATAATTTTAAAAAACGAAAAAAAATGAATATAAGTGTTAAAACGAACGAAATAAATAACGGTTTGTAGTCTTTACTCAATTATTTATTCTATTTGTAAACGAGGATTGCGGAAAGCCATTTTTCGATTTCATCGAGACTTATGCCTTTGCGTTGCTTGTAATCGAGCACTTGGTCTTTATCGATTTTACCAACGGGGAAATAACGGGCTTCGGGATGAGCAAAATATAGCCCACAAACGGATGCCCCCGGAACCATCAAGTATGTTTCGGTTAAACTTATCCCAATTTGGTGTTCGGGGTCGAGTAATTCGAAAATTGTTTGTTTTTCGGTGTGGTCTGGTAATGCAGGATAACCCGGTGCGGGTCGTATACCGATGTATTTTTCTTTTAGTAAATCCTCGGTGGCTAAGTTTTCGGTGGAGTATCCCCAAAGTTCAGTTCGAACAATTTTGTGCAAAAGTTCAGCAAATGCCTCGGCAAGTCGGTCTGCAAGTATTTTAATCATAATGGCGCGGAAGTCATCGTTTTGCAATTTAAATTTGTTCGAAAGTTCGTCTGCTCCAATTCCGGCAGTTACAATGAAGGTTCCTAAATAATCTGGTATTCCAGACGTTTTTGGAGCCACAAAATCTGCAAGGGAAAAATTAGGCGAGTTTTGTTTTTTCGTTTGTTGGCGTAGAAAGTGGAAAATAGCGGCGATTCCCTGTCGCCTTTCGTCGAAATAAATTTCAATATCCTCCCCGACAGAATTTGCTGGGAATATCCCAACAGCAGCATTTGCCTTCAATGAATTGTTCGAAACAATTTCGTCGAGCAAAGTGTTTGCTTCGTCGAATAGTTTCTTTGCTTCTTTCCCGTATTTAGGATGTTCAAAAATCGAAGGATAGCGTCCCTTCATTTCCCAAGCGAGGAAAAATTCAGTCCAGTTAATGTATTTCCGAATTTCTTGAAGGCTATAGTTAATAAATTTTTTAACTCCAATATGCTTGGGTTTATGAATTTTTGCAGAACTTGGGTCGAATACATATTTATTTTCTTTGGCAGTCTCGAAAGGAATAACCCCAAGTTCCTTTTTGCTCTCGTAGTTT
>CAZPSM010000009.1:46112-47878 GCA_964589125.1 uncultured Hyphomicrobiales bacterium | reverse complement strand
CCCGATAGAGTGTCGTATTCTTCTCCTTAGCAAATATGCGGAGAAGCGGTGAATATTTACGGCGAGGCAATTTTGAGGTATTAGGAATATGATAATCATAGCCCCATGTAAAAGTCGGCAAATCCATTTCAACAGTATAATCACACCAACGATTCCCATTAGGAATGTTAGTACATTGATTCCCAGTAACAACTGCAACGGGCTTGTTAGCAACAATTCGACTCCCGGTTAAATCCGACGATTGACCCTGCGTAGAAATCAACCAAACGTCACCTTTATTCAAAACCTTTTGAACAGTTTGCCCCGGGAGAATACCCCCAGCAGTTCGTGTCCGAGCGTTACCACCAAGAGTAAATCGAACGGTAGTCTGGTCGTATGCAGCCACAATACCAACATACCCCGGTATGAAAACTCCACCTGATTCGAACATTGGGTCAACCGGATAACCAGCTGCAATATATTCTTTCCCAAGCGACGAAACTGGAATAAGAAGGAAACCATCGCTTGTCCAACGATAGCGAACTACCACATAAACAACTATCGGGTCATCGGCAATAACATGAACTCCATAACCTGGAAAAACTTCGTCTGGACGCTCACGAGTGAAATAAGAACGGGTATAAGCTTGACCTTGTATCGGGGTCAATGCATACTCAATTACATCATTTGGGATTGTTACTTTCTTTTGATAGAATGCCCTGCCGGGTACCTCCACTACAACATTCGTTCTATATGGCGAGGTGACATATACTTTAATAAAATTAGCGTATCCAAAGCTTTCGTCTTCGAGGCAAGGCGGGATGGTAAACCAGAACTCTTTCCCAACGTTATTTGCTCCAAGCATTTTAGGAAGATTGGACTTTATTTCATCTTCGGTAAAATTATCTCCCGCTCGGGCGTAAAACGAAATGCACAAAACAAAAAGAAAAGACACAAAAAGAATTTCTTTAAACTTTTTCATAAAACCTCCTTTTGTAACAATATTATATATTTTAAATTAATATTTTTCTCCAAATTAAAAAAGTATTATCAAAATTTTTCAATTATATAATATACAAAAATCACTAACACACAAAGGATAGAAATGTTACAACAATTATCGTCAAAACCAAAAGTGCTAATCTTTAGCCGTAAACTTTATCAAAATAATATTTTCAATTTTTCTTCTAAAAGTCTTTAATAATTTAAGATAGTCTTTTAAATGATTTATTCTTATCCTTTCAGTTCACTAACCGGGTTTTCTAAACTCTTTGTGGATTTTTTCGATAGCGAAGCAAGTTTTTTTCCGGAAAGATTCCCTTCGAATTCATTGCTTTTTAGTTCTGAATCATTTATTGAAAAAAGAGCGAAAAATTTCGAACAACGGAAAGTCTTGCTTGAGTTAATACTGAATTCATGTAAAGAAATTTCTTTTTCAAAGGAACAGGCTTTAAATTTCAATTTGTTAAGCAAAGACAATACATTAGCGGTAGTTGCTGGGCAACAGCCCGGATTTCTCGGTGGTCCCTTGTTTGTTCTCTATAAATCACTTTCAGCAATTTATCTATGTTTTAAATTACAAGAAATTTATCCTAACTTTAATTTTGTTCCTATTTTTTTGTTTGTTTTTAACGACCACAACAGTTACGAGGCATCACAAATTTACTCGCTCGATACAAACAATAAAGTCGTTCGTTTTTTCTGCTGTTCTGGCTGTAAAAAGACCGAAAGGACTCCAATATCGGAAAAAACCTTCGACAAAGAAATTGAAAGTGTTATCGACACCT
>CAZPSM010000009.1:32597-46086 GCA_964589125.1 uncultured Hyphomicrobiales bacterium | reverse complement strand
AATGGCTTTCCACCCAACCCGGAATTGAACAGTTTTATTGCAGATACCTACAAAACTGGTCAAGGATGGAGCGTCTCTTTTGTGAGAACGTTAAATTATTTCCTCTGTGAATATGGAATACTTTTTCTTCGTTCTTCAATTGCCCGTAAAATGGGTCTGTTTACACCAATAATTACAAAGGAAATAGAGAATTTTGGACAAAGTAATAGTTTGGTAGAAAATGCCAACGACCATATCGAGTCAAGTGGATACCACATTCAAGCAAAAACTAGTGTTATTAATTTATTTTTTCATAGGGGCATAGAACGTCATAAAATCCTATGGGATTCGGGACGAGGTTTGTACCAAATTGGAAAGGAATTACTAAATTATACTGAGTTGATACAATTAGTTAGAAACGAATCAACAAGCTTTTCTCCTAACGTTTTGCTTCGTCCAATCTGTCAAGATTGGATTACTCCCAATATCGCAAGTATCGTTGGACCAAGCGAACTGGGCTATTTGACACAGTTGAAGGAGCTGTACCAATGGTTTGAAGTTGATATGCCAGCGATAATTCCACGACATTCTTTAACCATTCTATCAAGTTCGTTGTTGAAAGAACAAAATTCAATTTTCGATGTAGCATTCTATTTTAAACCAATGTCGGATATCGAAACAATTTTATTCCAAAAACTCCGAAATAAGTTAATTCAAGAAGTAATAAACAGAAGTTATCACGGTATTCAACAAATATTCACTGAACTTAAAGAAGTTGCAATTTCGTTAGACAAATCATTAGCGAATAGCGCCGATTCGCATTCCAAGAAAGTTATGAATATAATGGAGGATTTCGAAAAAAAACTTATTTCAGCAGAAAGGAGGAAATTACATAAAGAAATTGCGCTTCATTTGGACATTAACTCTTGGGTTTATCCCAATAGTTCTCTTCAAGAACGTATGCTCACATTGCTTTTTCCTTTTTCGATTTTTGCACACAAAGAATTTTTAAAAAACATCGAAGAAATTTTTGTTCGACCGAACAATGCTCATTATATTATTTTACTTTAAATATTTTTATTTGCCTTTCGTTTAACAGATTTGGTACCTGATAATGAGTATATAAAAATGGATACATTAATTCTAGATTTTACCGGTAAAAAGAACCGTGTCATATCGAAACTGATAAATCAATTTCTGTTAGGAATGGAGGAAGCAGGCGCTATACCAAAAGTAGTTAACATAAATGAGTTAAATATACTGGAATGTAAAGGATGTACCGAAGATATAAATTTCGTCTCGAATGGCGATTGCCTCTGCGAAGACGACTTCCGTCTTCTTTATCCACAATTTCGTCGAAGCAAAAATTTCGTTTTTATCTTCGATTTAGAGAATAAATCCTTTTGGCAGAAACTTTTTTCTGCTATGAATCGGATGGAACCATTGTATGATTTTTCATCGAACGACGAGCAAGATGGGGTCAAGAAGAATATCTTCGCACTTATTTTTTCGGCTGGCAACACGAACTCGACTTTCGACACTTTGATAAATGAAATGGAAATCTTTTCTTTACTAATTGGTGGGAAATTAAGTGGTTATGCATATCGACCTAACTGCGATGAACTGAATATCTTCGATGATGAACTTTTAAGAAACTCTAAGTTCAGCAAAGCATTTTTCGAAGCGGGAACCTCGATTGCATCCAATAAACCATTAGACCCCGTTATTATCGGTAAAATCGGTGGCAAGATATTTGATGAGAACTCTTTCATCAATGGGATATATCAAGATTTCTATAAAAAAACTCGTTAGTAGTCAATGCATTCGATTAGTTATTAGTTGTCCAACTTAGTTCCAAAAATCCAATCCCAGAAAGGAGAACTCACTCCAAAGCCTAGATTTTCGGTCTGATAATGGTGTTTCATATGATGTGATTTGATTTTCAAGAATATTTTATTTTTAATTGCAAAATGGTGTATCGCATAGTGGGTAGTGTCGTAAATTAAGTATCCAAGAACAAAACCGGCAAAGAAAGGCATTTCGAAGTCATTGGGGAAAATAGCCTCGAAGAGGAAATAAAAAACAAACGCCAATGGAATACTCACCGAAGGCGGCATAACTAAACGTTTTGGGTCCCGAGGATAACTATGATGAATTCCATGAAAAATAAAAATCAGCCGCTCACCGAACTGGGTCTTTGGCTTATAGTGGAAAACGTAACGATGAAGAATGTATTCCACAAATGTCCAGCAAAATATTCCGAACATAAAAAGCAAAATCAAGTTAGCCCATAAAATCAACGTTGAAGAACGATATATGAAATATACAACAACAGGAAGATAAATAACCAAAGGAACATACCAACTAACCTTTGAAAAAAATTCGAGGATTTGGTTTTGAAAAAGGCGAGGAGTTTCTTCTTTATTCGAAATTACTTTAGCCATAAATCCTCCAATAAAGAATTCTAAAAAAGCAAATTAAATAAACTTCTTTAAATAATTATAAATAAAAAGTTAGGGTATCTTAAAAACTAACATCCTTCTTTTCGAGTGCAATTTTTAAAATTTTGAGGTACTGTAACCGAGGGATTTCGATGGCCCCAAGCATTCTGGTATGTGGATTTATAAATTGGGAATCAAGCAAGACAAAACCATTTTCTTTTAGATGTTCCACAAGATGATAGAAGGCAACCTTGGAAGCATTGCTAACGAGCGAGAACATTGATTCACCAAAAAAAGCTGCACCGATGGCAACACCATAAAGACCACCCACTAATTTACCATCTTGGTATGTTTCGACTGAATGTGCATAACCAAGACGATAAAGATTTATATAAGAATTTACAATCGTATTGTTTATCCATGTGTCGGGCCTTCTGGCACATTGCATAATTACCTGCTCGAAATTGTAGTCTTTGCGAATCTCGAAAACTCCTTTTTTGAGTAACTGACGTACAGAATGTGGGGGCTTAACTGAATAGATTGGAATAATTGCACGTGGGTCCGGAGAATACCAATGTACGGGTCCCGTCGCAGAATCAGCCATAGGGAAAAAACCATTCGAATACGCCGCGAGCAGAACGTCTGCTTCGATTATTTCAGATTCCTTTTTTTGCATAAAAACGCTATGCTATTGATTAAATATTTAAAGAATAAAATTTGAAATTATTTTATATCGATTTCGGTTCGATACAATAAAGATGCATCTCCATAACTTAAAAAACGATAATTGTTTCCGAGTGCGTTACTGTAAATTTTTTTCCAATTTGCTCCAACAAAAGCATATACAAGCATCAATAATGTACTTTTGGGTAGATGGAAATTTGTAAGCAGTGCATCGAAGAATTTGACCTTGTACCCTGGAAGGATTAGCAATTGTGTAGAACCCGTAAGAATTTCTATGTTTTGCTTTTCCATTTGATTTAATAAAACCTCCAATGATTCCACAGGAGTAAGTATCTCGCTATCGGTTCGATATGGTAGCCACTGGGATACCAAGCAGTAATTTCTAATGTCTATATTTTTACTAGTGAGTTCGCAAGCAAGCCAATAAAGAGACTCTACCGTTCTTACACTTGTAGTACCAATCGCTACAAGACTTTTATGCTTGTTGGAACTTATCGCTTTGTAAATCTTCAGGATTGTATTCTTACTCACATAAAAGTTTTCTGAATGCATAGTAAATTCTGCGATGTTGCCGGTATCAACCGGTTTAAAAGTTCCGGGTCCGATATGTAATGTTATATCCGCAAACTCAATGCTTTTTTTGACAAGAGCATTCTCAACTTCTCTACTGAAATGCAAACCTGCTGTTGGCGCTGCAACCGAACCGTTATGCAAGG
Organism: uncultured Hyphomicrobiales bacterium; assembly: GCA_964589125.1. Taxonomy (GTDB): domain Bacteria; phylum Bacteroidota; class Ignavibacteria; order Kapaibacteriales; family UBA2268; genus JBBIJO01. The sequence goes on along the minus strand of CAZPSM010000009.1, from coordinate 42,266 downwards.
CGTAAATGGTCTGGTATCTAGTGCGGTCTATTGGCTCATCGGCTCGTTTAATATAAGGCGGTAATGGAGTTCTACCGAGCATTTCAAGGATTTGCCCGAAACTTAGATTTTCTGGACTCCAAGTAAATTCAACAATAGCGAACTCGCCGAATCGCTCGAGTATTTTAGCGAATACTTCAATGCTCTCCGGTTGTTCGGTTCTATATGAAAGAGCAGACCGTGGATGTATGCGTTTGCCGCCAACAATGGCTTTCCATTTGCATCTTAAATGTGAAGCAATAGTAATTTGTGGGTCTTGCGATGGTTCGATTGGCTCAACTAAAAGAATTTCGGCACTCCCACCAGTCTGTTTTTTAAAATAAATACGTGCAGGCAACACTTTCGAAATATTACGGACTAAGAGTGTGTTTTCGGTTAATAATTCTGGCAAATGCTCGAATAAATAGTGCTCGATTGCTCCCTTCGGGGTATAAACAAGTAGTTTGCTTTTGTCTCTTTCGGGCAAAGGAAATTGAGCAATTCGGTTTTTAGGCAATTCATAATCAAAGTCTTCTATGCAAATATTTGGAATCATATCCCTTCAATTTTACAAACAAATATTGAAGTAAAATTTAAATTTATATTGAGTTATTTAAGTAATTTTGTATTTTTTATTTTCGAGAAAATTGTTTTTAATTTTTCGTGGATGGGCTTAAATAATAATGTTATCACACTTAGTGCACCTTATTTTGTTAATGGATAGTACTTTTGGGTTATTATAGATTATTTTCGGTGCCTCTATTGAACTATTTTTAAAAATGATTAAAGCAAAGAATCGATGTTAAAGGAAAAAATCGTTTCGCTTATCATACCGGTTTTCAACGAGGAAGCAAGGATATCGAAATCGTTGGATATTGTGAAGAACTATTTCCTTCAAAAGGGCTATAACCACGAAATAGTTGTTGTCGACGATGGTTCTACCGATGGAACAGTAGACGTATTGAGTAAATACATTAATGATATTAAGTTAGTACGCCTTGCGAAAAATCAAGGGAAAGGTGCCGCGGTGCGCGCAGGTATGTTGAGTGCTCAAGGAAACTATAAGATTTTTTCCGATGCAGACCTTTCTACACCTATTTACGAAATTGAAAAACTCCTCGAAAAGTTAGAAGGCGGTGCCGATATTTGCATTGGGAGCCGAGCTGTCAACCCCAATATGATTAAGTTACACCAGCCGTTTTACCGGGAATTTATGGGCAAAACTTTCAATAAACTTATTCAATTTATTGTGATGAAGGGAATAAAGGATACACAATGCGGATTTAAAGGTTTTACTTCCGAGGCTGCAGAAAAAGTATTTAGCAAATCTAAAATAAACGGATTTAGTTTCGATGTCGAAATTCTTTACTTGGCCTCGAAGTCTGGATTAAAGATTGAAGAAGTGGCTGTTGAATGGTATCACGACCCAAGGACAAAAGTAAATCTCTTTTGGGATTCGATGCAAATGTTAATTGAACTTTTTAAAATTCGGCTAATACACTCGAATACTGATTTCCATAATTGAAAACTTGAATTGAAAATTAGAACTATCAAAATTAATTTTTCTGAAGTTTGGGAACGCAACCTTTTCATTTTAGCATTTGTACAGTTTTTAGCAATGTTAGGGATGAATGGCTGTGTTCCGTTTCTACCTCTTTACGTAAGGGAACTTGGAGTGGTTGGAGAATCAGCCGAGCGGTTTTGGAGTGGAATGGTATTCGCCGGACCGTATTTTCTTTCAATCATTTTTGTACCAATCTGGGGAAATCTTGCAGACCGTTATGGGAAAAAATTAATGATGATTCGCGCGATACTTGGATTGGCGATTGCTATGTTCTTGATGGGTTTTGCTCGCGATGTTTACCAACTTTTCTTCCTGAGAGTATTCCAAGGTGCAACAAGCGGATTCATTGCGGCAACTTTAGGGTTCACAATATCTAACACACCACTCGAACGCCAAGGCTATGCAATAGGCATTCTCCAAAGTTCGCAATCCGCTGGGGGCATCGCCGGACCACTTATAGGGGGAATTATCTCCGATATATTTGGTTTCCGCGTGGTTTTCTTTCTTGTTGCAATACTTTGCATTATTGGTGGATTGTTAATTTCGACATTAGTTGTCGAAAATAATAGGTCAACCGAGAAAAATAAAGAAAGTGTTATCGAGGTTCTGCAATTCATCCTTCACAACAAAAGGTATAGTATCCCAATGCTGATAATTATATTAGCACAAATCGGAATCTTTTTAACTTTCCCAATCCTACCATACTATCTTGAGCAATTAAACGCACCATCGGAGTTCTTATCGTCACTTACAGGAACAATGGTTGGCATATCTGGTTTTTTTAATATACTTTTTGCTCCTATATGGGGCCGTTGGAGCGATAGGAAACCGATACAGAAACTAATACAGATTGCATCCTTTGCCTTAGGATTAACAATGCTACTTCATTCGATTGTAGGTTACTTCTTATTACTATTTCCTTTGCGTATTGCAGTCGGTATTTTTGTTGCGGGTCTTGTACCAACATTGTATTCCCATCTAGGCAAAATAGTCAGCGATGAAAAAGTAGGTAGTATAATGGGTTTTGCATCTTCTGCTTCGTTGTTTGGTTCACTTATAGCCTTTTTGGGAAGTGCAATTATTTCATCGAATTTCGATTTGCATTGGGGTTTTATCGCCTCGGGCGTAATACTAATCAGTATCTATTTTTTAAGAATATAAACGATAATAATTTTGCGAAATGAACTTCGAGATATAATCGACCAACGCGATTACTTTTGAGTAGTTCATTCTTTTGGGACCAATTAGTCCAATCATACCAGAGGCACCACTGAAATTATACCGGGAAGCCACAAGACTGTAGTCTTCCATATATTGGTTGCTCGTCTCCGTTCCTATCAATATTGTTAGGTTCGAATTAGAGTTACGCCACTGTTCTAAAAGTCTCACAACTATATCTGCATTCTCGATAATCTGAAAAAGGTTTCGAATTTTGTTTGGGTCGTCGAACTCTGGATATTTAAGTAGATAATTTGTTCCTGCAAAGAAGGCTCTTTCCTTTTCGTTATAGTTAATAAACATTCTGCCAATCAAACTAATGAAAAGACGAACTAATGGAGTTTCTTTAATTTCCGAATCGGAAATTATATCGGCAAAGTTTTGGTAAACATAACTCAATGACATCCCCGAAATTCTTTCGTTGATAATAGACCTAACTTTCGCAATTTGTCCCCTATTAATTTCGAAATTAGCCTCGATTGTTAATGCACGTACGATATTCGATTCGAGGGAAAATACAAATAGCAATCTTCCCGCAGCAATTTCAAAAATATCGACTCTTTCAATTTTGATATTTTGTATTCCGGGGACAATGACAACACTCAAATATTTCGATAAAAAGCCAAGAGCCCGAGAAGCAGTTTTTAAAATTTCGTCAGTAGTCTGAATCTCTATCTTTTTAAATTCGTCATTTATAACTTTTATTTCCCATTCGGAGGGTTTACGAAAATGGATAAGGCTATCTACATAATACCGATAACCTCGGTCGGTAGGGATTCGTCCCGAAGAAACATGAGTCTGTGTAATAAATCCATTCTCTTCGAGTTCAGCCATAATATTTCGAATAGATGCTGAACTTAGATTGAGCTGCTTCTGTAAATATTTTGCTACAACACGGGAGCCGATTGGTTGTGCAGTCAAAATAAATAAATGTATAATAGATTTAAGCACCAAGCGTTCCCGTTCGCTTAACTCAATTTGTTCTGTGTCTTTATTTCTATAAATTACATTTTGTCTCATTCACAAAAAATCATATATTGACTCATTAAAATAGACAAATGTAAAAAAAAATTATTTTTAAATAAGGTGATTAAATGAAAAGAGTTGGAATTTTGATGGCTGGGGGTTCGGGTGAACGGTTTTGGCCAACGAGTAGAATTCGCCGGCCTAAACAGCTTCTCCCTTTAAACACGAACAAACCATTGATTGCAGAATCTATCGAACGTATTAGTTCTATTATCCCTATCGAAGACATATTCATAATAACAAATGAATTCATTCAAAAAACAATAAGAGAATTGCTGAAAGACTTCCCGCCCGAAAATGTTATTGCCGAACCATACAAGCGAAATACCGCTCCGTGTCTTGCTCTTGTTTGTGGTTTTCTTCGCGCAAAATATGGCAATAAGTTAGGAGCCGACGAAATCTCGGTTGGTGTTTTTACTTCCGACCAAAAAATTGCTCCATTCGACGGCTTCAAAAAAACCGTCCAAAATGCCTTCGACTATGTTGAACAACACAACCGAATTGCTACAATAGGAATAATTCCATCGCGCCCCGATACAGCCTATGGCTACATTCAAGTTAACGAAAATGTAAAAACTAATAACACAGACATCTTGGAAGTTATCCGATTCACCGAAAAACCTAACCTCGAGACTGCAAAGCAGTACGTCGAATCGGGTAAGTATTTTTGGAATAGCGGAATGTTCTTTTGGCGATTGGATACATTCCTAAACGAAATGTCAACGAATGTAACAACCATTGGAAATGCAATCCCATATTTCACCGAAAAATATAAAGGCTTAACCGAATTGCCTCTCGATGGTTCTAACCCTGCAATTAGAGAAATATATTATAAACTTCCAGACATTTCTATTGACTATGCTTTAATGGAAAAAACGAAAAACATTGTTGTTGCTAAAGCATATTTCGAATGGGACGACATTGGTTCATGGGATGCACTCGATAGAACCAAAGAACACGACGACGAGGGCAATGTAAATATCGGAAATAATGTCCTTGTTAGGACATCGAACTCAATTGTGTTTAATGAATCCACAAAAGGTAATATCAAAGCGGCTCTTCTTGGGTTAAACAATATTGTAGTTGTCGTTTCCGACGATGCAATTTTGGTTTGCCACAAAAACGAAGTTCAAAATGTTAAACACTGCATCGAAGCAATAAGGCAACAACAAGATGGGGAAAAATGGCTTTAAAACTTCTACCATAATGAACTAAAATTTTATGAAAACATTGATAAAAAACATATCGTCGTTGATAAGAATTGCGGGTCAAGGCGAGCGAATCTGCAAGGGACAAAGAATGAACGAAGTCTGTGAAATCAAAAATGGAGCAATGTTCTTCGGTGAAAAATTTGAATGGGTCGGAACTACAAAGGAGGCAGACGAATTGCTTGCACATAGCAAACTTAAACCAGACAGAATTATCGATGGAAAAGGGAAAACAGTATTCCCAGGTTTTGTAGATTCACACACTCATTTAGTTTTTGCTGGCGACCGTTCTAATGAATTTGCCCTTCGTATCGCAGGAGCAACTTATCAAGAAATTGCTTCAAGCGGGGGTGGTATCTTAACCACAGTTAATGCAACGCGCAAGGCTTCATTCGATTTACTCTACGACAACGCTTATGCTTTTGCTCTTTCTGCAATACGGCACGGAACCGTTGCTCTGGAGATAAAAAGCGGCTATGGACTTGAACTCGAAACGGAATTAAAAATGCTTCGAGTAATTAATAAATTGAAAGAAAATCTACCAATAGAGATAGTTCCAACGTTTCTCGGCGCCCATGATTTTCCACCAGAATACCGAAATAACCGAGATGGGTACGTAAAACTAATCTGCGAAAGAATGATTCCATCTGTAGTAGACGAAGGGCTCGCTACTTATTGCGACTGCTTTGTCGATAAGGGATATTATACCACTGAACAAGCGCGGCGAATTTTCGAAATCGCCATCCGTTATGGAATGAAAATCAAGATGCATGCAGACGAACTCGCCGACGTCGGTGCAGGTAAATTGGCAGGAGAAATCGGAGCAGTTTCCGCAGACCATTTGCTCTTCGTCTCGGACGAAAGTTTGGAAGCAATGGCTGACGGAGGCACAATTGCTACGCTGTTACCCGGAACCTCGTATTTCATTCGAATGCCCTATGCTCCCGCAAGAAAAATCATCGAAAAGAACATTCCAATCGCATTGGCAAGCGATTTCAATCCCGGTTCTTGCTTCACCGAAAATATGCAAATCGTTCTCTCTCTTGCAGTAACACAACTAAGCCTTTCCTGCGAAGAAGCACTTGTAGCTTCGACATTGAACGGAGCCTCTGCAATCGAACTTTCCGACCGCATAGGAAGTATAGAAATTAGCAAAGAAGCAAGTTTTGCTGTTCTAAACTGCAAAAGTTACGTTGATATGTTCTACCATTTCGGTATTAACCACATTGAAAGCGTTTGGTCCAAAGGAGAAAAAATCGTTTAGTAATTGAATTAAAAAGCCGGATTTGTGGGCTATCTGCTCGATACCTACCCTACCGTCACCTTGAAGAAATTCGCAAGGAAATATTCACAATAATATTTTTAGATTAGACAGGAGATAAATGTTCTAAACTTTCTATTTCCTTATCACAAATTCATCGATTAAATTGCCGCGAAGGTCGAACATTTTTATAGAAATTTCGTCGGGATTAATATCCATTGCTCCATAGTGGTAACCTTTAAAATATTTCTGGACAAAATCGGCTGTTTCTGGTTCATAAAGTGGAGCACCACCGCCACCACAGACGATATGATAAATTCCATTGACATAGTTCCTTTGATAGAAATGGTTATGCCCATTTAGGACAATATCGACCCCGAGAGGCTCAAAAATTTTCTGAGTAAAAATTTGCATTGCTTTACTGGGTTTATGTGCACCAGCAGTATATGCTGGTATATGGAATACCACTATCTTCCATTTTTTATTAGTATTTGCAAGGTCTTGCTTAGCGAATTCAAACTGGGGCGAGCCTTCGTGAACTTTATCCTCGGTATTCAAAACCAAAAAATGAGCATCGCCATAGTCGAAAGAGTAATAGTATTCATTGCCGGAACTCGATTCTGGGGCTTGAAGAAAAACTTTGGTCAATTCGGTTTGACCCTCGTGATTCCCAAGAGAGTTAAAGAATGGAACACAAGAGATTAAATCTTGTTCTTCGGGAGTAAAAAACTCTTTTTTCCATTCGTAATATTTACCGGAAAAGCATAAATCCCCCGTATATATTGAAAAATCAAGCGATAAATCTTTCATTTTTTTTGATTTACGGGAATGAACCTCGGGATTTGAACGATTGTCCCCCATAATTCCTACCCGAAAAGGTATACCTTCGGGCACCGCTGTACGAAAAGTAAAAATATCCGTGGTGTCTTTCCCTTGGATAGCCCTATAATTATATTTTGTATTGGGAAGCAAATTCATAAGTTTAATTCTATGGATGTATGTGATTTCTCTTCTATTTTCTGCAATGCGGTAGAATGCCGTTTTTTCACTCCCGGTAAACCCATTTGTTCCGTATTGAACAACAACGGGCGACTTTGTGTCGCTTTCGACCATAACAATAATCGAATTTTGTGTAACTGCTTGAAGATATGGCTTCATCAGGATTTTTGTGAATATCGGGATGTTAGCAACTGCAAACAAAAGCATTGTAAAGAATATTACTTTGAATGTTCGAATTTTCATATTTCTACCTACCGACTTTTAAATAAAATCTTAAATTCGATTATATTTGAATTTTGTTGTTATTGTTAGGGTAAAATAATGAAAACACTAATTACTGTTCTGCTTACTGTAGTATTAATTTCTTGTGGGAAGAAAGAACAACCCAAGGAGCAACCAATGGAAAGTCTTCCAAGCATACGTGAACGTATAGAAGCGTTTGCCCCAGTTAAAATCAAAGCCGACCTTGCTTTTCTTAGCGATAAAGAAAGAAAAGTTGTTGAACTGCTTGTTGAAGCCGCGAAACTCGCCGATTCAATCTTTTGGAAGCAAACTTCACCCGACGCAATAGCCATTCGAGACTCTCTTGCGAAACTGAGTTCTACAGAATCGAAAGACTTACTCAAACTCGTAAATATTTTTTATGGTCCTTACGACTTGGTTTACGAAGGGATTCGTTTTGTTGGAAAAGGACCTAAATTCAAACCAAAAGGCGCAAACTTCTACCCACTCGATTTGACCAAAGAAGAGTTTGAAAAGTATATTGCTGAACACCCAGAACAAAAAGAAGAATTGGAAAGCCAATACACCATCGTTGTTCGCGAAGGTAATCGCTTGAAAGGAATTCCATATAATCAAGCATATCCCGAAGTTGAAAAAATTGCCCAGAAACTAACCGAAGCGGCGAACTTCTGTGAAAACGAAACTCTAAAACGCTATCTCCTACTTAGGGCTAAAGCGTTGATGACCGACGATTATTTCGAAAGCGATATGGCTTGGATGGATATTCGGAATAGCAATATCGACGTTGTTATTGGTCCCATAGAAAATTACGAAGATGCACTCTACAACTATAAAACAGCCTACGAGGCTATAGTAATGGTAAAAGATATTGCCGCAACAAAAGAACTTGAAATATTCGAAAAAAATCTTGACTACTTCGAACACAACCTACCATACGATAAAAAATATATACGTAAAACAGCAGGAAAAGGCAATGTTCTTCAAATTATGAATGTGGTTTTCTTCGGTGGAGATTGCCAGGCAGGAACAAAAACGATTGCGAATTCTTTACCGAACGACCCACGAGTTACAGAATTGAAAGGCGGGAAAAAATCAATGTTTAAAAATATGATGGAAGCGAAGTTCGATAAAATTCTTGTGCCTATTGCCGAAAAATTACTCGAACCAAACCTTGTAAAATATGTCGATAAAAAGGTTTTTACCAGTTTTGTAACAATGCATGAGGTTTCCCACACACTTGGGCGCGGATTTGTCTTTGGCAACGAAACTCTAACCGTTCGCAAAGCATTGAAAGAGCGCTATTCTGCAATTGAAGAGTGCAAAGCAGATGTGGTTGGAATGTATAACCACAAGCACCTTCTTGCAAAAGGATTAATCGACGAAAACTATTTGGAAAAAGCAAAAGTTACTTACATCGTTGGTTTATTCCGTTCGATTAGGTTTGGAGCAGAAGAAGCACACGGGAAAGCCAACTTGATTCAACTCAATTATCTTCGCGAAAAAGGCATTATTTCTTATAACAACAGCAAATTAACCATTAATTTAGCAGAATTTTTCACTGGAATCGAAAGTTTGGCTAATTTAATATTGACAACACAAGCCGAAGGAAACTACGAAAAAGCGGGAGAAATAATCACTCGCTATGGAAAATTGGATAACGAAACTAAAAAGATGATTGACTCTCTTAAATCGGTTCCACGCGATATCGATACTTTCTATGAATTTTAAAAGGTGTTGCAAGTAACCAAATAGAAATTATTTTCAACAACACATTGTTACTATTTTATTTAATTTTGAATTTGTTGTTACAATTTTTTTGTAAAATTATATTTTAGATTTTTTCCAATAAATAAGAAGGTGGTGGAATGGGAATTAAAATTCAGAAAGCAACAACAACAAGATTTAATTTAGTTGACTGGAGTAATCTCGGGTTCGGAAAATTCTTTTCCGACCATATGTTTGTTAGTTATTTTAAGAACGGTAAGTGGGACGACGGCGAAATTGTTTCCTACGGTCCCATTGCTTTCGAACCTTCGATGATGGCTTTACACTACGGACAAACCATTTTCGAAGGACTTAAAGCATATTTCAATGTTAATGGAGGTGTGAATATTTTTCGCCCCGATATGAAT
>CAZPSM010000009.1:24961-32580 GCA_964589125.1 uncultured Hyphomicrobiales bacterium | reverse complement strand
AGCGATTCAATAACAGCGCAGAACGCCTTTGTATTCCTATGTTCGACGAATCGAAATTTATCGAAGCAATTATTGAATTGATTAAACTCGACCACAAATTTGTTCCCAAAGTTTTTGGCCAATCGCTTTACATCCGACCAGTTTGTTTCGGTAGCAGTAACGTGCTTGGTGTGCATCCGTCTGAAGAATATACTCTAATAATTATGACATCTCCGGTAGCTTCATATTACCCAGAGGGATTAAATCCTGTAAAAATCCTAATAGTAGATGAATATGTTCGAGCAGTGCGTGGCGGTCTTGGAATGGCAAAAACAGCAGCAAATTATGCGGCTTCGCTTTATGCCGGGAAGAAGGCAAAAGAAAAAGGATTTTCGCAAGTGCTTTGGCTTGATGGCCTTCGTCACGAATTTGTCGACGAAGTTGGAGCAATGAACATTATGTTTGTCATCGATGATATTCTAATTACACCTCCTCTTTCGCAAGGCACTATTTTGCCAGGGGTTACCCGCGATTCTGTTCTAACATTGGCTAATGAAATGGGTATTAAAGTTCAGGAACGTTCTATCAAAATCTTCGAAGTCATTGAGGCTTATGAAAAAGGTCTGCTCCAGGAAGTTTTCGGAACTGGAACAGCTGCAACCATTTCACCCGTAGGAAAACTCTACTATAAAGACAAGGAATTCATAGTAAATAATAACGAAATCGGGCCGATTGCTCGCAAAATGTACGATACGCTTAGCGGTATCCAATACGGAACAATTAAAGATACTCATAATTGGATTGTTCATGTTAATATTTAGGCTATATTTCTAAGAAAGCATTTTTTTGGAGACTATTAACACAAAAACGCCTCTTCAGGTAACGAGGCGTTTTGATTTTTTTGCTGAAAGGACTCAGATTTTAATGTCAAGAAAGCCTTTGGCGATTTGGGTTTGTGCAGTCGATTGTGCTTGTTGTAGATTAGGAACATTCGAAATAAGTTGCAAAAGTTGATTCTGTAATGAATTTGGAGATGCACCGATTGCCTGTCGTAGAACATCTTTTTGAATTTCAAACTGAACGCTAACCGGGGGCTTAGCCCCATCATTGTTTTGTTGCTGTTGCAAAGGTTCAATTGTCATAACAACTCCAATTTACTATTTATATATCGTCATTTTTCCAAAAAACTTTAACAAAATTAAAAAAATAAATTCAAATGGCGCGATAATGTTCGACAAGCCGAGTCGATTTGCTTGCAATAAATCCGGAATTTTTTCGTAATTTTGTAAACTTTATTTTTTGATCCCGTAGCTCAGGGGTAGAGCATCTGACTTTTAATCAGAGGGCCGCAGGTTCAATTCCTGCCGGGATCACCAAATCCGGTGGAAGTCCCTTATTTCTGTTTTCCAATTATTTTGTAATACTCGTCCAAAATTCTTTGTGCTCTGTGGTCCCAGGTGTGTTTTGCGAGTGCCTCGCGCAAAGCATTTTGCCCAATAGAACTCGCCAAATCGGGATTTCTATAAATTTCAACAATTGCTTCGGCAATTGCCTCGGGGTTCCGTTCTTCAACAAGCAAAGCATTAAATCGGTCGATAAAGATTTCCTTTTGCTGCCCAACTGCGGTGGCTACAATTGGTTTTCCCATACCCATATATTCAAAATTTTTAAGTGGACTATTGAAAAATTCAGTCCCATCATCATTATTAATACAAGGCGAGACAAGAACATCGCAAGCAGATAGATAATGAGGAACAATTTCATAAGGAACGAAGCCCGTAATGATGGTACGGTTTTCAATGTTGTCGTGCCTGGTGATTTCATCGAGTTGGGCGCGGTATTCTCCGTCGCCAACGAACAAAAAGACAGCGTTTGGTATTTGCTTGGCAACATATTTAAGCGATTGAGCAAAAAATGATATTCCGTGATAATAACCGAAGGTTCCCGAAAAGCCCACAACAAATTTATTGTGGAGGTTGAATTTATCTTTTACCCAAGAGGCATCCAAACCAGGCTGAAAATGGTCTGGGTCGAAGCCACAAGGATTAATTATAATCCTTCCTGCTGGAACCCCACACTCAATAAGCTGTCGCTTAAGCTGCGTAGAAAACGTAAAAATCCTATCGGAAGCAATCCATTCCATCTCTTGTGCCCAACGCAATAAATGAGAAAAGTACAGTTTCCCCCAATGCTTCTTCACCCAATAATTAACCCCATCAACCTGCAGAAACAAAGGGTAACCAAATCGCTTTTTTATAATCGCACCAGAAAAATTAAAATCATGAATGACTTTATATATAAAGTCAATCTTACCCAACTTGTTAAGAATTTTACTCGTTTCTCTCGTAGATTTAAACTGATAGGGAAAAGAAAAAACCTCCGGGAAGTTACGAAAGAGTCTATTAAAAGGAACAAAATAGTTATTCACCTCACTTGGAAGATTCGTTTTTCCGCCAGAAATATTATATATATGATGCTTACGTTTTAACAGCTCTCGAATTAACCCTTTAATTGTCGAACTTATGCCACCATCGGCTAAAGCACCATAGTAATCTATTCGCCAGAATAAAATTCGGAGTTTTTGATTATTAACTTTCTCCATATAAAATAATAAATATATGAAAATACTACAATAAATCCACTCAACAATGCTTCGAGCAGTAAGAGCGGAAATGTTACAAAAATTGTCTTGGGAATACTAAACTTAATTTTTTTTCCAAATTCATCTGCAATCCCACCACGCCTTGCTTTCGACAACAAAATATAAAGTTCCATAAATGGAATAAATCGCTGGAACTCTATATCGATGCATCCAAAAAGTATTTCATCGTATGAGCCTCGAACAAGTCGCAAAATCTTCCTTGGTTTCACAAGGTGCTTCTCGTTAATCTTCACTTCTTCGTATTCTTCAAGCCTTAATTGGTTTGACTTTGCCACTTCATTTATATTACAATTGATATTTATAAACAATTTCACTTTCGAGAACACTAATAATAAATAGGATTCAAAATTAACAATATTTCTCCATTGCTTATATAAGTTAAGAATCTATTGAAAGAATGAAAGTTTGACCGATTAAATTCTACAATGTTCAAAATTAATAAATTTTTTGTTATTTTGTTTTTTTTAAAAACTTAATAACAAATATGGATAACAAACAACTCAAAACAGAGGTCAAAGAATTTTGGAATAAGAATGTGTGTGGAACTTTCCTTACCAACAAAGAAAAATATACATTGGATTATTTTGAAGATATTGAAAAAAAAAGATATGAAATACATCCGGAAGTTTTCTCTTTCGCACAATTTACAAGGTTTCACGGAAAAAAGGTGCTTGAAATAGGAGTTGGAGCTGGGACGGATTTCATACAATGGGTTAGATCTGGTGCAATAGCTTATGGAATTGATTTGGCTCCTGAATCGATTGAACATGTAAAGAGAAGACTAGAAATCTATGGTTTACGAGCAGCAGAAGTAAAAGTTGGCGATGCCGAAAATATTGATTATCCAGACAATTTTTTCGATTTAGTGTACTCATTTGGAGTAATTCACCATTCTCCTAACCCAGTAAAAGCGATAGAAGAGATAATTAGGGTACTTAAACCCGGAGGCACTGCAAAAATTATGGTTTATCATAGACACTCTTTGTTAGCATACTTTTTCTGGTTTAAACACGCCTTCTTAAAATTAAGACCCTGGAAATCAATAACGTGGGTTCTGTGGAATTTTATGGAAAGCAAAGGTACAAAAGCATATACTATTAAAGAAATAAACACAATTTTATATAAATACCACATTGAAAACATAAAAATTATTCCAATGTACACTTATTACGACAAACTGCAAAGGTTTAACTGGCTTATGAGAAAAATAGCAAGCATTCTTGCATCGATTTTAGGAAGAGAAAAAGTAGGCTGGTTTTTAACTATAGAGTTCAATAAAATAAAATAAAAAACTATGGAAATATAAGGAGATTGGATATGAATAAATTAGGTGTTTTTCTATTGTTTGTTATTCTTCTATTTTCCTGCAAAGAGAGTAGCAATACTGGTAACGATTATGGTGCAATTCGTGGCAAAGTTTACGATAGCAAAACCAATGAACCACTAAGTTGGGTTGAACTTTCAACCACTCCTCCTACTTCGGTCCAAATAACCGACCAAAATGGTTCTTTCCGTTTCACAAGTGTTCCAGCGGGCGAGTATAGAATAAGGGCAGAGAAATATGGATACATTACCAAGGAAGTAAGCGTGAAAGTTTGGGGCGGCAAGGAAACCCTTGCAGATTTACTTCTTACAAAAGGAACCACTAACGGAACCGATACATCCGACATCGACACATCCACCGGTATAAATAAATATCTTATTGCATATTACAAATTCGATGGTAATGCATTCGATGCTTCGAAGAATCATTTAAATGGTAATGAATTGTTAGTGAGATATACTCAAAATAGGAAAGGAGAATCGGAGAAAGCAATCGAATTTATAGGAAACAATCAAAGCTATGTCGATGTTCCGTTTAATCCAATTCTCAATTTGCCCTCCTTTACTTATACGTTCTGGCTCAATCCAAACACAGGATCTGGAACACCAGATTACGCCGGATACATCGATATTATCAGTAGATGGGGGAACTGGGGACCTAACGCACAAGCATTCGCATTTACGATTCGACAAGATGGGACAATTGCAGTTTTGATTTACAACTTGATTAACCCTAATAATTATGGTGCTAGTGAAAATTATAGTTTCGTTTATTCAAAAGAAATTGTTCCAGTTGGAGAATGGACCCACGTCGCTATTACCCACGATGCTACCACAAGAACTACAAAGATTTATATCAACGGTAAACTGGACGCTGAAACAGTAACTCTGACTCCACAATCTTCTACGTCTTATGGACTAAGAATTGGAAACCGGATAGATGTTACTCAAACCTATTTAAATGCAAAACTGGATGACTTGAGGATATATAGCAAAGCATTGAGCGAAGAGAATATAAAACAATTATATAACGAATAAGCTATGTTTTATTCTGTTTGGGAAAGCCAAAACAGAACAACTACGATATATAAAACTAACATTAGAAAAACTGCTTTTCATCATTCATTGATTTAGCCTCGAAACTCTATAATCTTCCCTACACTATGTTACGTTCAGAATGACGCATTCTCATCGCTGGAAATTGAACAAGGGGTTGCAACCCCTTGTTCACACCAACGAAGTGGACCAATTAATAGAGCTTCATCATAAGCTTTTTAAGTAAATAAAAAAAACGGGGGCTGACATATGAGACAACCCCCTGCTGAAAGTCAACACAGATTAGGATGGTAATCTATTAGAATGGAATTATTTCATTGCTTCCGACAATAAATTGAAGCACCCTTCCGAATCCGAGCCCCATACCGGAGCGTTTCACAGGATTGTTCTTGAAAAGGTCTAAATATTCTTCGAACATTTGGTTAATCTCGTCGGGTTTACCATCGAATGCTTGTTTTAATTCTCTAAGTTGATGAATCATTGTTCCTTCGTAAAGTCTTTTGCGTAGTATATCGTAATCATATTCACGGACGGAACCGCCGATTGATTCCCCAGAGTGTTTTAGAATCACATCCACACACTCACAGATTTGTCGGTCGGGTGGACTTTCCCGAACTAAAAGCATATTGAAGAATTTTATTTTTTCGGGGTAGTGTGTAATCATTAGATTTTGGTCGAAATAATCAACGAGCATTTGTTCGTGGCTCGATTTCAAATCGTCGCCCCATTCAATTTGCAACCCATAATGATTTTGCAGGATTTCAATCGCTTCTGTATATGTAAGAACTTTGAAACCTTTTTCGTAGTAAATGTATAGATTGTGGTGTTGTTCGGGGGTCAACAGTCCATATTTCGATGAAATATTCAAGACCTTAACAAAGGTATAGTTCAATAAGTCTCGACAGTGTTTGAGTAGCCAATTTAAATCGGTATCCAGCGCCTCGGTTTCGAGCAATTCGAAATCGTTTAGATGTCGTCCATCGGAAATCCAGTTGCGGTTGTCTTTCCGATAAGACCGGTTGGTCGAAAACATTCGCGGAAGTCCATTGGTGATAATATCCTTTTCCAAATGGAGCTGAACGGTCTGCGAAAGTGTTTGAAACGTAGGCTCTTTCAATACGAAAACATTGCTTACTGCTTCGCACGAGCCCGTCGCGTTGGTGATTCCTTGGTATGGAACTCCTATGAAACCTTCGTTCCAAAGAAATTCCAATGCCGATTGGTAAACGATGCTTTTGAGAATAATTGTGCTTTTGTCCATAAAAATCCCTTAATAATTAAACAAAAAAAAGGAGTTGTTGAACTCCCGTAAATCCTTGCTCTATATTTAATTTTAAGCAAATATAAATTTAGAACTTCAGGCAAAAAAAAAGCCCCCAAAAAAGGGGGCTTTTCCCTATCGTTGCAAAATTTTATTTCGATACCGCCAATCAATTTATTTTTCTCTCTTACCTCAAAACTATCATCTACAAAACTAAATAAAATTTTTGAATTCAACAAAAAATTTTTAAAATTTTTTTCAAAAATCATCAAATTGTTTTCTTATCATAAAAAAAATTGTAAATTCGAAAATAAATTTGAAAGTAGATTTAAAATGATATTTAATAAATTTTTGTTATTTTTATAAATATTCTTCTAAAATAATATTTTAAATATTTTGGAGGCATATTATGAAAAGTATCTTGTTGAAACTGTTATTAACAGTGGTTCTTCTTGTTTTTGGTTTTAAGTTGAGTCTTTACCCGCAGGAGGACTTATTTCGTTCTCTCGAAGGGTATACTTGGGTGGTTACTTCAGTTGCCTTCAGTCCCGATGGCTTTATGCTGGCAAGTGGAAGTGATGATAACACAATAAAATTATGGAGGATTTACCAGAGTTCAAATTCAATAGAAAATGAGATTATAAATAACAAAAACAGAAATAATAAATATTATTCCTAATCCTGTTTATGAAAATGCAAAAATTGTTTATTATTTAGATAAGCCATCGAGTGTTTCTTTATCGTTGCAAAGTATATTAGGAGAAAATGTTATGCAAATAGAGAAAAATATTTATAAACCTATAGGGTCACATACAATTGAGTTGAATATTTCAAACATATATTCGGGTGTGTATTATTTAGTTTTAAATGCCAGTGGTGAAATCCATTCGGCAAAAGTCTATGTGATAAAGTAGGTTATAGAAGTAAGAAACGCGCTTTAAGGTTGCATAAAACAAACACATATTTGGAGCTAAATCGTATGAAAAACTGATGGGATTTGGATAGCAATCCGAGAATACTTATATAGTGTTTAATCTTGTGATGTTTCGCAGTGATTTATTTCTAAGGGGCATTACTTCCTATCTATTGAAAATTAATCGAATATCCATCTTCGATGTGTTTAGCACTCGACCATTGTTCTGTGGCTATTTGAAATGTTTGAATTCGTTTTACGTTTTATTATTTTTTGTGTATAGGGATTAAAGTTTGTTATGACGAGGTTTTGGATATTATGTGCTTTTGTTGTTTTAGCGTTTACCGCAGAAGGCTATTCGTCCCGAGATTATGAGAGCAACGTAATAGTAGTGAAGTTTCGTGAAAGTTCTAAACTATATGATG
>CAZPSM010000009.1:22720-24949 GCA_964589125.1 uncultured Hyphomicrobiales bacterium | reverse complement strand
ACAAATTGGAGAAACCAAGGAGAAAGTTGCTTTGGAGTCGTTGGTTGGAAAATTTAGGTTGCAACCTGCGATAAATACCAAGTTGATAGATTATGCCCAAAAGAAGTTTTCAAAATTTAATCGTAGTGCTAATCCAGATTTTATATCACATCTTCGAAGAATTTTTTTAATTAAATATGAAAAAGAAATTGACCCGGTTGTGGTTTCCTCGAAGTTGAAATCCCTTCGGGATATAGAATATGCAGAACCTTTATTCTTTCGTCGAATAGATAGTCTTCCAAACGATATAAGGCTTTCGGACCAATACTATCTTGGTAAAATCCAGGCTTTCGGTGCTTGGGATTTTCTTCGTTCCGATGCAGACACGATTGTTGTAGGGATAATAGACACTGGGGTCGATATAGACCATCCTGATTTGAAAGATAATATATATGTTAACAGTGGCGAATTTGGGCTGGATTCCGTAGGTATGGACAAAAGTAGTAATGGAATTGATGACGACGGAAACGGCTATATCGATGATTACGTGGGTTGGGATTTTTGTGGTAAAGATAATGTATCGCCCGATAACAATCCGCGACCGGGGAATGGACATGGAACGCATGTTGCTGGAATTGTTGGTGCTGTGGCAAATAATTCAATTGGGATAGCCGGTGTTGTTCCCAAAGTAAAGATTCTACCCGTAAAAGTTTCGAACGACGATGCTTTTAATTCCTATGTTTCGAAAGGTTACGAAGGAATTCTCTATGCTGGAATTATGGGAGCAAAGGTTATAAATTGTTCTTGGGGGAGTGAATCTGGTTCAAACTTGGAAAACGATGTAATCAGGACTGTGAACGCAATGGATGTTTGTGTTGTTGCTGCTGCTGGAAATAGTTACCGATATTCAGACTATGCCCCTGCTTCGTTCAAAGGGGTTTTGTCTGTTGCCGCGGTCGATTCGAACGATATAAAGGCTGTATTTTCTAATTACAGTTCAAGTGTCGATGTATCTGCTCCAGGTGTGGATATAATGTCCACAGTTCCCGGAGAAACCTATGCGGCGTGGGATGGAACTTCTATGGCTTCGCCAGTTGCTTCGGGTGTTGTTGCCTTAGTTCGTCAACAATTTCCCAACCTAAATTATGAACAAACATACGAGGTAGTTAAACTAACAGCCGATAATATTGATTCGCTTAATCCCGATTATGCTGGATATATTGGATTAGGTAGAGTAAATGCTTTCAAGGCTATTACATGCAACATAGATACTTTAAGGTCCGTTTTGTTCGATGGCTATACAATTCGCGATGACAATGGAAATAATTTGTATGAATTAGGGGAAAAAATCTATGTTTCGCTCATTTTCCGTTCCATTCTATCCAACTTAAAAAATGTATATCTTAAATTCGACGACACTCGTCTTTATATCGATTCTATATGTCGAGACTCTATATTTATCGGCGATTTTCTTGTAGGGGAAAAGAAAACTACCGATGAAATTTGTTTTACACTTTCGACTACCATACCGCTTGACTTCAATTTGAGAGTTAATTTTATTGTGTATGATTCCCTTGGAAAGATAGGAAAGGCTACGCTTACTCTTCCAAGCAATCCTTCTTATAAAACAATGGCTTTCAACAATATTTCCACAACATTTAACAGCCGTGGTAATATCGGGTTCAACGATTACCCACTCAACCAACAGGGAATTGGTTTTACGCATAAAAAGAGCAACAATATTTTGTTCGAAGGTGCATTGTTAGTTGGAGTGCCACCACAAAGGGTTTCCGATGTCGCACGAAGTTCCAATCAGAATTACCAGAACAAAGGTTTTATTACTGATAGTATTTTTAGTATTATATTTAATCCTACGCTGAATTATTATCTTGGGAAATCGAAGTTCCATAGCCTCCAAGACTCAACCCATTCTGCTTTCAATATTGAACAAAATGTTTACCAAAGTGTCTTACCAGAGGATTCCAACCAGATTTTTGTTAGTTACAATATGACAAATATAAGCGGGGAAAATTATGATTCATTGTTCGTAGGGTTATTTTTCGATTGGGACATCAGTTTAATGGGGCAAAGCGATAAGGCAGAATACGATATGGATTTTGATTTTGGATATTCATTCGATGCAAGTAGCGATACACTCCCTTATGTTGGAATTAAGGTTTTTAGCGAATCCCCGGTGAATTTTTATGCAATAGATAACGATGGACGGGGCAACGATAGCGTTGGGATTCA
>CAZPSM010000009.1:17201-22679 GCA_964589125.1 uncultured Hyphomicrobiales bacterium | reverse complement strand
CAGAAAAATGGAAAATGTTAAGCAAAGGTAAATTCCGAACAAAGTCGAGAATAACTGATGTATCGTGCGTAATTTCTGCTGGACCAATCAGAATATTGAATGGAGAAACCAAAAGCGTTGCATTCGCTATTTTTGCTGGCAAGGATTTACTTGAACTACGAAAAGAATCTCTTCGTTCACAAGTTAAAACATCCGAATTAGGTTTGATTTCGAAGCCTTTTCCAAAGTTAAGCGACCCATATCTTGTATCGGTGTTCCCGAATCCTACCAAAGACAATTTGCAATTGCGGGTATCGTTCTTGAAATATGAACCGCTAAGAATTTCGCTTTTTGATTTTCTGGGACGTTTAGTCGAGAAGGTTGATTTTTCGGACACTTCGCAGCCAACCTTTGAATATCAGTTCGATTTGAGCCTACAAAGGAGTGGCACCTATTATCTTTGTATCCAAAGTCCATCAAAAACCCAATACATAAAAATTGTTAAATTCGAATAATCTTGTTTGTATCGGAAATACATTTAGTAGGCAAGGAAATATAAATTTTGCAAAGGAAAGTAAAAAATTAAACTTGGAAAGATTACGTTTTTTAGGCGATAGTTAGCAATGTCAAAGAGGCAAACGCTCATCAACGCAATAATGTCCATTGTACAGGTTCTGGTGGTCAGTGGTACTTTGTTTTTTCTTTACCGGTTTCTGCTTAAAACAATCGGGATTGAGCAGTTAGGTATTTGGTCTCTTATTCTCGCAACATCTTCGATAAGTAACTTGGCAAGTTTCGGAATTTCCGGAAGCGTTGTTAAATTTGTTGCTAAATATGTTGCCCTCGAGGATTACAAAAATGCCTCTCGTGTTGTGCAAACTGCTGCCATCTCTGTTGCAGGATTGATTGGTATTGCAATAGTGGTAGGTTACAATGCTATATTGTGGATACTCGGTATTGTCCTTCCTGTTAAGTTTTACTACCTTGCTGAATTGATATTACCATACTCCCTTGTTTCTTTATGGCTAATCTCGATAACAGGAGTATTTCAGTCGGGTCTCGATGGGCTACAGCGTATTCATTTGAGAAGTATTCTTTTGATGGGTGGTACAATCCTATATTTTATATTAGCAATTATCCTTACCCCTCGATATGGACTTCTGGGATTAGCCTATTCGCAGGTAATTCAAAGTTTAGTTGTTATGGTGTCGAGTTGGTTATTATTAAAAAAATATTTATTGTACCTTCCGGTAATTCCTTACCGATGGAGCAAAGCTACCTTCAAAGAAATAATTGGTTATAGCGTTAATTTCCAAGTAATTTCTTTGTTTCTGTTGCTGACCGACCCAATTACCAAAGCCTTGCTTAGCAAGTTTGGGAATGTTTCTATGGTTGGGTATTTCGAAATGGCTAATAAATTGATTGTCCAATTACGTGCGTTTGTAGTTTCTGCAAGTCAAGTAATGATTCCCGTGGTTGCCAACATTCAAGAGAAAACCCCAGAAAAATTAGAGGAAATATATTTAAAATCTTACCAATTAATTTTCTACGTTTCATTGCCACTATACACGCTTATAATTATGTCTGCCTCAATAGTTTCGTCTATATGGATTGGACACTACGAAAACATTTTTGTAGTTTTCACAGTTTTACTCTCATTAGGATGGTTTGTTAATACATTATCTGTTCCGGCATATTTCGCCTATTTGGGTATAGGAAATTTGCGCTGGAACGTTATTGCCCATTCGCTAATTGGTTCATTAAATTTAGTTTTAGGAGGGCTATTAGGTTTAATTTACGATGGGATGGGCGTTGTTGTTGGGTGGACAATTGCACTTGCAGTAGGTAGCATAGTTGTTCATATTGTATTTAACATAACCCATAAGATACCGTTATCCGAGTTGTTACCTCGGGATAGTAGAAAATTTGCAGTGTTATCGATTTTAGGTATTTTTCTTGTTTTTGTGTTCCCGAATATAATTTTGAATGTCACAGATGTGTTGGTAAATAATGTAATTGATTTTATTTTCATTGCTTTTGTAATTTCAGTATCGCTTTGGTTTCATCCTATGCGAAAGGAATTAATGGGGTGGGTAAAGAACGAATTATTGTTGAAGAAATCAAATATTTGATATGCGAATATATTCTTCTTCGGAAATTCAAGAATTTGTATCTAAGAAACTTTTTGATGAAAAAGTAATTTTATCGTTCGATAACTCTTGGCCTAAAATTTCTATTGTTACACCGTCGTATAATCAAGCTGACTTTCTGGAACGAACAATTTTGAGCGTTTTGAACCAAAATTATCCCAACTTGGAATATATTATTATTGATGGTGGCTCGGAAGATGGTAGTGTCGATATTATCAAAAAGTATGAAAAATATATTTCATTCTGGGTAAGCGAACCCGACAATGGCCAAGCAAATGCATTAAATAAAGGGTTTAGCATTGCTACTGGGGAATTGGTTGGCTGGCAAAACTCCGACGATATATTTTTGCCCTATTCTTTTATTAATGTTGCAAATGCTTATAAACAAAACAAAAGATTCGATTTGTTTTTTGGGAATATCCTTTTTCTTAATGAAAAAGACGAAATAATCAATGACCTTCGATTCGTTCCTTTTAATTACCATTCACTTCTTTACGAGGGTACCGTTCTTTCGAATCAAGCCGCTTTTTGGAAAAGGGAACTTTTCGAAAAATATGGATTTTTCAATGAAAAATACCAATTTTGCATGGACTATGAGTTTTGGACAAGGATTGGGATTGATTGCAAGTTCTATTTCATACGTGAGTATTTAGGTGGTTTTAGATTGCATCGAACAAGTAAGAGTAATACGATAGCTCAATCTGGTTTGCAAGAACATTATTCAATTTTGGAAGATAGGGGTATAAAACATAGTTCTTCACAATTTCGACTCTTACGGTTCTACTATTTATTTCGGAGAACTTTATATTATCTCTTCCAAAAAGACTTCGATTATGTAATCAAAGGGTTCAAAAAGAGATTCCTGCATACTCAGCGAAATAGTGAATAGTTAAAACAAATTCCATATCTTCGGTCCATTGGTTTACACTTCACTTTTGTCCAGCAAAGAATCATTCAGTTGTAGCCGATGCAGAAATATACCCTTTTTCCATCCTCCAAACACAAAGGGAAACAACAGCGTCGCCCGATACGTTCAATATAGTCCGCATCATATCGAGTATTCTATCGACTCCTAGTATTAGTGCTATGCCTTCGGTAGGTATCCCCACAGATTGCAATACCATAATGAGCATAATTAAACCTACACCTGGGACCGGAGCCGTTCCAATTGACGCCATTAACGCAGTAAGCAAGATAGTTAACTGTTGAATCAAAGATAAATCTACCCCATATACCTGGGCAATGAAAAGCGTTGCAACCCCTTGATACAACGAAGTCCCATCCATATTCATCGTTGCTCCAAGAGGTAAAACAAAACCAGATATGCTTTTGGGAACACCAAGGTTTTTTTCTACACATTCAAAGGTAACTGGCAATGTAGCAGCACTCGAACTTGTGCTAAAAGCTACTATAAAAGCCTCTTTCATTCCCTTCAAAAAAGCAAAAAGACTTGTTTTTGCCAAGGTAACCAATAGGAGAGAATACACAGTAAAGAAATGGAAAATTAACCCAATGGTTACCGTTGCCATATACCAAAATAGCGTAGAAACTATTGAAATGCCGAAGTCGGAAATTGCAGATGCAATTAATGCAAAAACCCCAATCGGTGCCAAATATAAAACAATTTTTACTAATCTGATAAAAACTTCCGAAACAGCATCCAATAGAGTTACAACTGGTTGGCTTAAATTGTCTTTCAAAAGGGTAAGCCCAATTCCAAAGAAAACTGCAAAGAAAATGATTTGCAACATTTCCCCATTGCTTATTGCTTTAAAAGGGTTCGAAGGAACTATGTTAACCAGAAAATCCAAAATGTTGAACTCTACTTTTTCTTGTATGCGAGTCTCGATTTCAGACCTGTTTGACTCGAGCAAAAGCAATTTTGATTCCGAATTGAGTGTTGAACCCGGCTTGACTAAGTTTGCTGCAATTAATCCTATAGAAATGGCAACGATGGTTGTTACTATGTAAAGTCCAATTGTTCGAGCTCCCAGCCTACCTAATCTTTTGAAATTCCCAATACTTGCAACTCCTACTATTAGCGAAGAGACGACTAAAGGAATCGCGAGGAAACTCAATAGACGAAGAAATAGTGTACCTAATGGTTGAATATATTCTATAATGCTTTTGGGTTTGGCTATCTCTACGATATTTTCATAAATTTTGTTCCCGATGCGTAATTTGACTTTGCTGTTGGAATCCTTCGTTTCAACGAAAGCGTTTTGAAGTTTGTTATTGTTGGTAGCAAAAACTGTATCGTATTTTGTTTCAGACTTTTGAATGATGAGTTGCGAGTAGTTTTGTATTTGTTCGGTTATTTTAGTGGTTTTTCCTTCCGACAAATACGTGATTTCAACTTCTTTTGTATTTTTCTGGAACATCAACCCGAAAGGGATGCCCAGTAAAAATCCGAGCAAAATCCAATGGTGTAGCTTTAATTTCGACATTGCCTTTGTTCAAAAAATTGTAAAATAAAAAAAACAACTCAAATATTGAGTTTACAATAGAAGAAAGAATATAATTTATTTTGCTGATAGATTCATCCTGGAAAGAGCTGTAAAATGACACTGTAAAGCGGTATGAAACGAAAACTCGCATAAATGGGTAACCATTATAACACCCCACGACGTAATCCACAAAGGAACCCACGACTTAAGTCGTGGGTTCCTTTGTAAGTTGTATTGCAAGTTGTCTCGGCAATCAATGCGTTACATATTAATTAGTTTCATACCTTCTTCGATAACTTTTCGGACATGCTCAACGGAGGTATGAAGCAAACCCTTTTCCTCTTCGTTCAGTTTCAATTCAATGACTTTTTCGCAGCCGTTCTTACCCAACACTACTGGTACACCAACGACGACGTCTTTGTAGCCATATTCTCCTTCGAGCATAACCGAGCAAGGAAGAATTCGTTTTTGGTCATTTACGATTGATTCAACCATTTGAACTACAGCAGCCGCAGGAGCATAATACGCACTTCCTGTTTTCAGATACGAAACAATTTCCCCACCTCCACCAGCAGTTCGTTTCACAATTGCTTCAAGCCTGTCTGGTGGAATCAAATCGGTTATTGGAATCCCAGCCACTGTGGTAAATCGAGGTAATGGAACCATAGTGTCGCCGTGACCACCAAGTATAAGCCCTTGAATGTCTTGCATCGAGACCCCGAGTTCCATCGAAATAAACGAGCGATATCGAGCAGTATCTAAAATTCCAGCCATTCCAAACATCCGAGACCGAGGTAAGCCGGTAATTTTCATCGACATATAAGTCATAACATCCAACGGGTTGGAAACTATGATATAATACGCATTGGGAGAATATTCAAAGGCTTGCTTGATACAAGAAG
>CAZPSM010000009.1:12451-17191 GCA_964589125.1 uncultured Hyphomicrobiales bacterium | reverse complement strand
AAACGATTTGGGCATTTGCAACAAGAAGGTCGTCACGCGACATTCCGGGTTTACGAGCCATTCCAGCAGTTTGAATCACGATATCCGAATCTTTTGTAGCCTCGTATGAATTAACCCCAAAGATTTTCGAATCGGATTCCATTATAGGCATCGACTCGTACATATCGAGCGCTTTGCCTTGTGGAATGCCTTCAAGTATATCGACTAAATAGATTTCATTTGCAAGTTCCTTGTTAGCAAGGAGTTGAGCCGTCGTTGCTCCAACATTTCCAGCACCAATAACTGTAATTTTCATTTTACCTCCAATTATATTAAAAAAAGCAAAAATGGGATGTTTCCTTGCTGTGGTTAACAAGGATACATCCCTTATTAGATATTAAGCCGTTTCTACTAACTTTTTGTAGCTATTTGTAGTCAGCGATTTAGGTCGTGTTATTGGGTAACCCATTGCTCGAGCTACAACAGCCTGCGAGCAAATACCAAGAGCACGTGAAATACTGAACAGAACGGTGTAGTAACTAAATTCAGTTAAGCCATAATGATACAACAATGCGCCAGAACCCGCATCTACATTTGGCCATGGGTCTTTAATTTTTTGAACTTGTTTCAAAACTTCTGGCACAACATCGAAGACCAAAGCAACGGTCTGGAATACAGGGTCTTCGGGGAGATATTTCTTTCCAAAAGCAAGGAAAGCATCGAATCGTGGGTCGGTAATGCGTAGGACCGCGTGCCCATAACCGGGGATAACTCTGCCCGAATTAAGAGTTTCCCAGGCATATTTTTCTAATTGCTCTTTTGTCGGGACTCCGCCGAACTTATCCATTGTTGCAAGAATCCACCCCAAGCATTCTTGGTTAGCAAGTCCATGAAGTGGTCCAGCTAATCCATTCAAACCGCCAGAAAGCGAATAGTATAAATCCGACAGAGCGGAATTGATGGTTGCTGCGGAAAATGCACTCACATTGCCACCTTCGTGGTCGCAATGAAGTGTGAAATAGAGTCGCATCAACTTGCTAAGCTCCTCATTGGGGTCGGGCAAACCAATCATATGGACAAAGTTTTTTGCCCAATCTGCTTCTTTATCGCTTTCAATTCTTGGACCTTTGTTGAATCGCTTGCGATAAACATAGGCACCAATCGCTGGCAATTTGGCAATAATGTTGATGAGGTCGTCGTAGGTAGCCGCCCAATATTGTTCTTTTCTCATTCCTTCGGCATAAAAAAAAAAAAAAACCGACTCTCGTTGCATCACAAGAATTGCGGTATTGAACATTGTCATCGGATGAGAATCCGCGGGCATTGTGTCCAATACGTTCCAAACATATTCGGGAACTTCTTCGTGTGCTTTCAATTCAGCCTGTAAATCTTTTAACTCTTCTGCGCTCGGAAGTTCGCCGGTGAGCAATAACCAGAGAATTTCTTCGGGAAGTTTATCGACAAGATATTGCAGCTCGATACCGCGAATGATAAGCCCCTTATCGGGTGGGACCTCGGAGGTATCACAAACAAGAGCTTTTACCCCACGCATTCCTCCGTATGCTTGTGCAAGAGTAACTTGGGATACAACTTTGTCGCCAAATTGTTTAACAAAGGCAGAAATTTCCTCCTTCAACGGAGGAAAAATTTGTGCGAGTTTTTCTTTAAGTAAAGACATACATCACCTCATAATTTTGTAAAAAAATGAATGTTTGAATACCTAAAAACATAAATCATAAATAATATTAATAATATTATAGTTTCAAGCCGTAAATTACAAAAAAATGCTTCCCTAACAAAACGGGAAGATTGGAATTTTTTAAAAAAATAGTATTTGTATCTGTTGTGTTTCAATTAATCCTGGTTTTGTTCGTTTATATAACCGAACAGTTATATTTTATGTTTATTAAATATATGAGGAATTCTATGTCTAATAAAAATTATGTAACAAGCATTTTTATCTTGCTGGGGGTTTTGATTCCGTTGTCTTTAATGAGTCAATCGGTTCAACTCTATAGTCTTGCCGTCAATAAAAGCACAATTAAATGGACGGGGCGAAAAATTCTCGGTTCACACTACGGTTATGTCAATTTCAAAAATGGATATATCGGTGTCGATGGAAACAAAATTGTAGAAGGCTCGTTCGAGGTCGATATGCAAACTATTAATGTCCAAGATATCGAGGATAAAGCGATGAACCAAAAATTGGCAAAACATTTAAAGTCGGAGGATTTTTTCTCGGTTGAAAAATTCCCAATCGCGAAATTTTTGATTACCCACGTTACACAAGTCAAAACTGCAAAACCTAATGAGCCTAATTTTGCCATTACCGGCAAAATGACAATAAAAGGAATAACCCATACGGTCGCATTTCCTGCGTTTGTGAAGTCCGAAGGTAACGTAATTCGAGCCAAGGCTGAATTCGAAATCGACCGAACGAAGTTCGATGTTCGCTATAAATCCGGAAGTTTTTTCGAGGGACTTGGCGATAACCTTATCTATGACAATTTTACCCTTGAGTTGAATCTGGTATTTAACAGGCAATAGTCCCAAATTATTCATTAGGCAATTCATAATGGATTGCAGATACCTGCAGAATATAGTGGAGAATACAATTCCCGGCGATAGTACTATTCCGAGCCAAAGCCAATGTCATCCCGAAGAATCCCCGTTCCATAAAGTGGAACAGGACGATTGAAGAGTCTAAAAATGTTGCCAGCAAAAGGTAGAACGGGCATTCTTGCCTGTTATTTATCTTGTCATTCTGATTCCGTCCCATTCGACAGAAGGGGACGGAAGAAGAATCTAAAAAGAGGCGTGAAGCAGAAGATTCTTCACTCCGTTCAGAATGTTCCGTGTTAAATATTGTAAAAGTTATGTTTGATTTCCGGCAAATTTCATTCCGTAGTTGTTGTCGAAAACAAGGTTGTATTTGAGAACAGCGAACATCTGACGCAACAACTTATGTGCTACTGCTACAAATGCCTCGCGATTGCTCTTCCCCCTCGAAACAAGTCGCTCGTATAGCCCCCACTCTCTTCATATTCACTTCCGAAAAATCTCTTAATGATAAATTTTAAAAACCTCCTTTCTTTGTCTGGGAAAAATATGAAATATGGGCTTCTTTTTTGCTATCATCGTACAAATTCAGGCTCTATCGTCTAATGTTCCGTTCAGCAATGGAGGAGCCAAGGGTGGGAAGACAACATTCTGAACGGTCTTCGTGACCAATGACAAAGCGTCTTTCCCATCCCTTATTTTCATATTCTCCCTCTTCAAGAAAAAATACAATTACAATTATAACTACTCTTCCCTTCCCTTCTCTTCCAATACTTTAAAATTAAAAATCAACATACGATGACAAAGAAGGGACATCCGTTTTGTGTCATTCCGTGTCCCACTCTCCGAAAGGAAACGGGACGAAGAATTTAAAAAGGGCGAAGTTGCTTTGTTCCGATTGTCGTCGGAAACAAGAAAAAATGTTCGGAATTGCTATGATTAAGATATATGTCGAGTTAACAGCATTATATTAACACATCCGATAGATAAATTGGTTGTTCGGGAACGCTTTGAACAATTATCCTTAAAAAATGTAGTCATAAATCAATTTTATTTGCAAAATATTGTAAGTTTTTATATTTTACATTTGTTAGAAATGCGATTTTGAAATGCAAAAACTTTATTACTCGATAAGTGAAGTTTCGGAAATGATAGGAGAACCCTCCTATGTGCTTCGTTATTGGGAAAAAGAGTTTCCACCACTCCAACCGAAGAAGAATCGTGCGGGGAACCGAATTTATTCGGAAAAGGATTTGGAAATTCTACGAGCAATTAAAACAATGCTTCGCGAACAAAAACTTTCGATGAATGGAGCTATCGAAGAAATTAATCGCCTTTATGGCAAAATGGCAAATCGAAAAGGAAAGAGAAAGAAAACAGCAGAACTGACTACATCTTCCCCTATCGAAATTAGGCATGCACAGAAGCACACAGAACCACAACTTTTCGACCTTACGGAGTATAGTAAAATAAATCTTCTCGAAATTCGAGATACTTTAAAAAGTATTTCAGATTTATTGAAAAGTTTGTAAGAATTATTTATTTTGTATGTTTTATAAAATGGAATTAAGGAAATTTTAAAGATGAGGATATTTGCATTTGCATTTTTATTTGTCTTTGCATCAATATATTCACTTTATTCGCAAGGTTCAACCCAATATGAAATGCGAACCGTTGGTCACCACGACGATGAAGTCCTCGGCGTTTTTGTCAACGAAGCAAATACTATGGTTGCAACTTGTAGCCTCGACGAAACTATTAAACTGTGGAGTTTGCCCGACGGAAAACTATTGCGAACGCTTCGTGGTCATCTTGGACAAGTGAATAATCTTTCGTTTTCGGGCAATGATAAATGGCTTGCTTCGGCTTCGACCGACCGAACCGTTCGAATATGGGACGTCCACACCGGTGAATTGCTAAAAGTCCTACGTGGGCATACCGACCAAGTCATCGGAGTTTATTTCAGTCAGGACGATAGCGCTACATTTGTTGCAAGTACATCTTTCGATAATACTGTGAAACTTTGGGATGTTCGCCAAGGTATCGAAGTTAAAACCCTTCGAGGGCATACGGGAGCAATCAATAATGTTGCTTATAGTTACGATGGACACACAATTGCTTCGTGTAGCGACGACAAAACCATAAAAGTTTGGTCAACAGACTTGACTACTCAAGAACCTTTGATGACATTAGTGGGTCACG
>CAZPSM010000009.1:3946-12434 GCA_964589125.1 uncultured Hyphomicrobiales bacterium | reverse complement strand
ACGAAGCACCAGTTTTGAGTGTGATTTATAGTTTCGATTCCAAAAAATTGGCTTCATGCGACCAATCGGGGGTGATAATTATTTGGGAGATGCCACGTGGAAAAATGCTCAGAAAAATTAAAGCCCACAATGAACTAATCCAAGATATTTCTTTCGCCGAAGACAACAAAACACTTGTGAGCGCCAGTCTCGACAAATATGTTAAACTATGGGATACCGATACGGGGAAAAATATAATGTCGTTCGACACCGGGGTAGAACTCTGGTCTGTCGATTTGGTATCGGATGCTTCTATTATTATTGTTGGTTGCGCCGATGGAACCGTTAGATTTTTAACGAAAGTTATTGAACAACCAAAACAAAAGAGGAGGTAGTAATGAAGATACAAAAAATTTTATTTTACGGATTAATAGGGCTTCTGCTTTCGAACTTGTCTATTTGGGGTCAATTTACATCAACCGTTGTAAGCATCAGCGGAACGGTTAAAAATGCAATAACGAAAGAGCCAATGACGGTATATGTAGTTGCTTTCGACCAGAATGGCAAGAAAGTAAATGTTGCCCGTAGTAACTCATCGGAAAACGGATATTATTTTTTAACTGGATTGAAACCGGGGAATACATACCAAATTGTTGTTGAATTTTCTGGTTTTATTCGCGAAGAATACACTTTGAATATTCCTCCAACTACTCACTATACCGAATTCTCGAAAGATTTCGCTCTCGTCCCACTTTCAGCGGGGGTCTCGATTCCCATACCGGTACCACCTTTTGAACTCAATAAGTCGAAACTTCGTTTCGGAAGCGAAGATTTCATCGAGCCTTTTGCGAAAGAATTCTCGCAAAATAAAAAAATAAAATTCGAAATTATATGCTATCCCGATAATGCAAATAGTGGCAATGATAACCTAGAACTGACCGAGGAACGAGCAAAATCGTTAATGTCTTTTTTCATCTCAAAAGGAGTTGACCCAGAGCAAATAAGAATCAAGGGAAACATCAATCCAGACCCAACAAATCCACCACCAACTGAAAAACGAGCCAAAGGCAAAAGATATATCGGACCTACTTATCTGCACATCATAAGTATCAACTGACAGTTTTTGCTCGATACTGTGTGTGCTTCCGATTTATTGCAAAACATTACTGTTTTGTATAAAAACACAACCACATATTTATACTTGTTTATTTAAAATAACAGAGACTTACTCCTTTATTATTTTGAGTTCCGTCCTCCGAAAGGAGGCAGAACGAAAAATCTTCTTCCCTTCTCTTCCAATACCTTAAAATTAAAAAAATCAACATACGATGACAAAGCACAAGGGGCTGCAATCCCTTGCTCAATCCTTTTACGGTTTCACAAAATAGAACGGGATTCGGAGCAACAAATGGATGAAACCCGGGACGGCAAAGGCTACTAATTACTAATAAAGAATATAGGGTTAATGTTTATCGAATTGTAGAGCAATAAAATTTTACTTTTATACTTATTGCAACAAATTGTAAATTTGTGTTTTAATATCATTACACATTCGGAGTAAAATTTGGAGTTTACACCAGAAGATATTTTAGGTAAAGAATTCAAATGCCTCGATAAAGGATTCGTTCGGCTCGTCGAAGTTATGGGCAGCGATAGTTCAATCGTCCAAGCGGCTCGCGTTTCATACGGAAAGGGAACAAAAAGTATCAGTGAAGACCGTAACTTAATCCGATATTTAATGCGGCATCGCCACACTTCTCCTTTCGAAATGGTTGAATATAAATTTCATATTAAGTTACCCATTTTCGTTGCCCGGCAGTGGATACGACATCGCACTGCCAATGTGAATGAATACTCTGGTCGTTATTCTATAATGAACGACGAATTTTACGTTCCCGACCAAGATGCTGTTCGTAAACAAAGCAAAACGAATAAACAAGGTCGCGCCAACGAACCAGTCGCCCCAGAAATTGCTTCGGCATTTATTCGCGACATCCAAGAAACACAGCAATTACTTTACAATAAATATAATCATTACCTTGAAGACGAAATTGCACGCGAACTTGCCCGTATAAATCTTCCACTTTCAACTTATACCGAATGGTACTGGAAAATCGATTTACACAACCTTTTCCATTTCCTTCAACTGCGATTAGACCCAACTGCTCAATACGAAATTCAAGAATATGCACGCATAATTGCCAAGATCGTTGAAGCAACCGTTCCAATGGCATACGAAGCATTCGTGGATTACCGGTTGAAGGCAGTAACGTTCTCGCGCCTGGAGTTAAAAATACTCAATACTATGGTGCAAAACAAAATTCCACCGTTCGAAGAGATGCTCGAGTTAGGCTTAACCAAAAGAGAAATCGAAGAATTCCTAACGAAAATTTCCTTATTAAATAAATAGGGAAACTATAAATGCTATACTTTGATATTGTTGATATTAATCGGCAAAATGTTATTTGTCCAAAACATAGCGGTTTCCGATGTGAATGCGAATAAACTACCTTTTGTTAGTAGAAAATTATTTGCTTTCAAGAAAAATGTAGAATAAGAATTTTGATTCCATTAACCAATGGTTCGAGGTATCCCAATTGTAAAAAATTATATAAATTTATGTATTTAAATTTATTAATTTTGTATTTTTTATTAGGGAATTTGTATGTTTAGAAATCTTTTAACAATAGCATCTTTGGTCGCTATAGCTTTTACAACGGCATTAGCCCAAGATGTTAACGAGATAATCCAAAAAGCCAAAGCTATTTGCAAGCAAGGCGAAATCAAAACTCTGTACGTCGAAACCCAATCTAAAATGATGGGTATGGATATGGGGATGAAGCAATGGAAAAAGGGTCAAAATACTCGCGTCGACAATACCTTTATGGGTCAAAACATTTCCGTCGTCATCACCGACAAAGAAGGTTGGATGAATCAAAATGGGACTATCACCGATTTTCCCGAATCACAGTTGGAAACAACAAGATATCAACTTAAACAGCAGGACCCAACACGAACCTGCCACTTCGACGAGGAAGGACTGACCTTCGAACTCGTAGGCAGAGAAAAAGTAAATGACAAGGCTTGCTACAATATCCAAATGAAAGATAAAGACGGGAATGTGAGCAACATTTATCTTGAGCAAAACACATTAGAAGCCCAAAAAGTTTCTTCCAAGCAACCCGATATGAGTGGTGAAATGAAAGATTTCGAAATGATTTTTTCCGAGTGGGGAACATATTCGGGTTTCAGATTTCCCAAGAAAATCGAAATTTTTATGGATGGCCAATCAATTGGTACAATGGAAAACACCGTAGTCAAGGTGAATGAACCTATCGACGATTCCGTATTTAAAAAGTAGTTAAATCCCTGACGCCAGATGAACCATTGGAAAATTAATATTCTTTCGTTTCTGGTAGCCGTCTTGCTCTTCTCATGCCAGGAGAACATAGATTCGGTTATCCAAAAAAATATAGAGGTCCGCGGGGGTGAAAAAAATTTCCGCAAAATACGAACTGTTTCAATGAAAATTAATCTGAATACACTAGGAATGGATGTCCCAATTAGAATTTTCATCTCTCTGCCCGGCTCAATTCGAACAGAAATGCACGTAAACGGGCAATCCATTGTTACCGTATTAAACAACAACCAAGCAGTAGCGATAGTCGATGGAAATTTTACTGCCTTAGATGAAAATGGAGTGAAAGATTTACAAAAAAATCTGCAGAGTCAATTAAATTATTTCAAAAGCGAACTCTTCGACTACAAAAAGCAAGGAGCAGTAATTAAAAGTGTTACTAAGGAGAATTTCAAGGATAAGCCAGCAATTAAAATCCGATTAGATTACCCCGATGGTATCACCACTTACTTGTTTATTGACCAGAAAACATATCTGAACATTGCCACACGTACCGAAAAACGTGTAAACGGACAACCAATGGAAACTGAAACCGTTTACAAAGACTACCGAAGCGTTGACGGCTTGATGGTACCTTTCACAATAGAGGTCAGTAGTGGAACAATGATGATTGCTACAATGCATTTGGATTCATTGGCTTTTAATAAACCTATTGACAAAGCATTGTTCCAAATATAAAATTTGTT
Organism: uncultured Hyphomicrobiales bacterium; assembly: GCA_964589125.1. Taxonomy (GTDB): domain Bacteria; phylum Bacteroidota; class Ignavibacteria; order Kapaibacteriales; family UBA2268; genus JBBIJO01. Next base: position 8,351 of record CAZPSM010000009.1, on the reverse strand, counting down.
TGTTCTGGGAATTGTATCCAAAATTATGTATTCTTTAAACATAATAAGGGGCTGGCTCTAAACCTTTACTATGTTTTCCCATTCCGAAAAGCAAAGCAATCGAAAAATCTAAAAGCAGAAAAAGCACAACATATTTTTCTCCCCCACAAAATAGGACGAAAAAAGAATAACAGGGGAAATGAATTGGATTATTCTTACACAAATAACAAGCAGTTAAATTTGGATAGTGCAAATCTGCTTTATGTAAGTTTCGATTTGTAGTTCGAGTTCATCCAATTGGTGCTTATCGAATGTGAAAGTATATATCCACTGTTCATCATTGACTTTCGGGCGAGCAAGCCGAGTGAACAAAAGGCGCGCAATCCAACGGTCTTGCTCGTTATAGAGTTTGGAGGCAAGGAACGAATAAATTAGCATTTGGAATCGATAGTGTTCGGCTATTCGGGGGATTTCGTCGAAGGAACTTATATTATTCGATTTCCAATCCCAGATTTCAAAATTCCCCGATTCACTTTGGAAAAATAAGTCAATTTTCGCAAGTAAATAATTATTTCTAAATGGTAAAATGATTTTAAATTCCTTCGGAGCCCGAAGAATCCTTTCCTTGTGTAAAAGAAAAAGAGGAGTTTGCGTTATATTAATGCATTGCTCAACTACACGATTTTGAACCTCTAACTCGACGAGCCGTTCGTTGGCAAAAAGGAAATTTTCAAGCGTAATGTTCAAACTTGCCACATCGGGTGCATCGTCGAAATACCATTGCTCAATATTTTCCAAACAATAATGAACAGCACTACCAAACAACGAAGCAGCAATCAAGTGGTCGGAGTTTTCTATGTCCTCGGCAAAGGTTGCCTTCGAAAGTTCATCGAACTCGGTTGGCAAGCCAAGTATGTAGGTCTTGGCATAAGTTCCTGGGTTATCCAAATATACATTGAATTGAGTAGAAGATAGTATCTTTTTCCCTAACTCCGATTCTATGCTACCCAGAACCAAAAGTTTATCTTCGTGAACTTTGTTTTTCTCTGGTTCTTGGGCAACCTCATACGGCTTTTCGAGGGTAAAAGAATCCACAATTACATCTATAGGAACATCAATGCTGATGTCTTCGCTTGGTGTCTCGGGGTTTTCGGTATCTAAAATTAGTAGGGGGAATTTAGATTGGTAACGAGACACACCGTATTGAAAGGAGAAGTTTTCCAGATTTTCAATAATTTTATTAAGCGTTTTTTTCTTTGGTACTAAAAATGTCCCTTCGTCATTCTTCTTTTTTTGCTCACTTAATTCACCTGTTATAATCAAGTAGTCGCTCGAACGGGTCAACGCAACATAGAGAATTCTCCTTTCTTCGGCATCGTCCTCGATTTGGTTATGATAATTGGCAATCAAATGAATGAGATTTGGAATAACTACGCGCTCTTGCAAAGATTCATCCGTATTGTTGTTCGGAGATATAGATTCAATTTCGAAAGGGAAAATAAGCCCGAATTTTTTCGAAACTTGAATTGAATCGCCGCGCTGGGTTTGTGCATCAATTCTATAGATATAAACCACTGGGAATTCTAAACCCTTCGATGAATGAATGGTTAGCAATTTTACTGCGTCGCTCGAAACAGAACCAAAGTGGTCGGATTCGATTGCCCCGTATTTCCTCAAATAGTCCATATCCGAAATGAAATCCCATATCGTTCGGAATCCAACATTTATATATTCCCGAGCATAATCGAGAAGTTCATCGACGTTTGCAAGAATCTGGTCGCGGTTGTTCAAATTTTGGATGGTCGAAAGCCAATTTGTTTCGTTGATTATTCTTTGAATTACCTCATTAATTGGCAAAATTGAAAAACTATCGAGCAAGTTGCAAAGAATTTGTATCGCACCGCTGACCATTAAGTATTGCTTTTCGGCAACTTCGAGTTCCATTTCTTCGCCGATATTTTCGAATAAGAAATCCCGATAAAGATGCAATTTTTTCCAAAAACTTGTTTTCTCTTGTGTTACCGTAGCAATGTTTAGAAGCAGTTCGTCGGTAAAACAGAAGAAAGTAGAGCGAAGAATAGCAATCAGAGAGATGTCGTTTGTCGGGTTGAGAAGGAATTTTAGAAAAGCAACAATATCTTCGGCTTCGCGAGTTTCGAAAAAACTGCTACCACCTTGGAAAATAAATGGTATGTTGTTTGAACTCAAAACCGGAATTAACTTGGCTAAATCATTAGTCTTTCGACTAATGATTGCAATATCCGAAAAACTGACCTTACGGAAACCCCCAATGGATTTATCGTATATTTTAACATCTTCGTTGTCGGAGATGTAAACGAGATGTTTTACAAGCAGGTTTGCAAGCGCATCGAATTTGCCTTCGCTTTCGTTGGATTCGCCTTCGTATCGCGTATCATCGTCTTCTTGCCTCTTTTGAACAACAGTAAGAAACGTAACAGGAGCAACACGAAGGTTAGATTCATCTCTTTGATAAATCTTATAGTTTGGAATAACAAAAGGTTGATACACTACTTCGTGTTCTGGCTTGGGTTCGAAATCGGTGAAATTCATAATTTTGGGAGCAACATAATCGACGAATGCTGCAATTTCGGGTCGCAGACGGAAAGTCGAGGTTAATTGTAAAATCCCGGAATTTAATTCTTGCGGTAAAGCATCGAAACTTCTATTGTTAAATTCTTGGATATCTTTCTTCGCTTCGTTGAAGACCTTTACATCGGCATTGCGAAAACGGTAAATACTCTGTTTGGCATCGCCAACAATAAAAAGGTTCGGGGAATTTGCTAATGTATTGTCTTCTTTAAGCCCCGGAACCAACAACTGCACAATTCCATATTGAAGATTGTCAGTGTCTTGGAACTCATCGATTAATAGAAATCTAATCCCGCTTCGCACCTCATCTAAAATTTCTCGATTGTTCTTCAATAGCTGGTAGGTTTTCACGAGCATATCGTTGAAATCGAGGAAATTGTTGTCGAATTTAAGTTGTTGAAATCGTTCGTAAACATCTTTAATAAAATTGAAGAGCGACTTGGATATTTCGAAATATCGCTCTTCGACTGGAATATTTCGGGCATCGAGCAAGTTCAATTCCCGACGAGCTTGGCAATATTTAAGCATCTTATTAATGAACAAAGATATAGGACGATAATTAGAATGTCGGGCGCGTAATGCCAAATAGAAACCTTCATCGAATTTTTTAATGTTATTACGCACGTTTTCGAAACTCTTGACATATAGTTGACCAGTAAGGTCTTCGTTGAGTGAATTCCAGAAACTGAAGTCAGTAAGTATTTCTAATTCGTCGAGTTCGGTTAGTCGTTCGAAGTCATCTTTAACCACCGACAAAGAAATATTGTTTCGGAGTGCGTCGTTGTTGCCTGAATACTTTTCAAACAAAGTTTTTAAATCGCTTCGGAAGGCTTTAAAAGCTTTAGAAAGTAATTTATGAGTTTCATAAACGAACTTTTTAAGGAATGAATCGAATTCTTTGGAATAGATTTCATCGAGATTCTGGAACAAATCTGGGCTGGAAATTACCCTATTGGCAATTGCTTTTAAATTTGGTAAATCTATGTATGCCAAAATTCGTTTGATAACATCTTTGAGTGTTTGGTTGCTTAGCCAATAGTCGAGTGTGAAGTGGAAAGAATCGTCGAATATTCTCAACTGCTCCGAAGTAGAAATTTCTCGGAAGTTGACGGGGATATTTGCTTCGAGCGGATAATTCGAAAGGATTTGCAAGCAGAAACTATGAATTGTACTTATTCTGGCATTAGTAAGTTTATCGCGGAAGAAACGAATTGTTTCCAATTGCTTCATATCGCCGGTATATGAATACAATTGCTTGCCATATTCTGCGTTGAATTTTTCGACGACCCGAGAATGCATCTCCGCAGCTGCTTTGTTCGTAAAGGTGATAGCAACGATATTATCTGGGGTAAAACCAACGAAATCCGGGTGTCCTTGCAAAATCTGGTCAACGATACGGAAGTAACGTTCGACAAGCACGTTCGTTTTTCCCGAGCCTGCATTTGCTTCAAGAGCAATATTGCAAGACAAGTCGAGCGCCAGTTGTTGTTCACGGGTTAACTTCCTACTCATATCTGCTATGGTTTATCGAAATGATGAAAGTCTTTGTATTGATTGAATTTCCCACCCCAACGCCATCCAAGTTGAAGAAATTTTTGGACGATGGGGTGATTCTCTGTAAACGCTCCGAGCCTCGATGTGTCGCGTTGTGCATTTTTAGGCGATACTCTGCCATCGTTATAAACTACCGGATTGAAAAGCGGATTAATATCAATTGCTTTTCCGTATGAATGTAAAGAAAGTCGGTTCGTTCCGGCAATAGTGCGATAGTTAAACGACGAGGTGTTGTTATCTTCCATCGCTTCTTCATCGGACC
>CAZPSM010000009.1:0-3909 GCA_964589125.1 uncultured Hyphomicrobiales bacterium | reverse complement strand
CAATTGGAAACTTTATTTCTTTTATCAATTCAAATATTTCCTTGATGTCGTCGGCAAGCGATTTATGAACAACAAGTTGCCCTTGGTGAAGCCTTCCGTCGGTCGAGTAGTATGTAACATTAAGCAACGTAAGTGAATCGATAATTTCTTTTGGCGCAGTTGTTCCTTTGATTGCTTCCTCGAACGACATATCGCTATCGATGGCGATTGCGTCGTTTGTCGAAATATTGTGTATTCCCAAAATGCACATAATAATTAAAAAAGTAAAATTCATTGTAATTTCTTTTATTTTTGAAATTTGAATAACTTTAAATTGTTAAAAAAGTAATTTATGAAAAAATAAAAATGAAAAAAGCATTGATAACAGGAATAACGGGACAAGATGGCTCTTATCTTGCGGAGTTCTTGCTTTCGAAAGGCTACGAAGTCCATGGAATTATCCGCCGGGCAAGTACTTTCAACACACATCGCATCGAACACATATATCTCGACCCAACGGAACATCCAGAATCACGATTGCGTTTGCACTATGGCGACCTTTCGGATTCGGGAATATTAACAGAGTTGATTTACAATATTCAGCCGGACGAGGTTTACCATCTTGGTGCTCAAAGCCATGTTCGGGTATCGTTCGATTTGCCAGAATATACGGGAAATATCACGGGTTTGGGAACAACAAGGATTCTCGAAGCAATCCGACGCAGCGGGATACGAACAAAATTCTACCAAGCGTCGTCTTCGGAACTCTTTGGTTCCACACCGCCACCACAGAACGAAACTTCTCCGTTTGCTCCACAGAGCCCTTATGCAATTTCAAAATTATACTCATTCTGGATGGTAGTTAATTACCGTAAGGCATACAAAATATTTGCTTCGAACGGAATATTGTTCAATCACGAGTCGCCCCGGCGCGGTGAAATTTTTGTTACCCGTAAAATTACTCGCGGGATTGCCAGTATTCTTGCAGGAAGCCAAAAAAAGTTGTTTTTAGGTAATCTCGACGCTAAACGCGATTGGGGCTTCGCTCCCGAATATGTCCAAACAATGTGGGCAATCCTTCAACACGACGAACCCGACGATTTTGTCATCGGCACCGGAGAAAGCCATAGCGTTCGTGAATTTGTTCAAAACGCCTTTGGCTATTGCGATATCGAAATTGAATGGAAAGGTAGAAAAAAAAAAAAAAAAGGCATTATCAAAAGTTACGATTCAAGGTGGAATGGTATTATTTCTTCCGGCCAAATAGTCATCGAACTGAAAGAAAGATACTTTCGCCCGACCGAAGTTGATTTCCTTTGTGCCGATTCATCGAAAGCAAAAAAAATTTTGCAATGGAGTCCCAAAATCACTTTCAACGACCTCGTAAAAATTATGGTTGATTACGATTTGCTCGAGGCACATCTCGAACCTAAACTCGAAGGATATATGATTGCCAAGCGTAAAGGGATTGGCTGGACAGAACACAAATTTTCAGATTTAGAAAAAATTAAAAATGAAATCTAACAAAGAGGCGAAAATATTTGTTGCTGGCGCACGCGGTTTGGTTGGCTCGGCAATAGTCAGAAGCCTTCACCAAAAAGGATATTCAAATCTGCTAACCCCTTCGAGACAGGAACTCGACCTACGGGTGCAAAACCAAGTAGAAAAATTCTTCGACAAAGAACGGCCCCGCTACGTCTTTCTTGCCGCAGCGAAAGTTGGTGGAATACTTGCCAACAACACATATCGGGGAGAATTCATTTACGATAATCTTGCTATTGCCCTCAATGTCATTCATTCTGCATACAAGTTTGGAGCCGAAAAACTGTTGAATCTTGGCTCTTCGTGCATCTATCCGAAGTTTGCTCCTCAGCCGCTGAAAGAAGAATATCTTTTGACTGGTCCATTGGAATCGACCAATGAACCTTATGCAATTGCAAAAATTGCAGCAATCAAACTTTGTTCGGCTTACAATTATCAGTATGGCACAAATTTTATCTCCGTTATGCCAACAAATTTATATGGCGAACGCGACAATTTCAATCTTGAAACATCGCACGTGCTTCCTGCATTAATTCGCAAGTTTATACTTGCAAAGGCTTTGTATGAAAATAAATTTGACTTTATCCGCAAAGATATTTCCAGCCGTCGATTAGGGTTCGGGGTGGAAAATGAAATCGACCTAAACTCGGAACAATCTATTATAAACGGGCTATCACGTCTTGGGATTTTCTCCAACAAAGTTGTTCTTTGGGGAACGGGCAAAGCATTACGGGAATTTCTTTACGTCGATGACCTTGCCGATGCTTGCATTTTTCTTATGGAAAACTATTCTGCAACCGAGATAGAACCATTCGTAAATATCGGCACCGGCACTGATATTCCAATTGCCGAACTCGCCGAATTAGTTAAATCCATTGTTGGATTCAATGGCGAAATTGAGTTCGACTCGACGAAGCCCGACGGCACACCAAGAAAGTTGCTCGACATTTCGAAAGTAAAGTCGCTCGGCTGGAATCCTACAACTTCGCTGGAAGAAGGAATCCAACGGGTAGTCTGGAAGTACGGGAAGTAGAGGTACGTGGCAACATACCCCTACGTGATTTTTTCCCTTCGACAATCACCTCCACTCTTCCGTCAAATTATACAACCGAGCCACAAGACATCCGATATTCAGAATAACGAAAGAGGCAAAAGATTCTTCACTGCGTTCAGAATGACAAAGAGAAAAAATTGCAAAACAACAATGTCTTATTTCCGTTTCTAAGTAAGTATATCGCTAATCAATTTTTCAAACTTTGCTATGTCGAAAGGTTTTTCTACGTAGTAATTGAAGCCTTTCTCGAAACACAATTCTTTGGTAAAATTAGAAACATAAGCAGTAATTGCTACAAGAGGAACTGTTTCGAAGCCCTCTAATGCGCGTATTTTCTGGGCAAGTTCAATGCCGTTGATACCAAAAGGCAAATTAATGTCGACAGCAATTAAGTCGTAGTGCTGTTCCGAAAGTTTTTCCAATGCACTCGCCGCATCACTTGCTACATCGACTTTGTATTTTTTCTCCAAAATTTGCTTAATTAGACCTCTATTAGTTGGGTCATCTTCGACAACAAGAATGTGTTTTTTTGTAACCTCTTTCATATTTCCCTCCTACATAATTTATCTCATTTCATATATCTCGTTGGAAGAACAACGGTAAAAACTGAGCCTTTATCCACCTCGCTCGAGACCTTAACTTCGCCGCCCATCAGTTCGACAAATTTTTTGACAATACTCAAGCCGAGCCCGGTACCTTCAAAAGCACGACTTAGACCTTGGCTAACTTGGAAAAACTCTTTCCATATCGAATCCAAGTATTCAGCAGGGATTCCAATCCCGGTATCTCTTACTGAAAACTGAACAAATTCTTTCCCGTTGCGTTGGAACTTGCTTACCTTTGCTTCGATTTCACCTTTGCGAGTAAATTTAAAAGCATTGCTGAGCAGGTTCGAAACGATACTTCGGACCATAAATTCGTCCTGATACATCAAGATTTGTTCATATTCTGTAATAAATTGCACTTTCAAATGTTTTTCCTTGAAAAACGTTGAATATAATTGTAGCAAATCGTTCGCTACTTCAATTAAATTGAACTCATTGGGACGAACTTTTAGCAAACCAGATTCAATTTTTGAATAATCCATCAACAAGTTTATTGTCGTCAGAAGTCTATGCCCACTCTGGTAAAATGTTGAACCAATTTCTTTTAGTTTCGGGTCTTCACCTTCCAACATTAGGAGTTGGGCATAACCAAGTATCCACGTAAGTGGTGTTCGAAGTTCGTGGCTTAAATTGGTGAGTAAGAAACTTTTTAAGGCACTTAGTTCTTCGGCTTTTTCTTTGGCTTTGATAATCTCTTCGATTAACTTTTTCTTTTCGGTAATATCTTCT
>CAZPSM010000008.1:39380-48475 GCA_964589125.1 uncultured Hyphomicrobiales bacterium | reverse complement strand
AGATGGCGGGAGTCGAACCCGCGTCCGGAGAGTTTCATCCGAAGTTCCTACATACATAGTCGTTCTTTGTATTTTGCTACCGAACGAACCGAACGACAGGTTTTTCGGTAGCTATCGGTTGTGAAATTTTGCTAATGAACCAACCGAGAATTCATTAGTTAGCCTATCTGTTTGCCACACCCTTTATGCAACCGATAGGCGAATCGCACAAAGGATGTTGGCTGCGCTAATTATGCAGCCAAAGCGTATGAATTATCGGCATTTTTTGTTTGCCGTTTGGATTTACGTGCAACCCCGGCAAAGCACGGTATGCAACTTCAGGAATCCTTCACCCCGTCGAAGCCATTTCATCCCCAAATTTTCAAAGAGCAACATAACCTCGTTACTTCACATAATGTAACGAAAATTTACAAATCATATTGCACTATTAATTTTAAAGATAATTTCTTTTGGTAAATTTGCATCTTCATTAGGTATTGTATTTGATGGAATCGAATATTAAAACTCGATATAATTTTATAGTCGCAGTTCTGGTGATTGCCTTGTCGTTTTTCCTTGGTCGTCTTTTTTATCTGCAAATTCTAAAGGGTGGAGTTTATAAACTGCGAAGTGAAACCCAAGCAATTAAAGCCCAAATCATTTACCCTTTTCGAGGAAACTTCTACGATAGGAATGGTAATCTTATTGTTTACAATGCCCCTTCTTATTCACTACAACTCTTTTTAGGAAGTTTCCGCAAAGATAGAATTGGGTTGCTTGCCCATCTTTTGGGTATGGACTCCTCCGAAGTTTTTAATCTAATCCTTGATAGTGAGAAGTACTATCGGTATGGAGATATTAAAATCATAAGAGATTTGGACCTTGAAACTGTCCAAAAAATAGAAGAAAATATTGAATACTTACCCGGAGTTGAAATAGTTAGTGAATCGAAAAGAGTCTATAACCTCCCAGCAAAAATGAGCCATATTATTGGTTACATACAAGAGATCAACAAAGAAGAACTGGAAACCGAACAGTACTATTCAATTGGGGATTTAGTCGGGAAAACTGGTTTGGAAAAAACCTACGAGAACGAACTTCGTGGACAAAAAGGGAAAAAATTCGTTGGATTATTGGCTGGCGGATTGAAAACAACAAGATTCAACGAAGGTAGAACAGACCAACCGGTTAAGAATGGAGACGATTTGTATTTATCAATTGATTCGAAACTTCAAGTCAAAGCCGAAGAACTGCTCGAAGGGAAACGTGGTGCAGTAGTTGCAATTGACCCCAACAGTGGTGAAATACTTGCTTTAGTAAGCAAGCCGGATTTTGACGTGTCGCGGTTAAGCGGGAAGAATTTTGCTCCTTACTATAACCAATTAATTGGAGATAAAGAAAAACCATTACTCAATCGGGCGATACAATCGAGTTATCCACCGGGCTCAACCTGGAAACCATTGGTGGCGTTAGCAGCACTCGAGGAAGGGGTAATCAATGAAAATACAACGCTCTACTGCCCCGGAAGTTTCCAATATGGAAACAGAGTGTATGGTTGCCACGGCGGACATGGAATGGTAAATGTTCGACGTGCTATACAAACATCCTGTAATGTATTCTTCTATCAAGTTGCGCTAAAACTCCAAATAGAAAGATTAGGCAAATGGGGTAGAGAATTTGGATTTGGACAACCGACAGGTATTGATATACCCTACGAAAAAGCGGGGATTATGCCAACAATCGAATGGCTCGAAAAAAGGTATGGGAAAAACGGTTACCCAAAGGGAGCAATTGTCAACTACGGAATTGGACAAGGTGAAATTAATGTTACTCCATTGCAACTTGCTTGCTATGTTGCAACAATTGCTAACGGAGGCATATACTATCGTCCTCATTTAGTTAGAGCAATCAAAAATAGTTTGCTCAACCAAGTTTCGTTCCTTGAAGTCGAGGGCAGAAACTTAAATTTGAATTCCAAGGTTGTCGAAATTGTAAAAAATGGAATGTTCGATGTAGTCAATGTTCCGGGTGGAACTGCTTTCGGAGTTAAATTGAATAATCTTGATGTATGTGGTAAAACTGGAACAGCACAAAATCCCGGTGGGCGAGACCATTCTTGGTTTATCTGTTTTGCTCCAAAGAATTCACCTCGGATTGCAATGGCTGTACTGGTCGAAAACGCAGGGTTTGGAGCAGCGGTTGCGGCTCCAATTGCCCGAGAACTTTTGAAAACCTTCTTTAATATCCAGGAACCTACAACACAAATTGATTCTACTAAATTTTTCGGAGATTGATTTTTTTTTTCCTAATGTAACTTTTTTTTGTTTTGTGTTTTATTCGATTTTAGGGATTTTCAAAAATCATATAGGTGTTTTTATGAAAAAGTTTTACTTTTTGCTTCTGGGATTCCTTTTATCTTTTGCATTTTTTGGTTGCGAAACCAACAACAATGTTCCGAATGAAGAAAACACTGTTGCCGGTGTTCTTGTCGATGAACAAGATATTCCCATTCCTTATGCTGTTATAACAGCGGTAAAAGTGAGCGAAGGGAAGAGCAATATTTTAGTAAGCGAACAAGTTATTTTTGTCGATACCACCGACGAGGACGGGAATTTTGAGCTAAAAAATTTACCATCGCCTCTTAGTTCAATAAAACTTAAAGTTGAGCATCCCGATTTTAAACCATTCGAAGATTTTATATTAACTTTTTTAGAAAAACAAGATAAGAAAAAACTTCGCCTTCGCATACTTCACAATGATGATTGCTGTGGCTTGATAACTATAAAGACATTAGGTTCTGATTCTGCTGCAATCGGGAATGCTGAAGTGCGTTTGAATCGTAACAAAGACATTATTCGTAAAGGAAAAACTAACGATGATGGGGTTATCACTTTCGAAAGAGTATGCGCGGGTAATTATTGGGTTCGCATTGCAAAAGAAGGCTATCAAGTTATCGAACGCGAGTTTGGATTGGAAAACTGCGATACTTTGCGCCTCGTTTACGTCTTGCAACGTAAGGAAGTCGATACTTGTTGTAATGGAATCCTAAAAGTGGAGGTAAAGAATAAATCGAACGGAGAAGTTTTGAATGGTGCATTGGTTAAGTTGCGAAAAAATGGAACATTGCTGACTACTTTAACAGTGAAAGAGAACCAGCCTGTTTATTTTCGTGAACTTTGTCCCGGAACTTATAGCCTATTAATTATGAAAGAAGGATTTAAAGCAATTGAAAGAGACGTTTCTTTGGAATGTAACGACACAGTTTCGATTACCGAAGAGTTAGAACAAGACACTTGTTGTAATAGCGTTGTTATTGTTCACGTAAAAGACAAGAGCAACAACGAAAATCTTAATGGAGCAAAGGTAAAAATATGGCGCGATGGCGCAGTTTACAAAATGGAAACAGTAGCCGAGAGTGTGGTAATTTTCCGGAATATTTGCCAGGGGAAATACGGATTCTCAGTTTTCAAGGATAACTACAAGACAATCGAATTCACATTGGAAATTGGTTGTAATGATAGCGTTGAAGTTACTAAATATCTTGAACGTGAGGTAACCGACGATACTTGTTGCAACGGCAAAGTAGTTCTTTATGTTAAGGATTCTACGGAAAACTCTGCTTTAGAAAATGCAAAGGTTGCGCTTTGGAAAGGCTCGACCAAGGTAGGTTACCTTAAGACAAGCCAAGATGGTAAAGTAGTGTTCGAAAAACTTTGTCCGGGTGAATACCAAATTTCTATTAGTCGCGATGGTTACCACGGGCGAGAATTTTCGTTTAACCTTGAATGTAACGAAACGTTGGAATTTGTGAAAAAACTTCTTCGCGAAACTCAGAATAATGACTCTTGTTGCAATGGGAAAATTATTCTCTACGTTAAAGATTCAACGGAAACTACAGCAATTTCCGGTGCAACGGTATTTCTTTGGAAAGGCTCGACCAAAGTGGGTTATCTTACAACAAATCAAGATGGTAAAGTCGTGTTCGAAAAACTTTGCCCGGGTGAATATTCGATTTCTATAAATAAAACTGGGTATTACGGTAAGGAGTTTGCTTTCGGGCTTGAGTGTAATGAGACAAAGGAATTCACAAGGAAAATTCTTCGCAAGTCGAACGATACTTGTTGTACCGCAGTGTTGAAACTCAGAATCGTTGACGACTCAACCGGCAGTGCTATTTCCGGTGCACGTGTAAGGATTTCTTACGGTGGAGCAGTTGTTGGCGACCCAGTTTCTAATTCGGAAGGTTGGGCTGTCGAGGATGGACTTTGTGCACCCAGAACTTACTCGATACGTGTTGCTGCCGAAGGCTACCAAACACGCGAATTCGAAATCACCTTCAGTGAATGCAATACTATCAAAGAAACTGTTAGATTAATTCGACAATAAGACTTTATCCTTATAATTTTTAAACCACAGGATTACCTATGTCCTGTGGTTTTTTATGTCTTTTTTGGCTTACTTTTTTCATAATCGAATAGTTTTGCAAATTTTTCTTTATAATTTTGTTTGTTTTAAAAACGAGATTTGAATTTTTATGAAATTTCCAAAAATAATGGGTATTATTAATGTAACTCCCGATTCATTTTCCGATGGTGGATTATTTGTCAAACCCAATGCAGCGATTGAGTGGGGTTTAAGATTAATTGAAGATGGAGCCGACATAATCGACATAGGTGGCGAAAGCACACGCCCTAATTCTGAACCAATAACTGTTGCCGAAGAACTAAAACGTGTAATTCCAGTCGTGGAAGGAATCAAAAAGCGAAACCCCAAGTCGGTAATCTCGATTGATACTACAAAATACGAGGTTGCGAAAGAAGCAGTGGAATGTGGGGCTACTCTAATCAACGATGTATCCGGGTTACGCAACGACATAAGGATAGCTGAATTAGCCGCCGACAAAGGTTGTTCATTAATCGTTATGCATATGCAAGGAACCCCAAAAACTATGCAAATCAATCCAACTTATGAAAACGTTGTCGAAGAGGTGTTCCAATTTCTTCATAATCAGATAGAAATTGCAAAAGACTATGGAGTCGGAACGATTATTGCTGATGTTGGAATCGGGTTTGGCAAAACCGTCGAGCATAATTGGGAACTTTTGCGTAACCTCGATAAGTTCTCCCAACTTGGGGTTCCTCTTCTACTCGGTATTTCTAGAAAATCTTTTATCGGGCGAACTCTTAATATTGATAACCCCGTGGAGCGAGACGTTCCTACATTGTTACTCCACTCTTTGCTCCTTCGTTTCGAAATTGATATTATCCGTGTTCATAATGTTAAACAATTCCAAATGCTGCGAACTTTTTATGATAATTTGTATAGAGAAAACTAAAAATCTGTGTTTTATTTACCTGTTGTTTTTGATTTCAATATTTGTTTGCTTTGGAGCAAATGATTCAGATAAAATAATCCAATGGGCTGGGAAAGTAATTGGATATTCTTCTGAACTTGGTGCCAAGCAATATTCAGCTAAGCAAGCCTTGGGCAAGCCGAATGTTTTGCCCAGTTTTGGTTTTACTCCTTGTGCTTGGGCGCCTCGTTTCATTCGCTCCAAGGATATTGAATATTTGCACCTTGGCTTTACCAAGCCGCAACCCGTGAGAACTATTCTTGTTAATTTGAATAATTCTGCGAATTTGATTTCCAAAATATACTTATTCGATGAAAATAATTCAAAATATCTTGTGTACTTCAGGCAAGGTAGCGAGCCATTAAGCGAAAAAGGCAAACTGCTTAAAATCTTAATTGAAAAAACGCCATATAAAGCAAAATCGATTTTGATTGAATTTAAGACCAACGTTGCAAACGATTTCTTGCAAGTCGATGCTGTTGGTGTCTCGGAATACGATGTGAGTTCATATCAAGTGGAAATTAATGAAATAAAAATTTCGGACAACGAATTGCAAAAACCAGTAAATTTGGGCCCAAAGGTCAATAGCCCCGCTCACGAACTTGCACCAATTGTGGTTCCCGATGGTCATCGTCTTTATTTTACTCGCGAAGGGCATCCGGCAAATTTTGGGCGAAGCAAAAGGCAGGACATTTGGTATTCAGAACTCGATTCCACTGGCGAGTTTGACTACCCCAATATTCTCGGTTCCCCGATAAATAACGACTATCATAATTTTGCTTTTGCAACTTCTGCCGATGGCAACTCGCTTCTTTTGGGCAACGTTTACTTCCTCGATGGCTCGATGGAAAAAGGCGTATCAGTTTCACGATTTAATGGGAGGGATTGGGAGTTCCCTCGAAAAATTGAAATCGATGAGTTTAATAATTTGAATGAAAAGACTGCATATTTTCTATCGGCGAGTGGTAAGATTTTAATTATGTCAATTGAAACCGAAGACTCGTTTGGTGGATTAGATTTATATGTAAGTTTTTTGCGCGATGATGGAATATGGTCAAAACCATTAAATCTTGGTCCGGCAATAAATACAGCGGCGGATGAAACTTCACCTTTTCTTGCTTACGACGACGAAACATTGTATTTTTCGACTTCGGGTTTTCCGGGCTATGGTTCAACCGACATCTTTTTCGCAAGGCGATTAGATACAAGTTGGCAAAATTGGTCGGAGCCGGTTAATTTAGGCGAAATTGTAAACACAGAATCGTGGGATGCATATTTTAATATTCCTGCATCGGGGGATTATGCTTTTTTCGTTTCAACAAATAATTCTTTTGGGAAAGAAGATATTTTTAAAGTATATTTACCGAAGGCTCTTCGGCCTAAACCAGTTGTAATTGTTTATGGAACGGTACTAAACAAAAAAACAAATCAACCGCTCGAAGCAACTATTCAATACGAGACTTTGCCCAATGGTAAGATTGTTGGTATCGCAAAGTCCAATCCTCTTACGGGTGAGTACAAAATCGTGCTTCCCGGAGGTGCAAAATATGGGTTCTTAGCCAAAGCCGACAGTTTTGTGTCGATTAACGAGAATATAGATATTCGAACGGACTTGCGATACCAAGAAGTTCATCGGGATTTGTATTTAGTACCACTCGAAATTGGAGAAACTGTTCGTTTAAATAATATATTTTTTGACTATAATCAATATACGCTTTTAGAAGATTCATATTCTGAATTGAATAGATTGATTAAATTGTTGAAAGATAATCCTAATATGGAAATCGAAATAGCAGGTCATACCGATAACATCGGTTCACCAACATATAATCTCGACTTGTCTCGGAAACGTGCTCAATCGGTGGCTGACTATTTAATCGCCAATGGACTAAATCCAAAAAGACTAAAAGTCAAAGGCTATGGGGAGCGGCTACCGATTGCCTCCAACGATACCGATGAGGGACGACAGCTAAATCGTCGCGTTGAATTCAAAATCTTAAAACGATAGCGTATTTTTATAAATAGCAAACATTTTGTAAATTGTATTTTCAATTAATATAACGGTTCTTCGAGGTAGTTATGGCTACGAAGAAGATATTTTCAGATTCAGAGCTCTCAACTCTTGCGAAAGTTTTTAGCATTCTTTCACAAACTTCGCGATTAAAAATTTTACGCTCGTTGGTTGATGGAGAAAAATGTGTTTCCGAAATTATCAACGCAACTGGTTTGATGCAAGCAAACGTTTCGAAGCAAATTAAGATTATGGAAGCCGCGGGTATTCTTGCTTGCCGACCTTCGGGGTTACAACGATTTTATCGTATCGCCGACCCTTCGATTCTTGAAATATGCGAAATAATTTGTAGAAACAGAAATTGAAATTTCCGAGCGACACTTTTCTTTTTCCTTTTCGGTTTTTATTGATTGTAATTATTACATTTATTGATTCTTCTTTTGCAATTCTGGGTACACTTCTTTTTCCTAAATTTTATAGGAAATTAAACCATTATCGTGGGTGGGCGAAACGCCTGCTTTGGGTTGCAGGGGTCAACGTCAAAGTCTCCGGTCTCGAGCATCTTGCAGATGACCGGACTTATGTATTTGTTGCTAATCATTCGAGTTATTTTGATATTCCAGCAGTATTTGTAGCCATACCTAAATTGCTTAGAATTATGTATAAAAAGGAGTTGGAAAGGATACCATTCTTTGGATGGTATTTGAAAAAGTCCGATTTTATTGCAATTGTTCGGGAAGAAAGTTCAACAGCGCGCAAGAGCCTGCTCGAAGCACTTAATCTTATAAAGGAAGATGTTTCTGTTTTGCTTTTTCCCGAAGGCACTCGTTCGAAAGATGGTAGATTAGGTAAATTTAAACGTGGAGCATTCCTTTTGGCATCAAAGGCGGGAAAAGCTATTGTTCCGGTAGCAATTGTTGGCGCATATCGTTTACTGCCAAAAGGAACGCTTTTCTTCCGAAGCGGTGAAATCTCTGTGAAAATTGGCAGACCAATAGAACTAAACGAAGAACAAGACAAAACGCTTTTATCTCGGCGAATCGAGGAAATTAAATCTTGGCTCGAAAAGGAAATACAATAATCGGGGTTAATCCATAATTTACTTTTGCATAGGGATGAACTCTACAAATTACCGGGACACTTTGTAGGTTTATTCTTAATAGTTTTAGTAACTTTGCAGTTTTGTTATCCGACTAATTGAGAATAATTATGAGCACAATCGCTAAACAACTTTCATTCTTCGATAGGTATTTAACTTTGTGGATATTTATTGTAATGTTTCTTGGTGTGGCTGTCGGTTCAATATTTCCGAGCATTGCGAACTTTTGGGATTCACTGAGCGCAGGTACTACAAATATTCCTATTGCAGTAGGATTAATATTGATGATGTATCCCCCGCTTGCAAAGGTTAAATACGAAGAACTTCCAATTGTCTTTAAGAATGTGAAATTATTGGGCATATCACTTGTGCAAAATTGGATTGTTGGTCCACTTGTGATGTTTATTTTAGCACTTATTCTTTTACCGGATAAGCCCGAAATGGCAATTGGGGTTATTCTTGTCGGTTTAGCACGTTGTATAGCAATGGTATTAGTGTGGAACGATTTAGCTAAAGGGGATTCGGAGTTGGCTGCTGGTCTGGTTGCATTCAATGCAATCTTTCAAGTTTTATTATATTCAGTATATGGTTACATTTTTATAACTGTTTTGCCTCCGATATTCGGAATGCGAGGTGCGTTAGTTAATGTTTCA
>CAZPSM010000008.1:30815-39341 GCA_964589125.1 uncultured Hyphomicrobiales bacterium | reverse complement strand
CCCTACACGACGCTCTTCCGATTTCAACTTATTCTCACAAAAGTTAAGGGTAAGAATTGGTATTATACTAAATTTATCCCTAAGATTTCTATTCTTACCCCAATTGCATTGTTGTTTACAATTTTTGTAATGTTTTCATTAAAAGGTGAAAAAATTATAGAGCTACCGCTCGATGTAATTCGAGTTGCAATTCCATATACGCTCTACTTTGCTGTAATGTTTTTTGCAACATTCTTTTTTGTTAGAAGGCAAGGAATATCTTACGAAAAAACAACGACAGTATCATTTACAGCAGGAAGTAACGATTTCGAATTAGCTATCGCGGTTGCAGTAGCAGTCTTTGGAATTAATTCTCCTGCTGCATTTGCAACAGTAATAGGACCATTGGTAGAAGTACCTGTACTTATTAGCCTTGTCAATGTAGCGTTAGGGTATAGGAAAAACTTTATTGTTTGAATAATAGAGAAACTGCAAATAATAGATACAGCAATTCAAAAAACGGGACTTGCTATTTCTTATCCTTCGAATGCTTGTCTTGTGCATTCTTTCATTTACGAAAAATTTTCTGGTAAACTAACATATTATGTTTGGGTTTATCTTCCGTTAGATTAATGCTATATAAGACAATACTTAGATGATGATAAGAAAATTTAGCAAGAATTATCGGGATTGGATTGAGAAAATACATAGAAAAACTAACGTAATATTCTTTTAAATCTTATACTACTAAGGGAAAAAAGGACTATGCCATAAATAGAAAGAATTAACACTTGGTCCCATAGCTCGGTGATGCCAATGCCTTTCAATACCACTCCTCGAAGTATAACCAGATAATATTTTAAAGGGATAAGGAACGTTATGTATTGGATAACTTTCGGCATATTTTCGATTGGAAAGACAAAGCCAGAGAGATATATCATCGGAACCACGACGCCAAACACAGAAAGAATCATTGCTTGCGGTTGGGATTTTGCAGAAGTTGAAATATACAAGCCAATTCCAAGATTCGAGATTACAAATAAAGCCGAAGCAAACAGCAAAAAGAAAAAATTGCCGCGGATCATTATTCCAAACCAGAATTGCATCACAGATACAACAAGCAGGAAGTCAACGAATCCAACCAAAACATAAGGAATCAGTTTCCCCGCTATTATCTGATATGGTTTTAAGGGTGTAATTATCAACTGCTCTAATGTTCCGGCTTCTTTTTCTTTTACGATTGCCATAGCGGTCAAAGGTACGGTTATGATTAGTAATAACAAAGCCAAGATACCCGGCAATAGAAATCTTCGGGTAACCATCTCGGGATTATACCACACCCGAATCTGTGGATCGATGCCTCTAAAGCTTGCTTTCTGCTTTGAAAAAATGTTCACCTTTTCCAACATTAATCTTTTAGAAAATCCTGTTGATAGATTTAGTAAGTATCCAAAAACAATAGAAGACTTATTTCCGTTGGAGCCGTCGAGAATTACCTGCAACTTTGGATTTTCGCCTTGAAAAAGCTTTTTTTCGAAGTTGTTTGGGAAGACTAATCCAACGAGCACATCGCCTTCGTTGATTAATTCATCTAACTGTGCATAGTTGTCGACGTAACTGTGAAGTTGAAAATATCCGGAAGCAAGAAGACTTTGAACAAACTCTCTACTTGTTTGTGAATTATCGAAATCAAGTACTGCAGTATTGATTACCTTGACATCCATATTCGCTGCATAACCGAGAAGGATAAGTTGTATTATTGGCGCGACGAGGACAACACCAAGGAGCCGTCGGTCTCTGTGAAATTGCAGCAATTCTTTCACAACAAAATATAATATTCGCCTCATTTCCCCTCCTCTACTAACTTTTTATATGCGATACCAGCAAGGATGAAGAAGAAGGTACCATAGAGAAATAGATACAAATAGTTTTGCCAAAGATAGTCGAGACCGATGCCTTTAAGTAAAATCCCGCGAATGATAGAAAGGAAAAATTTTGCCGGGGTAACGTTTGTAATTAATTGAATCACAAACGGCATACTTTCAATCGGGAAAACGAAGCCCGAAAGCAGCATCGAAGGAAGAACAGATATTACAACTACCAGCAAAAAAGCAAGTAGTTGAGTATCGGCTACGACCGATACGAAAATCCCTATGCTCAAAGCAGAATAAATATATAAACCTATGGCAAGGAGCAAAAATAAGATGTTTCCGCGAATAGGGACATCAAAAATCAAATTGCCAAGCAAAAGAACTAACAAAGAATTGATGTATGCAAACAAAATGTATGGTAAAATCTTTCCAATAATAAAATTTGCAGAACTTATTGGTGATACATAAATTTGCTCAATTGTATTTTTTTCTTTTTCGCGAACAACGGACAATGAAACAGTAATTGCGGCAGTTAAAACTATAATTATTCCAATCAAACCGGGAACCAAGAATCGGGAAGATTTCAATTCGGGATTATACCAAAATCTTGGTTCTAATGTGAATGCTTGTATTTTGCTTAAAAGTATTTCATTGCCTAATTGTTCTTTCAAAAACTTTATTGAGTACAAATTTGCAACAGCGTTCGAGTAGTTAAAGATGATGCTTGCGGTGTTTCCGTTGACTCCATCGAGCAAGAATTGTAATGTAGCATCTTCGCCTCGATACATCCGCTTTGTAAAATCATAAGGAAAAACAATTACCATTTGCGCGGTTCCGGTATTTAAGCAATCTCGTGCCTCATCGTAGCTATTTACATATTTAACCAAATCGAAGTATTCTGAATGAACAAGCGAATTTACAAATTCTCGCGACTCCTTTGTCGCGTCGTTATCGAAAATGGCAACTCTGATATGTTTTACATCCAGATTGATAGCATAGCCAAACACTACCAACAAGAACAAAGGAAACAGAAAAACCACAAACAACATTCTTGGTTCGCGTCGAAGTTGGCGGATTTCTTTCTTCGCTACTGCTTTAATTACCTTTAAATTCTTCACTTTTTTGCATTATTAGTTTGATGAAAACATCTTCCATAGTTGGTTCAATCCTACGAACTATAGTTTTTTCCTTTTTCCAATTTTCCTTAAAATGTTCTTCTACTTCTTCTTCTGAATATTCTTTGTTAGCAAACAAGTGGAGTTTTGTTCCAAAAAGAGAAAGCTCTCCCAAAGAGCAACCTTTCCTTTGAATTTCCAATGAAGTCTGTAACGAGCCTAAATCTACTTCGAAGATTGGATGTTCTGAATAAACTCTTTTTAACACCCTAGGGCTCCCAGTTGCAACAATTTTTCCGGCATCAATCATACTAATTTTGTTGCAATATTCTGCTTCTTCGAGGAAGTGTGTTGTAACGAAAACGCAGATGCCTTCTTGGGTAAGGTTTTGAATTATTCTCCAGAAATTTTTTCGCGATAGTGGGTCAGTCCCCGAAGTTGGCTCGTCGAGAAAAACAATTCGAGGCTTATGTATAATAGAAACAGCCAATGCAAGGCGTTGTTTCATCCCTGTCGATAGTTCTTTCGTTAAGTATTTTTCCCAACCAAGCATATCGGTTAACTCGAGCAATTCTTTTTTCCTTCTATTTAAATTTTGTTTATCAATGTCATATATGCCTCCAAAGAAGTTTAAATTTTCCTCTACTGTTAAATCTTCGTATAATGAGAATTTTTGGGACATATAACCGATGTTCTTTCTTACTTTTTCGGGATATTGGACAACATTTATTCCACCTACGGAAATTTCGCCACTTGTTGGGCGTAACAAACCAATCAACATACGAATCGTTGTAGTCTTTCCTGCACCATTGGCGCCAAGAAATCCGAATATTTCACCAACTTCAACTTCTATGTTTATATTGTTTACTGCTGTGAATTTTCCAAATCTCTTTGTCAAATTTTTAGCAACAATAGATTTATTCATCAGATTCTTCCTTCAATAAGGAAATAAAGAAGTTCTCCAGTCTTGGTCTAACTTCTTGGATTGAACGAATGTATACGTTACCCTTTTCTACAATGTTCGTAATTGAGTTTATATCGATGAATTGTTTGTCGAATACTACATTCAATCTATCCCCGAATATTTGTATTTCTTTAACGTATGCATTAAGTATTTCAGTTACTCGGTCGATAGGTTCACATAAAATTTCAATTACTGAGTACCTATAATTTTGCAGAAGTGTTTCGGGCCGATTGCAAGCAAGTATTTTGCCTTTGTTGATTAAAGCAACGCGGTGGCACCGCTCGGCTTCGTCGAGATATGGCGTAGTTAAGACGATTGTCAGTCCTTTACTTATCAAGTTATTTAATAATAGCCAAAGTTCCCTTCTCGAAACCGGGTCGATACCTGTCGTTGGTTCATCCAAAAGCAAAATTTTAGGGTCATAGACAAGTGTGCATATCAATGCTAATTTTTGCTTCATTCCCCCAGAAAGATGAGCAACAAGAGTTGAGCGAAATGGGTACAAACGTGAAAATTCAAGAAGAAAATCACGTTTTTGTTCAAAATCTGTTACTCCATGAATTTCAGCAAAAAATTCAATGTTTTCATCAACTGTTAAATCCGTATAAAGTGAAAATTTTTGAGAAAGATAGCCGATATGTGGTTTAATTTTATCTTTTTCTTTTGGAAGCGAATAATCAAGGATATTGATTTCACCTAAATTTTGCTTTAATAGACCCGCAAGGAGTTTGATAATAGTTGTTTTCCCAGCACCATCGGGACCTACGAAACCGAACATCTCGCCTTCATTTACCTCGAAGGAGATTTTGTCCACGGCAGTTAAATCGCCATATTTTTTAACAACATTTTCGAATGTTATTATTTTTCTCTGCATTTTTACTTTGAAATTGGAATTTTTGCATCGGCGGGCATTCCAACTTTGAGTTCCCCGTTTGGGTTCGGAAGTTTTAATTTAACAGCAAAAACCAAAGTGATTCGCTCATCCTTTGTTTGAATATTTTTAGGGGTAAATTCCGCTTCGTTAGAAATAAAAACTACTTTTCCCTTATACTCTTTATTAGGATATGAATCGGTTTGTATAGTTACCTCTTGTCCCAATTTAATTTTTCCTAATTCTATTTCTGGAATATAGACTTTCATTTCCATAGTATCTACGTTTGCAAGTTTGAAAAGTGGAGTACCGGATGCCACAATTTCCCCCTTTTCTACAAACTTTTTTATTATAGTTCCATTTATTGGAGAAACAACGAAGCAATCACTTAACATTTTTTTTAGCAGTTTGGTGTTTGCCATTGCTTTCCGAAGGTTCGATTCAGCTTGTTTTATTTCCTCTGGACGGAAAAGTTGCTTGAGTTTTTCAAGGCTTTCGATAGATTGAGTATATCGAGACTTAGCAATTTGAAATTGATTTTCGACATCGTCGAACTGCTTTTGACTAATTGATTGCGATTCTTTCAAACGAAGAAACTTTTCGTAGTTCGATTTTGCAAGCAGGAAATTAGTTTCAGCTTGTTTTAAATTTTCCTCTGCAACTTGAATATCCTCTCGTCTTGCACCTTTCCGCATCAGTTCCAACTGCAAACGAGCGAAGTTCTCTGTTTCGTTGGCTTGCTCGAGTTGATATGCAAAAGTCTCGCTGTCCAATACCAGTAGTGTGTCGTTGGTTTTAACTTTGTCTCCTTCATCTTTATGTAACTCGATAACTTGCGAATTGACTTTGGAACTTATAAGAATTTCGGTTGCTTCGATAATACCAGTTGCTTCGATAACCGATTGATGTTCTTTCTTCGAGCATGCTATAAGAAAAGTTAGTAGAAGTAACAGCAAGTAAATTCTGTTCATTGCAATAAATTCAAAAACATAAAAAGCAAAATTAATAAAGGTTCTGGTTTTTTTAGTAATTTTGTAGCGTGGTCCCGTAGTTCAGCCGGATAGAACAGCAGTTTCCTAAACTGCGTGTCGGAGGTTCGAGTCCTCTCGGGACCGCAAAATGCGTAATATAGTAGTTTGACGAAATCAAAGCAAAGTTGAGCATATTGTTTGTTGTTATTGACGAACTACTTTTGATAGAACTAAAAAATTTTTAATTCAATAGGTGTTTTTTTATTATTTTCGATTTTTTTAAAATAATCGAATTACTTTTATGGAAGAATTACTTGCAAAACTTAAACGCGATAAGGTTTCGTATGTAAATTTACAATTTTCCGACGTTTTAGGTTCGCTAAAGGAAGTTACAACTCCGGTCAACGCTGTTCCCGATATTCTTCGCTATGGTGCTTGGTTCGATGGTTCTTCAATCGAAGGATTTGCCCGTATTCACGAAAGCGATTTGTATTTGAAGCCCGACCCATCGACTTACGGAATTATTCCATGGCTGAGCAATGGAGAAGAACAAACAGCCCGCTTTATTTGCGATATATATAATCCCGATGGGACTCCATACGAAGCAGACCCAAGATACATCTTAAAAAGGATGTTGCAAAAGGCTAATGATTTAGGTTTTGAATTCAATGTAGGTCCAGAGGTTGAGTTCTTTTTGTTTGAAAAAGACTCGTTTCCTCCGAAACCAATCGACAAGCGTGGTTATTTCGACCAAGCAGGCGAGTTTGCCCAACAAATAATGCGAGAAATTTCGAAAGCCCTTAGTTCGTTCGGTATAGAAGTCGAAGCAACTCATCACGAGGTTGCAATTAGCCAATTCGAGGTGGATTTTCGCTATGGGAATGCTCTTACAACAGCCGACCGGGTTCTTACACTTCGAGCAGCAGTGAAAGCAGTTGCCCAACGTTATAATCTTCAAGCATCTTTTATGCCCAAACCAATTCTTGGTATTAACGGTTCGGGAATGCACGTTCACCAGAGTCTATACGACATTAAGGGAAAACGCAATGCTTTCTTCGATGCAAACGACCGTTATAATCTTTCTGAAATCGCTTATAATTTTATTGCTGGTCAATTAAAAAATATTAAATCCATTACAGCGATTCTTTGCCCGACGGTAAATTCATACAAAAGGCTAGTAGCGGGATATGAGGCTCCGGTTTATCTTTCGTGGGCTCGGATTAACCGTTCTGCTTTAATACGGATACCGAAGTGGTTCGAAGAAAAGACCGAATCTGCTCGAATTGAACTGCGTTGTCCAGACCCATCGACCAACCCTTATCTTGCTTTTGCTGGGATGCTGGGTGCTGGTTTATATGGTATCGAGAACCATATCCTACCACCCGAACCAATCGAAGAAGACCTATATCAGTTCGATGATGCAAAACTTAGGGAAATGAATGTTGAAACTCTTCCATCTTCACTATACGAAGCAGTATTGGAGTTTAGGAATAATCCTTTAACAAAACAGATTTTTGGCGATACACTTTACCGACGTTATATAAGAATTAAGGAACGAGAGTGGAATGAGTTCAAAATTCAAGTAACACCTTGGGAGTTGGATAACTATCTCGATATGTAACTTTACTACTTTGAATTCTTTTTTTACAATTTTTTCATTATACTTTCGCAAAACAACCCATTGGCAATCAAGAACCAATGGGTTAGTTTTTTTTAGTTTTTTAAGGATAACTTAGCCAATGAATCGTTGCGGGTTTTTAACGAATAATAGGTAACCCGACAACTCGAAATTCCTTTCCCATTGAAAATACAATATAGTGATAGCCACTGGAAAAACTAGACGCGTCGAACAAAAATTTGTTTTTACCCGGAACAACTTCTATAGTCTTGTCCTCAAAGACGTATTGCCCAAGAACATTAGCCATTTGTAACAACAAGACATCTGTTTTATCCGAAATAATTTCGACTTCAATTCTTGAATTGTCGAACGATAAAATACGAACGGAAAATTGCAATTTAGAATCGGAAACAGTAGTTATCGTAGTATCGACATCCACCCGTATTTCTAATGTAGAATCCGATTGGCAAGCACCGGCCACAACACATTTGTATCTGCCCTCGTCGCTCTTCGAAACTTTCTCAATTATAAAAGCACTGTTGTTTTCCCCCAACAGTTTAAAGCCATTTTTATACCACTGATATGCTAAGTCTCTTCCTTTTGCATATACATTTAGAATCAATTTGTCGCCCTTCTTAATAGTAGTGTCGGCAGAGTAATGTAATATCTTTGTAGATGGAATAACATCTAATAGGAATTCGGAACTTTCGACCGATGGTTCACAGGCTCCAAAAACAACAACCTTGTAGTTTCCTGAATTTGATTCTTCCAAATTGCGTAGAATTAAAAGTGAATCGTTGCTATTAATAAAATTAGTGTTGTTGTGTTTCCATTGATACTTGAGCCTTGAACCTTTGGCTTGTACCCAAAGTTGCACAGAATCACCTTCGCATATTTGTAGATTGTGAGGGTTTGAGCCGGTTTGAATAATTTTTGGTAATTCGAGAATTGTAACTGGCTCGGCAATTGTTGCGATTAAGCCCCGTTTATGAGTTATTCGGAACCAAACTTTACCAAGCAAAGTCGAAGGAATACTGAATGTATAGGAAGAGCCAGTAACGTTTGAAGCCAAAGTTTTCCACTCGCTTTCTGGTTCATTTCTAATTTCTACATTGAAAGTGTCGCTGGAAGTAAGTC
>CAZPSM010000008.1:20813-30768 GCA_964589125.1 uncultured Hyphomicrobiales bacterium | reverse complement strand
CCTCTTTCCCAAATGGCGCGTCCAGCCGAAGTGTAGCTGGAGAAACTTTCATTAAAAAGCCATCTACTTGCCCACCGAATTTTGTTCCTGCGATTGGATTTACAATGGGTAAAGTAGTTGACTTTGTTTGTCCGGCAATATAATAATCACCGTGTTTTGTTAATATCAAGGTTCGTGCAAAGTCATCTTCAATACCACCATATAAATCGCTAAACGAAAGGTCACTACCATCGTTGAACATAGAAACATAATAAATGTCATATTTGCCAATTTTTTTACCCGAAGGATTGTTGGCAATCGGAAAGTTGGTGGAAGTAGTATTTCCGTAGACGATAAACTTCTGGATTGCCTCATTATAAATAATACCTGTAGGTATGTCGTTACCCGAGCCTCCTAAAAAAGTTGAAAATACCAAATCTTGGCTTTTATATACTTGCCCATATTGAGATGAGATAACTATATTTGTTAAAGAAGCAACGAAAGTTTCGGCTTGCCCCTTTATAGTTTTTTGATAGGCATTTTGGGTTAAAGGAAAAGTAATGTTCGCGGGTTCTTTGTAGGTTTCTCCCGCGAATACAATTTTTTCATCAGCACCGTAATAACTTACCGCACGTGCAAAGTCGTCGGCAACCCCACCAAAAAATGATGCATAATCCACCGCACCACCATTACCATAAATTTTAATTGCTACCGCATCCCATCCTCCATTATACGACCTATCATAAGGAGATTGTATTACCCAGGTATACCACTGCCTCACGGGAAATACGGGGAAATCCCCAGATTTGGTAGCACCTACAATAAAAACGGTTTCCGATGGAGTAACTACCATTGAATATGCCTGGTCCTCGTCTGTTCCACCGATATATGTAGCATTTCTAATAGTTTTGCCAGTGTTCGATAATCGTAAGAAAAAGATGTCGCTCTTGCCTTGCAACTTTGTTTGGTATGCACCACCTGTGATGGGAAAGTTCGTCGAATTGGTATAGCCAGTGAAATAAAGACCTTTGTCGCTAGCTAACTTAACCGAAGTTGCAATGTCGTCTTTATTCCCTCCGATGAAGGTAGAAAAAATCAGGCTATCGCAGTTTGGAGTTAGTTTAGTTCCAAATGCATCGTATTGGCCATTGATGGTGGTTGTAATAGAGTTCACAATAGGAAAGTCTACTGAATTTGTTGTTCCGCCAACATAAACAAAACCAGAGCCATCAACAGCAATATTGGCTGGATAGTCAACACCGCTTCCACCTAAAAAGGTTGTGAAAAGCAATTTGCGTGTTGAGCCCCTGACGTCAAATTTCGAAATGAAAACTTCTTTTCCCCCGTTCAAAATAATATCGTATGCCCCCGAGGATGTTGGAAAATCAACAGATTCTGTCCAACCCGTTGTTAACAAAATTCCGGTTGAAATTTCCACCATATCGACAAGCTCTTCGTCTGCACTTCCCCCAAAGAATGAGCATAGAACAGTAGGGTCGATAATCAATTCTCTGGTTTTATCGTATTCACCAACTTCAAAGGAGATTTTATCTTCCGCGACCTGCTTGAAACTACATTCGACCTTTTTTTGAAGATTTCCAATATTTTGGTAAGCAAGCAGATTCCCGTGAATAACTTCACCGAAACGAGTCAGTATTTTTATTTCATTGTGTCCCACACTTATTAGTTTAGCACCTTCGATTATTAGAATGATTTCTTTGGGATTACCATTTGGATGAACCACGAAATCGTATTGTATATTCTCTTCAAATAATTTAACAACTAAATCGATTTTAGGGAGTAATTCCGAAAAGACAACTTTTTCAACACTAAATACACCCTTTATCCATTTTTTAGGGTCATTGCTATGGAAATAATTAATTTGCCAATTGGATTTGCCAAAATCTATCCCTGAACTAATATTTGCATTATCCAATACAAATTTTACTAAGTGCCCTCTCTTAATCTTCTTTTCGGGTAGCGATTCAAATTGGAAATAATCGAACGAAAGACCATTTTTATCGATTATCAGGTTATAGTTGCTTTTGAACGCAGCATACAAAATATTGCTATCCCATTGACCAAGGTTTTTAACCAACTTTCCATCGGGGAAAGATAGTAAAACCGAATGGAATAACAAAAAAAATAAAATGACGAGACTTTGTAATACCCTTGTGGTTTTCATAAATCCTCCTCAAAAATCGTTTCAAATATAATGAACTTTTTAGAACTTGGTTGTAACATTTGCAACGAAATTATTGTCATATTTCCCACTACAAACAAATTGAATGGTTAATTAACTTAACTTAATTTGATTTTAATAATATAATTTTTGTATATTTGAAATGCTGAGTTTAGTGAATTATGTGAATGAAGAAATTGCTCAAATTTGTGTCCTTTTGGATTATTTTTATAACCATAGTTGGCAAGGGATTTTCCAATGAAGTGGTACTCCTGCGTATTGAGTCTGCAATCACTCCGTCGAGTAGTTCACAAATTTTAAAGGCTATAAGGTTCGCAGAAAAACAGTCGAGCAATGCGCTTGTGATACAATTAAATACACCAGGCGGTTTGCTTGAGTCCACTCGTGAAATTGTAAGCAACATACTTAACGCTCGTATTCCAATCATTATTTATGTTGCTCCAAGTGGAGCCCGGGCTGGTTCGGCAGGAGTTTTCATTACGCTTTCGGCACATATTGCCGCGATGGCTCCCGGAACCAATATCGGTGCTGCACATCCAGTTGGATTACAAGGGGAAGCAGACTCTTCGGTAATGAATGAAAAGGTTGTAAATGATGCAACCGCTTTTATTCGTTCAATTGCACAACAAAGGAACCGTAACGTTGAATGGGCGGAGCAATCGGTCAGAAAAAGTATTTCTTCGACCGAAAACGAAGCCTTAGAAGCAAAAGTAATCGACTTGATTGCTCCGACTTTGGATTCACTTTTGAGAGCAATTGATGGTTGGACGGTAAAGACCCAACAAACCGAAACTATTCTTCATACAAAAAATGCTCGAATAATTGAATATGAACTCTCTTGGCGAGATAAATTGTTAGATTTTATATCGAATCCAAATATCGCCTATATTCTTTTGATGATTGGAATCTATGGTATTCTTTTTGAACTTTATAACCCCGGGAGCATTTTCCCGGGTGTAATTGGAGCACTATCTTTGATACTTGCGGCATATTCGTTGCAAATGCTTCCAATAAACTATGCTGGTTTAGCCTTAATTATTTTAGCTATAATCCTTTTCCTCCTTGAAATCAAAATTACAAGTTATGGTTTACTAACAATCGGTGGACTAATATCGTTATTCATTGGCTCAATGATGTTAATAGATTCCCCATTTGAATTTATGAGGGTTTCACTCAGTCTGATTATTACAGCTGTTGTGGCTTCTTTTATTTTCTTTACTTTCGTCATTACACTCGGAGTTAAAGCCCAGTTCAGAAAGAAGAGGCTCGGTTTCGACGAAATGATCGGGCGAGAAGGAACCGTTATCGAGGAGATTACCCCCGATAAACCCGGAAAAATTAAAGTTAGGGGCGAACTATGGAATGCATATTCCGACCAAGTAATACCCATAAATACCATTGTTATTATTGAAAAGGCAGATTCATTTACTTTGTTTGTTAAACCTAAATAGGTGCTTTATGGCAATTGAACTTCTTGTTATTGTTTTTTTTGCAATATTCATTCTTTTTTCCGCTATTAAGATTCTTAACGAATACGAAAGAGCGGTTGTGTTTCGTCTTGGTCGCTATATCGCCGCGAAAGGTCCCGGACTTATAATATTAATTCCATTTATCGACAAGATGGTTCGAGTAAGTTTGCGAACCGTTACACTTGATGTTCCTCCTCAAGATGTTATCACAAAAGATAACGTTTCCATTAAGGTCAGTGCTGTAGTTTACTTTCGTGTTATGGATGCAGGACGAGCAATTATCGAAGTTGAAAACTATCTTTTCGCAACAAGCCAGATTGCCCAAACAACCTTGCGGAGCATTTTAGGTCAATCGGATTTAGACGAAATACTTGCCGAACGCGAGGCAATCAACAGAAGGCTGCAAGCAATCATCGATGACCATACCGAACCGTGGGGGATTAAAGTTTCTTCTGTCGAAATTAAACAGGTAGATTTGCCAATTGAGATGCAAAGAGCAATGGCACGTCAAGCCGAGGCTGAGCGTGAACGACGTTCAAAAATCATTAATGCCGATGGAGAATTTCAAGCAGCTCAAAAACTTCGCGAGGCAGCTATAACAATTCAAGACTTCCCCGTGGCTTTGCAACTTCGCTACTTACAAACGTTAGCAGATATAGCGACCGAAAAGAATTCTACGACAATTTTCCCAATACCGATTGATTTAATAACTCCGTTCCTTAATAGAAATAGAAGCGAGGGTTCGACGACTTAATTGGAAGATTTCGCTCTTTGCTTGTAAACTTCAATACCAAGTCGAATACTTTCGATAAGGCTGGAAGGGTCTGCTCTACCTTTACCAGCAATATCGAAGGCTGTCCCATGGTCGGGTGAAGTTCTGATTATTGGGAGATTTGCAGTGAAGTTCACTCCTTTCCCTTTTGTCAATAACTTGAAAGGTATTAGACCTTGGTCGTGATAGCAAGCAAGAATTCCATCGAAGAGTTTATACAATCCAAATCCGAAGAAACTATCTGCGGGATATGGACCTTTAATTGAAATACCTCTTTCGATTAGATTTTTCAAAGTTGGAGCAATGATTTCGTCTTCTTCGGTTCCGATTAATCCACTTTCACCACTATGAGGATTTAGTCCTAAAATAGCAATTTTAGGATTTGAAATCCCAAAATCGAACCTTAATGAATTGGCAAAGGTGGTAACTTTATCGCTTATTAACTCTGGGTTAATTAAACTTGGGACATTTACAATTGGCTCGTGAATAGTAAGTAAGGCTACGCGAAGTGCTCGATATACAAAAAGCATTAATGGATTGTTCACTCCACACATATCCGCTATAAATTCTGTATGCGAATAGAAAGGACTTTTGGCAAGCCCAAGACTTTCTTTGGCGATAGGTAAGGTAACAAAACAGTCGATTTTTCCTTCCAGTGCATATTGAGTAACGGTTCTAATTGAGTTGGCAGAAAGTTCGCCTGCACCAGCGTCGATTTTTCCAAACTTAACCCGAACGTAAGGCTCAACAAAGACAATCTCGACCGGGTATCCTAAAATATAGAGAATATTATCTGTTGATTTAACGTTTAGCCCCGCGTTCCGAAAGTATTCCACTATTGAGTTGGTATTCCCAAATAGCATAAACTGAACGGAATTTTTGACCTTTTTAAAGTAGGTAGAAGCAAAAAATTTTGCGAAAATTTCGAGCCCTATGCCATTTACGTCGCCAATAGTAACCCCAATTTTAATTTTATTTTTCATAACTTTACTTTTTTGTTCTTTCAAATTTATTAATATTTGTTGTTATGATAGTGTTTCTACGATTATTAATTCTTGTTTCCGTGGCTTTGTTTTTTGGTTGCGAGAATCCAGAGCCAATAAACAACAACAATAACAAAGATACTTCTAAAACAAACATTGCTCTTGTTCTATGCGAAGGCTTGTATGGATACGATAATACAACGGTGTCGAAGATTAATCTGTCCGATTTTACTGTTATCAATGATTTCACCAGTAGCGAAAATCCGAATTTTAGGATAGGCGACACTGGGAACGATATAATTGCAAAGGGGGATACTTTCTTTGTTGTTGTTACTGGCTCGAAGGCAATTGAATATTTCGACCTGAAAAGTGGGAAATTGTTGGGTTATATCAGATTTGAAGGGAATTATGGGCCTCGTCGTATTGCTTTTATTGCCGATACTTCAGTACTTGTAACGGATATTTATGCCGATTGCATATACATTTTGAATGTGAAGGATAAAAAAGTTGTTGGAAAAATTCAAGTTGGTCCTGCACCTGAATTCCTTGCTATTTATAGGGATAGGGCTTTTGTGACTAATTCTGGATATGGAGATTTCCGCGCAAATGAACCGAAAGCCGGGACTCTCTCGATAGTAAATCTTAAAAACTTTCAGGAAGAGAAAACTGTTTGGGTAGGACCCAATCCAATTGAGGTTATTGT
Source organism: uncultured Hyphomicrobiales bacterium (assembly GCA_964589125.1). Classification (GTDB taxonomy): domain Bacteria; phylum Bacteroidota; class Ignavibacteria; order Kapaibacteriales; family UBA2268; genus JBBIJO01. Next base: position 24,659 of record CAZPSM010000008.1, on the reverse strand, counting down.
CTGTGAAGATGTTGGTAGTATTTTTGTTTCCTATAACCATTTACCGTCTTTGAAAGATTCCATTGGTGGAATTGTAGAATTCGACCTCAATACGCTCGAACGGAAGCGAGAATGGAGAAATTTTGCTCGTTCACTTTTTTGGGCAAAAAATGAAAAGGCTCTCTATTTTATTTCGAATGATTTAATTAAAAAAATCGAATATAATAGCGGGAAATTGGATACTGTTTTAGTGAATTCAAGACCAACAGAAATTTGGTATTCATTGGCAGTTGATGAATATAACAATTTATTGATGATAGGCAACGCGAAAAACTATACAGTCGAAGGCGAGGTTTTCATATATTCTAATAAAGAGCCAAAACCATTAATAGCAACCATTAAAGTGGGTGTTAATCCTAGTAAGATACTTCCTTTGCAACAAAAATAGCAACTTTGTGATTACAGTTTCTTGCAGAATTATTATCTAAAAGTATAGTTTGGAATGTATTTTTTTTATTTTGTATTTTCTTTAAAAGTGAAAATCTATGGAAAGAACTATAATATTTGGAATCATTACTCTATTTTCCTTTGGCTTTGTATCGCTAAATTTGTATAGATTTTCTCGAATAGTTCGATTAGCCCAACCCGAAAGAAGAACAGATAGATTCTGGCTTAGGGTAAAAAATATGCTTCGAATTGCTTTGCTGCAAAGTAAGATTCTTCGTGAACCTTTTGCTGGGATAATCCACGTTGGAATTTTCTGGGGATTTTTGGTATTGTTATTTTCTGCCTCAGAATCTGTTTTCCAAGGGTTTTTTCCTTCTTTTTCTTGGTCTTTCTTGCATTTTTTTTACAGTGTTATAACATTTTCGACTGATGTATTTTGTGTAATAGTAATTTTTGCTATCATATTCGCTTTGCTTCGACGCTATGTTTTCAAAGTCAAGAGGCTACAAGGAAATCGACACGAAATGCTCGACGCTATTATCGTTCTCGGTAGCATCTTTATTATTGTTACCGCATTGCTTTTCGAAAATGCTGCAATGATAAGGGTTCATGGGGTAAGAGAATGGGCTTTCTTACCAATTTCCAGCATATTGAGTAATATATTTAACGACCAGCATTCAAACTTTTTCTATCAATTCTTCTGGTGGCTCCATATTCTATGGATTTATTTTTTTATGAACTATCTCTATTATTCAAAACATTTCCACGTTTTTACATCCATTCAAAATGTTTTTTTCCGTGAACCGGAGAAGTTCTTTAAATTAAATAGAATTGATTTTGAAAACGAGAACCTCGAAAAATTCGGTGTCGTCGATTTCGAAGACCTTTCTTGGAAATCAATACACGATAGTTTTAGTTGTACTCATTGTGGGCGGTGCGATAGTGTGTGTCCGGCGAATATAACTGGCAAGGTTCTTAGCCCCCGAGATATTATAGTTCAAATTCGTAGAAGAGCCACCGAAAAAGGCACAATTCTATTAAAGCAACAGAAACTACATCGCTATGAACTAAAGACACACGAGAAGGAAACAATTGAAAAGAAATTTGTTGGGGATTACGAAAATGTCGAAGGATTATGGCAATGCCTAACTTGTGGTGCTTGTATGAATGAATGCCCAATATCAATTGAGCATCTGTATCCGATTATCGGAATACGTCGCTCACAAGTTATGATGGAAGCCAATTTCCCTCCACTTTTGCAGAACGTATTTTCATCCTTAGAAAACAATGGAGCGCCCTGGCAATTCCCCTCGACAGAACGAGCAGCATGGGCGGATGGCTTGGGTGTCCAAGTTGCGAGTGAAAACTCAGAATTTGAGTATCTTTTTTGGGTAGGTTGTGCCGGAAGCTTCGATGAGCGAGCGAAGAAAGTATCGGTTGCCTTTGCCAAGCTTTTGCAAAAAGCAGGAGTAAGTTTTGCAATTCTCGGTTCCGAAGAAATGTGCAATGGCGATGTTGCTCGACGTACCGGCAATGAATATCTGGCAAACTTTTTAATCAATACGAATATCGAAACGCTCACCCGTTATAATGTTAAAAAGATATTGACCATTTGTCCTCATTGTTTTAATATTTTCAAAAATGAATATACCGATTTCGGTGGCAATTTTGAAGTATATCATCACACGCAATTTTTATATGAATTAATACGAATGGGTAAGTTAAAGTTGAGACAGAATGCTACCGATGTTCTTGCATACCATGATTCTTGTTACCTTGGACGATACAATAATATTTATGAACCCCCGAGAAAAATATTAGAGTTGATTTACGAAAACAACGTACGCGAGCCTCGGCATAACCACGACAAAGGAACTTGTTGCGGTGCCGGTGGGGGGATGCTCTTTCTCGAAGAAACCAAAGGGAAACGAATTAACATTCATAGGACAGAAGAATTGATGGAGACAAATGCCAATACTTTTGTTTCTAACTGTCCTTTCTGTATGACGATGCTCACCGATGGAATAAAAGCAAAGAATAAAGACGAGGAAATCCAAACAAAGGATATTGCCGAAATCGTGCTCGAAAATCTAATAGATTAAATTGATTTTAGCCATCGATTCGGCAACACTTTGGAAGCTTTTTGTAGGCTTTAGGATTTCGTTTTACATCATCGGCATCGTAGCCTATTTTAGAGACTGCAATACGAATTTCTTCGAGCGAAATTTTACTTTCATCGTATTTAACACTGAGTATTTTGGTATCGACGTCAAGGTTAGCTTCGTTTACACCATCGAGTTTCAATACCTCTTTTTCGATTCTTTCTTTGCACATTTCGCATACAGCCGAAGTTTTGATTTCAGCAGTTTTAAGTTCATTCGATTGAGCATTAGAATTGACAGCAGTAAGAAGCATTATTAGCAAAATGCTCCAAAAAATTGAATTATTTACTTTCATAGCGTCCCCTTAAAAGATTAAATAACAAAACAAAAAACGTTATTTTAAAAAATTATTGTTTATAAATTATAAATTATTCAGATTTTTAATGTTTTTCGAGTGATATTTCTTAATTTTGAAAATTTATGAGGGGTGAAATGGTAAACACATTTTCCATAAAGAACGATAGGCTAATCGAAGACCCCGAGGGGAACTTATTTTTTTATACAAATCTAACCGAGCAAGAGAAAGCCGAGTTAATCCAGAAGTATGAAATAGATGAACATACGCTAAATTCCTCGCTCGACCCCGAAGAATTAGCACGTATGGAATTTGAACCGAACCATTTTGCTTTCATTATAAAAGCACCAAAGCATCATCTTGCGAAAGATGAGCTCCTATTCCGGGTTCAATCAATTGGTATGTTTCTTTTTTCCGACAAATTAATTGTAGTTTCCCAGGACCCACTGATACCGATTTTATCTACCAAACCTTTTCAAAAGCTCTTTTCGATTAAGGATGTCTTTTTCAAAATTATATTTAGTTTTATCATTCAATTTTATTCACACCTTAATACTATCAACAAAATATCCGATGAACTTGAGCAAAAATTGAGTTCTGCACAAGAAAATAGATACCTTCTGCAATTATTTTCACTCGAAAAAAGCCTTGTCTATTATCACAATGCGATTACAACCAACCAGTTTCTACTCGAAAAAATCAAATTCAACTCCAATAAAATCAATATCACCGATGAAGAAAAAGAATTGCTCGAGGATATTCTGATTGAAAACAATCAGTGCCTTCGACAAGCAGAAACGTATGCGTCGATTCTTGCTAACCTTATGGATGCGCGGGCTTCGATAATTGCAAATAACCTCAATATCTTGATGAAAATTTTGAACATTATCACTATTACGATAATGGTACCTACTTTTGTTGTAAGTCTATTTTCGATGAATGTGCATATTCCAATGCAAGAGC
>CAZPSM010000008.1:2914-20750 GCA_964589125.1 uncultured Hyphomicrobiales bacterium | reverse complement strand
GCACTTGGATTTATTATTATTTGGAACACCAAGATTAAGAAATGGAAGTAAAGTTGTTCCCTACCGAAATAAAAAAAATTGGCGAAGATTCGCTTCAAGTCAATTGGATTGATGGATTTAGTTCAACTATTTCTTTGCAAAACCTACGAGCCAGTTGTCCTTGCGCGCAATGCCAAGGCGAAGAAGTCGGAGGACGCAGATATGTTCCGCCGAAACTTGAAATTGCACGGCAGGGAATGTATGAAATCGAATCAATAGAACCAGTCGGGAATTATGCAGTGAATATCCGCTGGAAAGATGGGCACGATACCGGAATTTATAGTTTTGACTACCTTCGGGAAATAATGGAAAAATTTGCATCACAAAAATAATTCATAATAATTGAAACAATGCCTTTTTGCAATGATTCTAATTATAAACTACAAAATTAGTTTGTATTGAAATGTAGTTTGTGGCATCGAAAAAGTCCTTTAAACATTCTATATTACTTACCTTTTAATTCTACAACATTTCGAAGAATTTCTAATCCACATCTTAATTTGCTCATTGGTGGGAGGGTTTCGACCTCCAGGGAACCTTCGCTCGTCTGTTTATAAATAACGATTGTATTTAAATCGCTTTGGAACCCGCTATTGGGTTTATCGAGAAAATTAAGGACTAAAATATCGCAATTTTTTTTTTGTTTCTTTTTCAAAGCATTCTGGTTACTATATCGAGTTTCTTCGAGTGCAAAACCGACAAGAATTTGATTCACTTTCTTCCTTTTTCCAATGGCAAGCAAGATATCTTCTGTCCGTTCCAATTCAATTTTCAAGTGCTTTCCAATAGATTCTTTCTTTAGTTTACCTTTTAAGTTTGATATTGGCTTGAAGTCGGCAACAGCAGCGGACATAATCGTTATATCCTGCTTAGGAAATAGTTTTAAAACTTCTCGATACATTTCGTCGGCAGACTCAACTGGAACGTATGCGACATTGGAGGGGGGATTCAATTTGGTTGGTCCGGCAATCAATGTAACATTTGCTCCGAACATTTCTGCAACTTCGGCAATTGCAAACCCCATTTTTCCCGATGAAAAATTTCCAATAAATCTAACATCATCGATTCGCTCGTATGTTGGACCTGCAGTAATCAAAATTTTTTTACCATTGATTTTTTGAATTTTACCTAATGTTTGGTGTTCTTTTTCGGAATAAAGGTGCAAATAAATTTCGATATAATTCAGTAATACTTGGGTTTCGGGCAATCGTCCTTCGCCTTCTAATCCACTGGAAAGTTCGCCTTCTTCGGGAGGAATAACGACGATGCCATACTCCTTTAGTAGTTGAATATTATGCTGTGTTGCCGGATTGAGCCACATTGAAGAGTCCATTGCCGGAGCAATAAGTAAAGGCTTGTGCTTTGGCAAAGCAGCGGCAAGCGTTACGAGTGAATTATCGCAAATTCCATTTGCTATTTTACCTATTGTCGAAGCAGTGCAAGGTGCAATAATCATCAAATCGCTATCTTGGGCAAGATGAATATGCCATGCTCCACCGTGTTGGCTTTCCAAATTGAACATATCAATTGCTACGGGATTTTTCGAAAGGTTCGTAACACTCATAGGTGTGATAAAATTAGTTGCCGAAGGCGTCATAACCACATTAACTATGGCACCATTTTTGACCAATTCTCTAATCAAAAAAAGTCCTTTGTATGCAGCTATTGAGCCAGTAATTCCAACAAGAATTCTCTTGTTCTCGAAAATATTATTTTCCAATGATTTCCCTTTCTAATAGCACTAAAATAGTTAATTTATTATTTTTACAAAATTAATTTTCAAAAATAGAAAAACATAATTGAGTATGAAAGCAAAGATATTTGTTTTTAATCCTTGAAAGAATCAGCCATAAAGGTTAGATTAGACTAAAAAATATTTCTTAACGTCGAACTTTCTTTAAAAATTAATAACATAGGGGGTAATAAAAAATGATTAAGCAAGTAATGCAAGACGCTTTGAATGCCCAATTAGCTCGCGAGATGTATTCATCAAATTTATATCTTGCGATGTCGGGTTATTTCCAATCGATTAACTTAAAAGGATTTGCCCATTGGATGCGAGTTCAAGCACAAGAGGAAACGCTCCACGCTATGAAACTTTTCGATTATTTATTATCACGTGGAGGCAACGTTCAAATCGGAGCAATAGACGCACCTCCGGCGACTTGGGAGTCACCACTTTCTGCAATGGAAGATTCCTTGAAACATGAACAGTTTATCACCGAAAAAATCAATGAATTAGCAAATCTTTCGATTAAGGAAGGCGACCATGCTAGCCATATTTTTCTCCAATGGTTCATTACCGAGCAAGTTGAAGAAGAGGCAACCGTTCTGGAAATAGTCGAAAAACTTAAATTGATTGCCGATTGGAAAGGTGGTTTGATTATGATTGACAATGAATTAGGCAAAAGGGGGCCAGGTTCGGAAACTAATTCTAATGAATAAAGGTTGTAGGCAACTTTGTTTTATTATATGCCATTCGATTTAAAATTCAAATGAATTTATATTGATTATTTTAATTATTATGAATCAGTTGATTAACGAAAACGCAATATAGGGTTTTTAAAAAACAAAAAAAGTCCACTCGCTTTACCCGCGAGTGGACTGCAAGCAGTGATTATTTGAATTAATTAGACGCTTTTTGTTCCACAGGGTAAACAGAAATTTTTAATCTTTCTCGATTTTTTCGCTCAAATTTAACAAAACCATCTACAAGGGAATAAATTGTGTAATCCTTTCCTAATCCGACATTTTTCCCCGGATGGAATTTGGTCCCTAACTGGCGAACGATTATATTGCCGGCGCGAACAAACTCACCACCGAATTTTTTAACGCCGCGACGTTGGCCTTGAGAATCTCGACCATTTTTCGATGAACCACCACCTTTTTTATGAGCCATAAATCTTGCTTCCTTTTATTATGACAAATTAATTTCCTTTATTGCTAAAATAGTGTAAGACTGGCGATGCCCACGTAGCTTTCGATATCCTTTTCGCCTTTTCTTCTTGAATACAAGAACTTTGTCGTCTTTTGCGTGCTCGACAATTGAAGCTACAACTTTTGCGTTTACAAATGGTGAACCAACATAAGTTTCATTCTCATCTTGCAAGAACAAGACTTTGTCGAACTCAATGATATCGCCCGGATTTCCTTCAATCAATTGAGCCTTGATTTGCATATCGGGTTTTACCTCGTATTGGAACCCTTCTATTTCGACTACTGCAAACATATTTTTTAAAAAATTTAATTTACAAGACCTGCAATTTAATATTTTTTTTGCAATTAATCAATCTTCAGTAGAAAATTTGTTATGATTTTCTTCGATTGCTACTGGATAATCGCCTGTAAAACAAGCTGTGCAATATCCAATCCCAGGTTCTTTTGGAACAGAATCCAAAAGTTTTTCAATTGTTAAATAATGTAGTGAATCTACTCCAATTGCCTTTCCAATTTCTTCTTCACTTTCATAGTAGTTTGCGATTAATTCTTCTTTACTTGGAAAATCCATCCCATAGTAGCAAGGGAATTTAATCGGTGGCGAGGTGATTCGCATATGAACTTCTTTCGGATTTGCACCACGAATCAATTTAATTAATGATTTCGAGGTTGTTCCTCGCACAATCGAATCATCGACAATAACCACTTTGCGGTTTTCGAGTACTCCTTTGACGGTATTGAACTTTACTTTGACTTTAAATTCTCGATTATCTTGGCTTGGAGCGATAAAAGTTCGTCCGACATAATGGCTTCTAATTAAGCCAATTTCAAATGCAGTTGCATTTCCTTTTTCATTATTTACTTTTGCGAATCCAAGTGCGGCTGTGTTTCCACTATCGGGAACCGATATGGTAATCACTTTTTCTTTACCATCGGGGGAAATTGGACTTTCATCGGCAAGATTTTTACCGAGCTTTCTTCGAACTTTGTCGACGTTATGTCCGAAAATCTTGCTATCGGGTCTTGAAAAATAGATATATTCGAAAATACAATGCCGTGCCTCCGGTGTTACATCCCATATTCGGTATGATTTTATTTTTCCTGTTTCAACAGTTTCTCTATCGATAACTATAAGTTCATTATGTTCGACTGTCCTTATATATTCAGCATTTACAATGTCGAATGCACAAGTTTCGGAAGCAACGATATATGCATCACCGTTCTGCGTTTTGATTTTTCCTATGTTCAAGGGACGAAATCCATGGGGGTCGCGTGCAGCGACGAGAGCGTTTTCGGTAAGTATTACCAAAGCATAAGCACCACGGACAATTCGCAAAGCTTCTAAAATCTGTTCAATTACATCTTTTTTCTTGCTATGTGCAATAAGATGAAGAAAAATTTCTGTATCTGTTGTGGTCTGGAAAATAGCTCCCGAATCGTCGAGTTTCTTACGCAATGTCATAGTGTTGGTTAGGTTCCCATTATGGGAAATTGCCATAATTCCATTATGGAAACTCATTACAAATGGCTGAATATTAGCTTTTTTCGCAGCACCAGTCGTTGAATACCGATTATGTCCGATAGCAGCATTTCCATGCAAAACGTTAACAAGAATGTTTGGGTCCGAAAAGACATCGAGCACCAAACCTTCACCTTTGTAAACACTATACCTATTCTTCTTTTTATTCTCGTCGTAATAAAAACTCGCAATTCCAGTTGCCTCTTGCCCACGATGTTGCAATGCATGAAGTGCATAATAAGTTACAATTGAGGCTTCTGGATGATTAAACACACCAACAACTCCACAATTGCTTCTGGGTTTATCTACAAAGTTGCTTCGTGACATTTTGTTGCATTCAAAAAAACAAAATTACGTTTTTTCGGGGACATAAAGGGCATTAGCTTTGGATAATCTGTTGAATCATTTCGATAACAAATTCTGTATTTTTCTTTAGTTCTTCGAAACTTCCATTGTTGTAAAGAGTAAAATCTGCAAAATTTTGTTTAATTCTTTCATCTATTTGCTTCGATAATCTCCTGTTAATATCTTCTTTGTTCAGCAATCCGGCTTTCTGATATCGTTCGAAAATTTTATCTTTCGAGGCAGCGACCAAAATGATGAAATCGAAAGCCTCTTCGAGTCCTACCTCGAAAATTAATGCACTTTCGACAAAAATAATTTTATTCGTTTGCCCAAGTTGTTCGATAGATTCAATTAATTTATCTATAACAGCCGGATGAACAATAGAATCCAATTTACTCAAAAGTTCGTCCGATCGAGAATCGCTACCAAACACTAAGTTTGCTATATACTGGCTGTTGATTTTGCCATTAGGGAGATAAGAATTTATTCCAAAGTTTTGTATGATTTTTTCTTTCACATCTGGAACGTTTTCCATTACTTCTTTTGCTAAAAGGTCGGTATAAATTACTGGGAAGCCAAGTTGCTCAATGAATCGACAAACGGTGGTTTTACCGGTGCCAATGTTTCCAGTAACCCCGACGACATAAAAATTTTTTTCCATCGTTCTGCTTTTTTATTAAAAGCAAATTTACTAATTTTGTATTCTTTGAAAAACGATGGCCCTATCGACTAATGGTTAGGTCACCACTCTTTCAAGGTGGTAGTACGGGTTCGAATCCCGTTAGGGTCACAGGGAAAAAATTTAATTATTTGAAGCCACCTTAGCTCAGTTGGTAGAGCAGCTGATTTGTAATCAGCCGGTCGCTGGTTCGAGTCCGGCAGGTGGCTCGAAAAAGACAGCGATTCAAGATTTACTGATTTCCCAACTCCAAAAACAATTTGTGCGATAAAGCCCTCTCGAAACAGAATGTTTTATGGTTACATCTCCATAGATTTTTTCCTTAACTAGCTCTAAACTGATTAAGGTTTGGAGAAATAAGTTTTAATGATGCCGTTGTTATCTTTCTTTACAAATACCCGAAATCCGCGATTTTGAACTATCTCTATCAAAGGGGCAGGAATAAAAGATGTTACAAGTTCGAATATTTCACCGCTGTTTAATTTTTCTACTGCTTCTAAAACAAGTGATATGGGGTGTTCCCCACGTTCAATCATTTCGCGGGCGTCGATACTGGCAACTATTTTTTTAAAATCGAACCAAGAGACGCTCTCTTGGTTTATATCCATCTTATCCGATGTTAGTATTTCTTCAATTTTATCTTGACCAACCTTTGCTCGCAAAAAGTTAATCAGCTTTCCAACATCTATTTCACCAACTTTTGCTGCTTGTTCAAGTGTTGTAACACGTGTTATGGTTTTTCTTAATAAAGGGTTACGAAGCTTCGAAAAAGCGGGAACCAATTGAATTAAATATTCTTCGACTTCAGGAAAGTATTTTAGAAGTTCGAATACCTTCATTCTTGGTGTAATGTAAGGCTTATTTTCCATTTTGGTTATTAGTTTTGTACGACAAAATTCTTTGTTCACCTTCAAGTTGGCGGAGTTCGGTCAAATCCTGGGTAACTTCGAGAGTTCCTAAATACTCTCCATTTTCGTTTCTTACTGCAAAATATTCAATATGAACAAATTTCCCGTGGAAATTTATCCAGAAGGGTGCTCGATTTGCAATTCCATTTTTAAAATCATTAATGATTTTATCTACAATGTGAACACTCGAGGGTGGATGACATAGCCGAACATCGCGTTTCAAAATTGCTCGTGAACGTTGGAATATCCTTTCATTACTATTGGAAAAATACTTTACTTTATCATTTTTATCAACAAAAGTAATGTCTATTGGGAGTGTGCTTAAGATTGCAGATAGTTCCTCTTTTGTCATACTTCCAGTTGAGAATTGAATTTCGCCGTCGGCTTGAATTGGTTCGGGATGAATTTCAATCCCAGAAGGTTTCCATTCAACCCGAGGGTCATACAAACAAAAACCAATTTCGGGTGTTTGTAAGTATATTTGATACCAATCTGTTTCAGACAATTTATCTAATGACATTGGAAAAAGGATTTTCTCTTCTTTGGTAATCATATCGACTACCATATTAATAGAAGGTTTTAGTAAAAATTCTACAATACTTTCGAATTCGTCTTGGGTTGGTTCATTGAAATTAGCAAGTGCTTCTATTGAACCACGTAGTAATTCCCTAATTTCATCATGTTTTCCCCACATAACCTTGGGTGGTCCCGTAACACCTGCCTTTTCTAAAAATGGAAATAGAAGATGCTCTTTTCGTAAATAATGTTTATCAATATCCATTAAAAGATTAAACTTTGCTCGTAAAGATAAAATTGATTTATTTACATCAATGTTCGAGAAATCTCCGAGTAGTTTTTCAATCTCTATTTTAATATCGTTGCATAATTTTTCGATTTCACGATTCTCTTTCCGAAATGTATCGACTGGGTGTCCCGGTGGTACAATTTGCACTCCAACTATGCTTATTTGTTTTTCGAGCATTTTAGAATGCAAATCACACATTTTGATAAGTTCTTCGACTGGAATGCCTTCTTCGATAAGTTCTTGTTCGGCTTCGACGACCTCGCCATAAGGTAGCTCTTCTAATTTAGCTTCTAATTCTCTTTTCAGAACTTCGAACCCTTCTCCGCTATGCAACCTCCGAAGAATATCTTTTAGAGAGTTCTTTCGAATCAATGAATTATTTATAAACTCGCTCATTTTAAACTCAAATTAATTTTATAAAAAACCAATCATATAAAAAGACGAAAAAATCCGAATTAAATTGTTAGTTCTTCTAAACAGATATTTTAGTATATGATAGATTTTATTAAAATACTTAATTATGTTGTAATTTTGGGTGAAGGAACCTATCACCCCACATAAGTTTTGCAACTTGGTGCTTATATTTGTAATTTATTTTTTCAAATATTTGTATTTGTTTTACGTAATATTTTTGTTTTTAAATAAAGTGATGGAACGAAATGCCGAAATCTAAAAAGAATTTAGTTGTTGTTGAGTCACCCGCGAAGGCAAAAACCATTAATAAATATTTGGGGAGCGGTTATATTGTTCAGGCTTCTGTTGGGCATATCAAGGATTTGAAGAGCTATTCTTTGAGTGTCGATATAAAGAATGGTTTTAAACCAATTTATGAAGTAATTCGAGGAAAGCAAAAAGTAATTGACGAGATAAAAGCGTCGGCAAAGAATTCGGAAAGTGTCCTGATTGCTACCGACCCCGACCGGGAAGGTGAAGCAATCGCATGGCATATTGCCGAGGAAGTTCAAAAGGTAAATCCCAACGTCAAAAGGCTACTTTTCAATGAAATTACAAAGAAAGGTATCGAAAATGGATTAAAACAACTTCGCGAACTTGACCAAAGCTTATATTATTCGCAGCAGGCTCGCCGAGTTTTGGACCGATTGATTGGCTTCAAAGTTTCACCTTTTGTTTCCAACGCACTTGTTAGAAAAAGTAAAAGTGCTCTTTCGGCTGGGCGTGTTCAATCCGTTGCGCTTCGCTTGATTTGCGAGCGCGAAGAAGATATTCAAAACTTTGAACCATTCAGATTTTGGAATATAATCGCTAACTTCGAAATTAAAGATAAGAAAATTAAAGCACGGCTTGTCCAATTCGATGATATTGTTATAAAAAACCCAGAAGGCTCACAAAAGCCCCATCGGAATGAAACCGATGAGGAGTTTAAAGAACGAATTTCCCAATTCAAATTTATTGAATCGGAGGAACAGGCTAATGAGTTAGTCAAAAGGATACTAAAAGAAAGGTACTCCATTTCGAAAGTAAAAAAAACTGCCATAAAGCAATCGCCTAAACCACCTTTTATAACAAGTACTCTTCAACAAGATGCAGCTCGAAAGTTAGGATTTGCGAACAAATTAACAATGCAACTGGCACAAAAGCTTTACGAAGGGATCCCTATTGGCAACGAAGGAAATGTCGGATTAATAACATATATGCGAACCGACTCCATTCGTACGAGTAACGAGGCAATTAGTCAAGTTCGTAACTATATTAAGACAACTTATGGGGACAAGTATCTTCCGAATCACCCCAAAATTTATGCATCGAAGTCTCAAAATGTTCAAGATGCCCACGAAGCAATTCGCCCGACCGACATCAGTTATACTCCCGAGAAAGTAAAGCCGTATCTCGACAAAAGCCTTTTCAAGCTTTACGAGCTAATTTACAATCGCTTTGTTGCCTCGCAAATGGTGCCTGCCGAAATAGAACAAACCACAATTGATATTCAAGGTGGAAAATTTGTTTTCCGAGCTACCGGGAGGGTTGTAAAATTTGACGGGTATTTGAAAATTTACGAAGAAGATGAGCAAACTAATGAGCGAAGTTCGGAACAGGAAGAGGATACCAAAGTTAAACTTCCTTTGGTAAAAGAGGGTGAAGAAGCTAAAATAATTGATGCTATACCCAAACTAGTGCAAACACAACCCCCGCCGAGATATAACTCGGCAAGTTTAATAAAAGAATTAGAAGAAAAAGGGATAGGGCGACCAAGCACCTATGCCACTATTGTTTCGACTATCCTCGAACGAAAATACATTGAACAGAAGAATAAGGCTTTCTTTCCTACGCAATTAGGGCAAGAAGTTAATCGGGTTCTGCTCAAATACTTCACCGATATTTTTAATGTAGAGTTTACTGCAAGAATGGAAAAGGAATTGGATACAATAGCCGAAGGAGATAAAGGATATGTGGAGGTGGTAAAGCATTTTTACGAGCCATTGGAAAATTTGCTTGGTAAGGCAAATTCCGATATACTATCGAATAGTGAAGTTGCATGTGATGTATGCGGAGCACCGATGGTTGTGCGTGTAAGTAAATTTGGGCGGTTCCTTGGTTGTTCAAGATACCCCGATTGTAAAAATACAAAGCCACTGTATGAAGTTCACGAAAAAGAAGTGCCAGAAATTGTCGAGGACGTCAGATGCGATGTATGTGGCAAGCCGATGGTAATTCGCGAAAGTAAATATGGAAAATTTTATGGGTGTATTGATTATCCAAAATGCAATGGACGCAAGCCAATCGAAGAAACTAACAATCGGAAGAAATCTTTTGAACCGGTTAGAGTTCCAAGTGCAAAATGTCCTAAATGTGGTAAAGAAATGATACTTCGTCGGGGACCTAAAGGATTTTTCCTCGGTTGCGAAGATTACCCAAAATGCAAAGGAACAAAGAAAATCACAAAAGCAGAAGCAGAAAAAATTCTTTCCCAAAAGATTGCTGAAAGAAATGAGCCAATTGAAGAATAAGTTTCCAACGTCAATGGTCAGTTTGTCTGGATATTTGTTTGTCCATTGTCTCTTACCATTTTCGATACTACCAGGACCTTGTATGTTCCAGTATTTTGGCTATCTAAATTATATTTGGTAAATTTGTAGTCTATATTTGTAAATTATTATAGGTTTGCTTGAAGATGGGTACGTTTGAAAGAATCCGTAAAATTTCGCCTTATGCTCTGATAGCTTTTGCTGTTATTTTTGTTGCTTTTATGGTTGCCTCGGATGCAGATATTTCTAATATTCTTCGGCAAGGGACTGACTACCGGACAGCGGCACTTGGAAAAATCAACGGTGAAAAAATTCTTTACCGGGTTTTCGAAGAAAAGGTTCGTGAGCAACTCGAACAACAAAGAAAACAATCCCCAGAGCAGAACATCGAAGTCGACGAAAATCAAATACGAAAAAGTCTTTGGAACCAAATGGTCGATGAAATTCTCCAAAAACAGGAAGCTGAACGAATCGGGATTAAAGTTACCGATGCCGAGATTCTCGACATTATGCTCGATAATCCACCAGATTATTTAAAAAAGTCATTCACCGATTCTGCTGGAAATTTCCAAAGGCAAACCTACCTCGAGATAATGACTAATCCCGATATTATTTTCAATAGGCTTCCGAACACAATACCCAACGAGGAGAAGCGCCGAATTGTGGAGCAATTTAAGTCCGATATTATCCGGGTTGAGCAATATTTGCGCGAAGAGAAACTCCAAAATTCGCTTAGAACTTTTGTTTCAATTGCTGGGTCATTTGTTTCGCCACTCTTTGCTCGCGAAAAATACATTAACGATAATTCTTCTGCCGATGTACGCGTAGTTTTTTTAGATGTTAAGGAAGTTCCCGAGAAGGAAATTAAAATTACCGATGAAGAAATGAGAAAGTATTACAATGACAACAAGCAGTTTTTCCCCGAGAAACCCAAACGCAAACTTAAATATTCTATATTTAAAATTATTCCTTCGCATCAAGACACGGTTGTTGTCGAAAAAAAGGTTAAGAAAATCACCGAAGATATGCAGAAGTTAACAACGCCCGAAGAAATTTCCCGGTTCTTTGAGCAGAAGTTTCGCGAACACAATGGGGAAATTTCTGACTTCAAACTTGCGAAAGATTTACCAATCCAGTTGGCTCCATACATAACTGCACTCGAACTTCAGCAAGTAGTTGGTCCAATTCAGACTGCCGAGGGAGTGTTTTTTATTCGGCTCGAGGAAAAACGACAGGGTCAAAACGAAGTCGTCAAAGCAAGTCATATTTTGATTGGATTTGGAACCAATAAAGATAGTGCTTTTGCTGTTGCTAAGGAAATTCTTGCAAAGGCAAAGAAGGGCGAAGATTTTGCGCAACTCGCTCGAAAATTTTCCGAAGACAAAGGCTCTGGAATGAATGGAGGCGACCTTGGTTATTTCGGAAAGGGTATGATGGTCAAACCATTTGAAGATGCTGCTTTCGGAGCAAAAGTAGGGGAAATCGTTGGACCCGTCGAATCGCAATTCGGATACCATATTATTAAAGTTTTCGATAAAAAATCTGAAGAGTATAAGTATAGTTTTATTAAATTTGCTCCCGAGGTTTCGAGAACAACGCTTCGCTTATTAAATCGAGATGCAAAATTGTTGAAAGAAAAAGTTGAAAGTGGTGTATCTTTCGATTCCGCTGCAAAAGAATTTAATATTACAGTTCGCCAAACCGACTTTTTCGAACGAACGCGGCCAACACTTGGTTCGAATTATTTAACGGCTCTAGCGTTCGAATCGAAGGTTGGTACTGTCCTTGAACCGCTTGAACTCAAAAATCAGGGAATTGTTGTTGCTCAAGTTGTTGACGAAAGAAAAGCAGGATTTGTTCCTTTCGAGGATTTGAAGGATAGGATTAAATTAATTCTTACTCGTAGGAAGCAACTCGATATTTTGGCTCCCAAAGCAAAAAGTATCTACGAAAAGGTGAAAAATTTAGGTACACTTGAAAATGCGAAGCAAATAGACCCTACTTTAAATGTCCAAAGTTGGAACGATATACGTAACAATGGATTCATTCCCGGCGTTGGACAAGATTGGGGCTTCACTGCAAAGGTGTTCCAACTCCCCGTAGGTAAGATTTTGGGACCCTTCCGTGGCGAACGCGGATATTATATCATCGAGGTGTTAAAGAAAAATGTCCCCGATGAAAATCTTGTCAATTCTGAACTCAAAAAACAACTAAACAGTATCATTTCGAACTTTCGGCAAAGTTCATATATTATGTGGTTCAACAAACTGAAAGAAGAAGCCGATATTGAAGATTTCCGAACTAAATTCTATCGTGATTATTAAGCAATGAGTTAACTTTACATTCAATATGTTGGGTAGAGAAAAGAAATTCTTCGAGATAAAAATTCGGTGTATTTTGTAGTAGCAGAAAAGAATAGTTCTTCCGTTGCTTCGATATCTGATTTGATAATCTGTGTTCCTTTTCCTATTTTTTGTTATTTATGGACATTTGATTAATTTTGTAACCTTGACGGCGTGTAGCGCAGTCTGGTTAGCGCACTACTTTGGGGTAGTAGGGGTCGCCAGTTCGAATCTGGCCACGCCGACTAAAAGGAAAGATTTATTAGCGTGCAATAATTTCTCCGTTTTTGTTAGCCCATATTAACAAGCAATAAAAAATCTCTTTTCTGTCATTCTGCCTCCTGTTCTCCGAAAAGAGATGGGGACAAATTGTAGGTATAGTGTGGAACTTCGCTGACTCTTTGAGCACAAAATTATTAACAATCTATCGCAATCATTGTTCGAACGATAAAAGCAATGCGATAAAAATAATCAAAGCGAGGAGCTCGTAAGTTTTTGGAAATGCTCTGGGAATAATATTGATATTCTAATACTCGGAAACAAATTCTTTCGTCAGAGAAAAAAAATTCATTATTTTGAATTACTGAATGAAACAAATTTGGTTTTAAAATGGGAAAGAACACATTGAGTTTTCACATCAAAGACGTTATTAGTGGAAAACGTCGATTTGAAAGTGTTTTCCAGTCGGTTTCGCGTATGATTTTAGGCGACCCAGCCAAAATCCAGAAAGTAATAGTAAACGGCCGGCCTACCTACGATTTTCTTGTTTTCCGGGAAGGTAAGAAGCACCTAGTCGGAATGTTCGATGAAATCAATAGCCTCGTTTCTTTTATCAAGGATTCAGCCGAAGGCGGTTCATCGGCAGAAATGGCTTTTGTTTTGATTGGTGAACCGGGTAATGGTAAAACTTTTTTCGTTGATTATCTAATGCACCTTTATCGTAATTTTACGTTACAGCCAGAAAATATGCGATATACCTTTAAATTTATTAATATTGAGCAGCTCGGGCGTTATGGGAAAATTAAGGAAATTGAATCGCAAACCTACGAAGACCCAATGATTCTTGCAATGAATCTTTTCGAAAGCGAAGACAAATCCAAAGAGTTTCTTGCAAAGATGGGAGCCAGCGACAACCAGATTGATGATTATTTCCGTCTCTACCGACCCCTTGGTGCGTGTACATCATACATACTAAATCAAATTAGGGAATTTTGTAATGGTGACGTCGATAAAATGCTTGAGTTTGTTGAAGTAGTTCCAATGCCGATATCGGAATCGCGAGGTACTCTTACGGGTAAATACGCCGCCAAGGATAAAATTACCTCCTCGGCTGTTGACCTTATCGGGGAAGAATCGATTACACGACTTCTGAATGTTGCAGATACTGATAATCCATATCGGTTTGACCTTCGTCGGGGGGCACTTGCTCGTGTTGCTGGTGGGGGTATTCACTTTGCCGATGAAATATTTAAGAATAAGAAGGATTTGATTCAAGTTTATCTTGGGGTAATACAGAACCGTGTGATTGAAATCGAAGGTTTTAAATGGCCTCTCGATACCTTAATCATAGCAACAAGTAATAATTCCGAATTTGCGCGTTTTCTTGAAGAAAAAGAACAAGCCCCAATTGTTGACCGCTGCCGGCTTTGCTATATGTCGCACAATACAAACTACAAACTTCAAATGGAGCTGACCTCTTATGCAATAGGAAGTTGGGAGAAAACTACATTTGCTGGCGAAAAAATGCATATCGACCCTAACCTTGTGTATTCTACCTCGGTTGCAGTAATTCTTTCGAGAATGCCTAAGAACGATAAACTAACACCTATCGAGATGATGAAACTTGCTGCTGGCGAAGTTGCCGGCGAAAAATCGCTTAAAACTTTAAGCGAGGTTATAAACGATTTGAACGCAGACCCCGATATAACGAAACGGTTTGGACAGAAAGGGCTTGGGCACAGAAATCTCGGCAGAGCAATTCAAATCCTTTTGGAAAGAACCGAAACACAAGAAGGAAAATGTATGTATGCTGGCGATATTTTCTTGGCACTTGAAACTGTTATACTCGATTACGTTCAAGACCCTAACGATAGAATCAAGTATTTTAATGATTTAAAACTTGCAAAGCAACTTTACCGACAAAATGTAATGAAGTCAATATTCAATGCATATATGAACGAACCCGATGCAATAGAACGTGATGTAATGAACTATGTTAATATGGTTGTAGGAATTGATGCGAAAAATCTTGGTGCCGATAAAATTTGGACATATCGCGACCCCAGGACCAACAAACTTGTGTCGTTAAAAATCGATGAATCATTTATCACGAGTGTCGAAGAACGAATGGGTTTGAAAACACGTGAACAGAAGCAAAGTTTCCGAACAACAATAATTAAAATTTATGGTCAACGAATAGTGAAAGACCCCAATTATAATTTTATGGATAATGCTGAACTTGTTAAGGCTGTAACCGATGTCCGGCTCAAATCCGATATTTCGGGTGCGGGAAGTCTTGTTGGGGCTTTGTCCAACAGAACAAACGAAGAAAATCAGCGTTTGTATAATAGAATGCTCGATACAATGATTAACAAATTAGGGTATTGTAAAACTTGTGCGGAAAAGACAATTGAATACTTCTGCTCCCAAGAAGACACAGACTAAAAGGCAGAAAAAAGAGCAAAAAAGGGATAAAGACGCCGAAAATATACAACCTCAGAAGCGGAAAAGATTTACGAGGCTTGAAACAATTTACCAGGTAGCGCCCAAATTGGAAGTTACCATTACCGATAAAAATATCCTTAAAATTGCGGAATTAAGCCACAAACATAATCTTAAAATTTATCTTGTTGGTGGCTATGTTCGTGATTATTTTTTAGGTAGAGAAAGAAAAGACTATGACTTTACTGTTGTTGGGGACTCAATTGAATTTGCGAAGATAGTTGCCGAGCACTTCAAATCCAAGATTGTTGCATATCCACGATTTTTTACGGCTATGGTCCCAGTCGGGAAACATCAATATGAGTTCGTTGGAACAAGGAAAGAAATATATCTTTCTAAAAGTAGGCAACCTATCGTATCTGTTGGAACGCTCGAAGATGACCTTCGCCGGCGCGATTTTACAATTAATGCAATGGCTGTGTCCTTGAATCAAGATGATTTTGGGAAAGTTATAGACATTTTCGATGGGTATCGGGATTTGCAAAACAAGATAATTAGAACTCCTTTGGACCCCAGAACTACTTTCGACGACGACCCTTTGCGGATGCTCCGTTCGGCTCGATTTGCAAGTCAACTGGGCTTTACAATCGAATCCGACACTTTAAATGCAATGCAAGAAACTAAAGAAAGGATAAAAATAGTTTCCCAGGAAAGAATAACCGATGAAATCCTTAAGATAATTAACTCGGAAAAACCAAGTATTGGATTTGAAATCCTTTATCGAACTGGTATCTTGGAGTATGTGTTTCCCGAGCTTTACGAAACTGCTGGAGTTGAAACACGAGTTGAAAATGGGATTACATTCAACCATAAGGACGTTTTCTTTCATAGCCTAAAGGTATTGGATAAGATTGCAGAAGCTTCGACTAATACGTGGTTGCGTTTTGCTACTTTAATTCACGATATTGCAAAACCTAAAACCAAGAGATTTATTCCGGGGGTTGGTTGGACTTTCTACGGGCACGAAGAAGTTGGAGCCAGGATGGTAGGTGCGATTTTTCGGCGTATGCGATTACCGTTAGAACACGTTGAATATGTTGAACGTTTGGTTCGATTGCACCAACGCCCTATGGCTCTTGTTGACGACGGAGTAACCGATTCTGCAGTGCGTAGGCTTGCTGCTTACGCAGGCGATGCACTCGAGGATTTGTTCTTACTTTGTCGATGCGATATTACAACAAATAATCCGAACCTTACAAAGAAGTATTTGAATAATTACCAAAAAGTATGGAAGAAGGTAATTAAAGTACAGGAAGAAGATAAACTACGTGAGTTCCAATCGCCTGTTCGCGGTGAAGAAATTATGCAGATTTTTGCTTTGACTCCCAGCCCAGAAGTTGGCATTATTAAAACAGCAGTCGAAGAAGCAATCTTGGAAGGTATTGTTCCGAATGAATATGAAAAAGCGAAAGAATTTATCCTTGAAAGAAAAACAATCTGGTCTAATATGCTGAAAAGTATTAATGTGAAGGAGGTAAAAAAGGATAAGGACTTGATAAAGAAAATTTTTGTTTACGCAACTATTACGCAAGGTAATACTAATTAGTTTTTGAATCTTTTTAATAGAAATTTCTGGTTGGAAATTAAAAATTATTATATTTGTTTTTTTAATTTAAGTTAGGTTATGAAGGAATCTGTATTAGAAAGATTTTTACGTTATGTTAAAATCAACACGCAATCGAACGAAACAGCAGAAACTACTCCAAGTAGCGAAGGACAGTTCACCCTCGCTCGAATGCTCGTCGAAGAATTAAAATCAATGGGGATTACCGATGCCGAGGTTGATGAGCACTGTTATGTTATGGCGACAATCCCATCGAATATTGCCGAGGATGACCCGGCGTTTGGAAAAGTGCCAAATATCGGATTTCTTGCTCATCTCGACACTTCTCCCGAGGTTACGGGCGAAAATGTAAACCCCCAAATTATCGAACATTACGATGGTGGCGATATAGTGCTACCGAATGATACTTCAATTATAATTCGGGTTGCAGAAAACCCAAACTTGGAAATGTGTCTTGGGCATACTATTGTTACAACCGATGGTACTACGCTTCTTGGTTCCGACGACAAATCGGGTATTACCGCTATAATGACTTTAGCCCAAATTTTGATGGAAAACCCTCGAATACCCCACGGAACTATTCGGTTGTGTTTTACACCTGATGAGGAAATTGGGCAAGGAACAAAGTTCCTCGACATCTCCAAATTTAATGTGCAATATGCATATACAATCGACGGTGATTTACCCGGGGAATTGAACAAAGAAACTTTTAGTGCAGACCAAGCAACTATATCGGTTGTTGGAAGAGATATACATCCCGGAACCGCGAAAAACATTATGATTAATTCCATCAGAATTGTTGCCGATATTATTGCAAGACTGCCTAAAGATATGGCTCCCGAGACAACAGAAGGTTATGAACCATATATACATCCGTATGTGTTGGAAGGTGGTGTGGGAAAGGCAACACTCAAACTTTTATTCCGTGATTTTAGAACCGCTGGACTGGAGGAACAAAGACAAATGCTGGAAAAGATAATCAAGGAGGTTCAA
>CAZPSM010000008.1:0-2877 GCA_964589125.1 uncultured Hyphomicrobiales bacterium | reverse complement strand
CGAAACAAAATACCAATACAGAAATATGATAGAGGGGCTGGAAAAACATCCCGAAGTTCTTGAAAATCTTTGGGAAGCGGCTCTGCGCTCTGGGGTCAAGCCATATTGGAAACCAATTCGTGGGGGAACAGATGGAGCAAGGCTTACCGAAATGGGGCTTCCGACTCCAAACATCTACACCGGGGGGCAAAACTTCCACACCAAAACAGAATGGGTTTCTATTGACTTTTTGATGAAAGCAATAGAAACACTCGTAAACTTGGTGCAAATTTGGGTAGAAAAATCAAGAAAGTAAAATAAACATAAGGTGAACAATGTCCAATAATCACACGGAGACATCTATTCATTTGCCAGAGAATTCCCATCGTGAATTGCGGCCGGGTGAAGTATATCGTCCGGTTCTACAGCCAGAATACAAATTCCCTGAAATTACTGCGTATTCCGTTGTTCTTGGAATTTTAATGGCTATTGTTTTTTCTGCCGCAGCGGCATACTCTGGTCTTAAAATTGGACAAGTAATGGAGGCTGCGATTCCAATATCGATAATTGCTGTTGGGGTTGCTGCTGCAAGTAGAAGACGGAAAGCACTTGGACAAAACGTTATTCTTCAATCCATTGGAGCCTCTTCGGGAGTAATTGTTGCTGGTGCTGTTTTTACAATTCCGGCCCTTTATATTTTAAAACTCGAGGCGTCGTTCTTTCAGATTTTCTTTGCTTCTTTACTTGGAGGTTTTCTTGGGATTCTTTTCCTGATACCCTTCCGAAAATATTTTGTAAAAGAAATGCATGGAAAGTTTCCATTTCCCGAGGCTACCGCAATCACAGAAATTCTGATTACGGGCGAGCGAGGTGGCAAAAGTGCAGGCGTTTTGGTCTCGAGCGGAATCATCGGTGGAATTTATGATTTCCTTTTTTCTTCTCTACACTTATGGAAAGAGACCTTTACTTCGCGTGTCTTGCCTTTCGGCGAAATGATAGCAGAAAAAGCTAAGATACTTTTTCAGCTCAATGTAAGCGCTATGATTTTTGGATTTGGCTACCTAATTGGATTAAAGTATTCACTAATTATAACGATTGGTTCTTTGTTGTCTTGGTTTGTGCTTGTTCCTCTGATTAACCAGATTGGTCAGATTGCTGTTGAGATGAATGGAGCTAATCCTTTTGCCTCGATGCCTCCTGAACAAATTTTTAGTCTTTATGTTCGCCCAATTGGCATCGGTGCAATTGCAATGGCTGGTATTATCGGTATTATTAAATCATATAAAGTGATTGGAAATGCTTTTTCGTTAGCCCTCCGTGGGTTTAGAAAACAAAAAGTTCAGAAAGAAGAGGAAATAGAAATTCGCACCCAAAAAGATATTCCTATGACCTATGTAATAGTTTTTATCATAATGACAATAGTGTTCATATTCATTTTCTTACTGACTGGAGTAAATATATCTTTTGTGCAAGCAATAATGGCTTTGCTGATAGTTGCTGCTATTTCGTTTCTTTTTACTTCGGTGGCTGCAAATGCAATTGCTATTGTTGGAACAAACCCAGTTTCGGGAATGACCCTTATGACTTTGATTCTTGCATCGTTTCTACTTACGCAGGTGGGATTATCTGGGACACAAGGTATGGTGAGTGCTTTGGTGATTGGGGGGATTGTTTGCACTGCTCTTTCAATGGCTGGAGGGTTTATTACCGATTTGAAGGTGGGTTATTGGATAGGTTCAACACCTTATAAGCAAGAAAGTTTGAAGTTTCTCGGGACCCTTGTTTCTGCCGCTACTGTCGGTTTAGTAATTTTTATTCTTAATGCTTCCTATGGTTTTACTAAAGAAGATTACATCAAAAATCAAAACATCTTTACCGAGCGCGAACTTGAACAAATACACAGCAAGACTGCTTCTGCGGAATTGCTTGAACGCTACAATAAAGCAATGAATTCGGCTGAACCACTTGTTGCGCCCCAAGCAAATGCAATGGCTGCGGTTATACAACCGTTGATGTCGCCCGAAGCGAAGGTCAATTGGATACTTTACCTTGTTGGAATATTTATCGCCCTTTTTGTAAATTGGTTAGGAGTTTCTCCGCTTGCTTTTGCTCTTGGTATGTATCTACCATTGCCTCTCAATACACCTTTGTTAGTCGGTGGTTTGGTAGCCCACTTTATTAGCAAAAGTTCAAAGGACGAGGCTTTGGTTAACGCTCGAACTCAGCGCGGAACATTAATTGCTTCTGGGTTTATGGCTGGAGCGTCGCTATTCGGAGTAATTGGGGCATTATTGCTGTTCTTTAAAGTGAAACTTTATACCATTGTTGGTAGTTGGGAAGGAAACCCCTTGAGTGAATATTTAAGTATAGTAATGTTTGCTATTCTGGTAACATACTTTGTCCTCGATACACTAAGAGCAAAGAAACAATAAAGATGCAAAAGGTCGAAACCGAGCAGAGAAAAAAAGTTGGTTGGAAAAGGAATCTAAATTACTTTATTTCTTTTGCTCTTGTAGTGATTTTAATTTATTTTTCACTCAAAGGTCTGGATTTAAAATCTCTTTGGGAATTTATTAAATCGGCAAACTATCTTTGGGTTGTTCTTTCTATTCCGATAATGTTTGCTTCGCATTGGGTTCGGGCTATGAGGTGGAAAACAATGCTTGAGCCAATAGCGAAAACTAGTTCAACATGGAATCTTTTTTCGGCGGTTATGGCTGGTTACGCAGTCAATAACATTTTACCGCGCGGTGGTGAGTTCCTTCGCCCATATTATTATAGCAGACGCGAGAAGATTTCCTTTACAATGACATTTGCAACAATCGTTGTCGAAAGATTTATTGATTTGTTATCTCTTCTTTTAATGTTTGTTTTAGTTTCTTTCTTTTTCCGAGAACA
>CAZPSM010000007.1:17169-51084 GCA_964589125.1 uncultured Hyphomicrobiales bacterium | reverse complement strand
TAGATTCTTCGTTCCGTCCCGTCCCGTAGGACGGGACGGAACTCAGAATGACATTGCTTTTCCCTTGTCATTCTGAGCGTAGCGCAGCGAAGTGAAGAATCTATGCCACCACCATTTCTTTTAGATTCTTCGTCCCATCCCGTCTTGTGGGACGGGATGGGACTCAGAATGACATTGACCTTCGCTTGTTTTCCGGAACGGGACTGTACTCAAAATTACAATTGGCAATCCAGCGGTAATTTTTCTTATAAATGATAGCAAGAACTTAAATTATATTCAACAATTGTGTAAATTGCATTTTAACATAAAATATTGAAAAATGATAAATATAAGTGTTCCGACTTTTTTTGTTTTACATTGACGAGTTGCAATATGATAGTCGAAAGATTATTATGCATTTTAGGGATTGTGATAATTTTTTTCCTTGCGTGGCTACTTTCGGAAAACAAGAGAAAATTTCCTGTTCGTGTCGTTGTTTGGGGTTTTGCTATTCAATTTGCGCTTGCTGTACTTGTTCTTTATGTTCCTTTTGGTGTTTACTCTTTTAGATGGCTCGGGGACCGTGTTGCCGAATTCTTAAGTTTCAGCCAGAGGGGTGCGGAGTTCGTCTTTGGCAATTTAGGGAGGAGTGAATACAAGAATACTTTTGGTTATCAATTTGCTATTATAATTTCTGCTACGGTAATTTTCTTTTCTGCTTTCGTCTCGGTTTTGTATCGTTATGGGATTATTCAGCGTGTGGTATATGCAATGGCTTGGGTAATGTCGAAGACAATGCGAACAAGCGGGGTTGAATCGCTTTCGGCAGCAAGCAATGTATTTTTAGGGCAAACCGAAGCACCTCTTCTTGTTCGGCATTATTTAACCAATGCTACGCGCTCCGAGCTGTTTTCGATAATGTGTGGTGGTTTTGCAACGATTGCGGGGGGTGTTATGGCTGCCTACATTCAGATGGGAATTTCGCCAGTGATTTTAATCACGGCAAGTTTGATTTCTGCTCCGGGAAGTCTTATGCTTTCGAAAGTCGTTATCGAACCCAAAAGTTCTGTCCAGCGAATTGAGGAAATAAAACAAATTTCAATCCCAGAAACAAAAAACTTGCTCGATGCGATTACCCGAGGCGCCGGCGATGGTATGCGACTTGCAATTAACATTGTTGCAATGTTGATTGCTTTTATTTCGTTAATTGCGATTGTAGATGCTGCTCTTGTATTGGTTCATAATTGGTTGGCACCGCTGGGGATTTATTCTCCAATGAGTTTAAAAGAAACCTTTGGCTATCTTTTTGTTCCCTTTGCATATCTTGTTGGGATTCCACCAAGCGAAGCCCAAGTTTTTGCAAGTTTATTTGGGACAAAAATCAGCATCAACGAGTTCATTGCCTATGCAGATTTGGCAAGTTTGATAAAAAGCGGGGCTATTTCGCAAAGGACAATCGATTTATCTACTTTTGCTCTTTGTGGCTTTGCCAATCTTGGTTCTATCGCAATTCAAATTGGGGGTTTAGGTGCTCTTGTGCCCGACCGACGCACCGAAGTTGTCCAACTCGGCTTCAAAGCAATGCTCGTTGGAGCTTTGACAAACCTTCTAACCGCAGCAATTGCTGGAATAATTATTTGATTTGATGTCATTCGAGAAACCTGTTGAAAAGCAATTTCCAATCTGATGATTTGTATTTATTGACGAACAGTGGCATTCTACACGAAAGCAAATAGTTGTAAACACATTTTATCTGTAGTAAACAAATTTATAGAACAATAATTTTTGCAAATACAATTTTTCTTGTATTGTTTTGTCTAATGTTAAGATAAAATGAATCATAACAAGTAATGTGGAAATAGATAAAGCAAAATACAAGTGGTTATTCAAAATCAACGACCCTTCGGACCTTCGAAAGCTTAGACCCGAGGATTTGGATTATGTTTGCGATGAACTTCGTAATTATGTAATTGAGGTTGTAACTACCGTAGGAGGTCATTTCGGAGCAAATCTCGGCGTAGTCGAATTAACCGTAGCATTGCATTACGTTTTCAATACTCCAACAGATAAAATTGTTTGGGACACCGGACACCAAGGATACCCCCATAAAGTTCTGACTGGAAGGCGCGACCTATTGCCGACAATTAGACAAAAAGGAGGAATTAGCGGTTTCCTAAAACGCACCGAAAGCCAATACGATGTTTTTGGTGCTGGCCATGCAAGCACAAGTATTTCCGCCGCACTTGGAATTGCAAGTGCTCGCGACATTAAAGGCGAAGACTTCAAAGTAGTTGCTGTGATAGGAGATGGTGCTTTGACTGGCGGGCTTGCCTTCGAAGCAATGAATAACTGTGGCTACCAAAAACGAGATATTATTGTCGTATTCAACGACAATAACATTTCCATCGACCCGAACGTTTCTGCATTATCAAATTATTTCAACGAATTATTCTCTTCGCGGACTATTAATGCTGTTCGTGAAAAGATTTGGAATGCGACCGGTAAATTGTCTGCTTTCGGTGACCGTTTGAAAGAACTTATGTCGAGAGTCGAAGGCGGATTAAAATCTATAATAACACCGGGTATGCTTTTCGAAGCATTTGGTTTTAATTATTTTGGTCCAATCAATGGGCACAACGTTACTAAACTTATTAAAATGCTTCGGCAAATCAAAAACCTGAAGGGACCTATTCTTTTGCATATTATGACCGAAAAAGGTAGAGGCTACCCTCCAGCGGAAAGCGATTCAACCCGACTTCATGCAATTTCGAAAACTACGAAGAAAGAACCAGAAGCGTTAGAAAAAATCGATACAAAACCTTCGGCGCCAACTTACTCCGATGTTTTTGGGCGAACTATGATTGAACTTATGGAGAAAGATGAAAAAATTATTGCTATTACTGCTGCTATGCTAAGTGGAACTGGATTAATCCCGGTCTTCGAAAAATTTCCTAAGCGAGTGATTGACGTAGGAATTGCCGAAGGTCATGCAGTAACCTTTGCCTCGGGGATGGCAACCGAAGGTGTTGTTCCAGTTTGTGCCATTTATTCCACTTTCTTACAACGTGCTTTCGACCATATTATCCACGATTGTGCATTGCAGAATTTGCATGTTGTATTTGCAATTGACCGTGCCGGTTTGGTTGGGGAAGATGGTCCAACCCACCACGGAATGCTCGACCTTGCATATTTACGCATCGTCCCTAATATGATTGTTACGGCTCCGAAAGATGAACAGGAACTTCGCGACCTGCTCTATTCTGCTATTTACAAATACTCCGGTCCAGTTGCCATCCGTTATCCAAGAGGTAAGGCTCTTGGAGTCCCCATTCACAAGTTCAATGAAATTCCGCTTGGGAAGTGGGAAATCCTTTATCAAGGGAAAGAAATAGCTGTTCTTGCTGTCGGTAAAATGGTTTCTCAAGCAGTGATGGCAAGGAATATTCTACTTTCACTTGGCTTTGAACCGTCAATAATTAATGCCCGTTTTATAAAGCCGCTCGATGAGTCTTTACTTGAACAACTTGTTCATACACATACGCATTTTATTACTATCGAAGATGGTCAAACACTCGGTGGCTTTGGTTCCGCTATTTCTGAATTTTTTCATCAAAAAAATATTTCAGTGAATTTGAAAGTTTTGGGAATACCCGATAAGTTTATCGAACATGGCAAGCAAGAGGAATTGCTATCGGAAATTGGTTTAGACCCCTATGGAATTGCTAAGTCTATCCAAATGTTTCTCGAAGAAAGACAACCCACCGCTGTTAACTTTTATGCAAAATAGTATTTTGATTGCAACACTGCTAAAAGAACTATTCCATAAAAAATTTCAAAAGATTTTTATTAATTTTGCTTTCTTTATTTGTTAAAATCTCAAAGAATTATGCCCGAAAAGCAGCGCACGATTAAGAATTCAATAAGTTTGACGGGAATTGGAATACATTCAGGCGAAGAGACCACAATAAAATTTCACCCTGCACCGGAGAATTATGGCTATAAATTCATTCGTACTGATTTACCAGAGCCTGTCGAAATCCCCGCCCTTGTCGATTATGTTGTAGACCTTTCCCGAGGCACAACACTCGGAATAGGTGATGTGCGAGTCCTTACCGTCGAGCACGTATTGGCAGCGCTTGTCGGTCTTCGAGTAGATAATTGTAAAATAGAACTATATGGCAAAGAACCACCGGTGATTGATGGAAGTTCCCTTACCTATGCCGAAAAGATTCTCGAAGCGGGAATCGTTGAACAGGAAGCTATTCGCGAATATTTTGTAATCGACGAAACTATTCGCTATACAAACGAAGAGAAAGGGGTTGATATAGTTGCCCTTCCTACCGACGACTACCGAATTACTGTGATGATAGATTACAACATTCCTGCTCTTGGTAGCCAGCACACAGGTGTGTTCAATCTCGAAAAGGAGTTCCTTAGCGAATTTGCTCCTGCTCGCACTTTTTGTTTTTTAACCGAGGTCGAAGCCTTATCGAAACAAGGCTTAATTAAAGGTGGGAATCTTGACAATGCTATTGTAATCATTGACAAGGAATTAGACGAAAGTGAACTGAGATACCTTCAACAACTTTTTAAACTTCAATACACACCGCAAATTGCCTCGAATGGAATTCTCAATGGCACCCCTTTGCGTTTTAAAAATGAACCAGCCCGCCACAAACTACTCGATATGTTGGGCGACCTCGCGTTGATTGGTGTTCCAATTAAAGCACAAGTGCTGGCTGCTCGCCCCGGACACGCAAGTAATATCGAGTTTGCTAAGAAGGTTCGCAGTTTGTATCTGAAAAAACAACCTTTCTTGAAACTGCAAAAAAATAAAGATACTCTGATAGATATTTTTAACTTACTTAAAATTATGCCACACCGCTATCCATTCCTATTAATCGATAGAATATTGAGTATGGATACGGAAACTAATACAATTGTCGGTGTGAAAAATGTAACAATAAACGAACCATTCTTTGTTGGTCATTTTCCCGAAAAGCCGGTTATGCCCGGTGTTTTACTCATCGAGGCTCTTGCACAAACCGGCGGATTAATGCTTTTGAATTCCATTGACGCAAAAAATAGTTTACTATTATTTATGGGAATCGATAAAGCAAAGTTTCGCAAACCTGTCATTCCAGGCGACCAGTTGATAATGAAAGTTCAACTTTTAGGGAAAAAATTTAATACTTACCGTTTCTACGGAGTTGCTACCGTTAATGGTCAAATAGTTGCCGAGGCAGAACTCCAAGCCGCTTTGGTCGATAGAAATGTTGAAATATAATGAGACTTCTATGAGCTTCCAACAACATCCAACTGCTATTGTGTCTCCGAAAGCCAAAATCGGGAATGATGTTCAAATAGGCCCATTTACAATTATCGAAGATGAAGTAGAAATTGGAGATGGGACTAAAATATTTTCGAGTGTCTACATTGCAAATGGTGCTGTAATTGGTAAGAATTGTTCTATTTACCCCGGTGTTGTAATCGCTACTAAACCTCAGGATTTGAAATTTGATAATTCAGCGACAAAAGTTATTATAGGCGATAACAACGAGATTCGCGAATATGTTACTATTCACAGAGGTACTCAATCCACCGGAGCAACAATTATTGGCTCCAACAATCTTTTGATGGCATATACTCACATCGCACATGACTGCAGAATTGGAAACAATATAGTATTTGCGAATGCTGTTCAACTTGGAGGCCATGTAACCGTTGAGGATTGGGCAGTTATTGGTGGTGTCGTCAAAGTTCATCAGTTTTGCAAAGTTGGTTGCCATACAATGATTGGTGGCGATGTTAAGTTGACCAAGGACGCAGCACCCTATACTCTTATAGGCAAGAACCCACCTAAGGTCGATGGAATAAACAAGATAGGCTTACGTCGCCGTGGATTCCAAAATGAACTTATCGAAGAAATCGATAAATTTTACCGAATTGTTTTCTATTCGGGATTGAACAATACCGATGGAATCAAAAGATATCTCGAACTCCAAAATGGCAATACCCTACCACAAGAAATACAGCATTGTATCGATTTTATTCGCAGTTCTCAACGCGGTGTCTATCGTTGATTTTTGAATCAGTTACATTTTTTTCTCTTTGCAGCAAAACAATGCCTAAATAAAATAATGAATGCAGAAACGTACAAATTAAAATAGGAGCGAAATTATTCTATAAGAATTGCTCTTACTTTGGAACAAAACCTACCTTGCGATAAACTTTTTGCAGTGTCTTGCTCGCTACTTGCTGGGCTTGTTCTCGACCACGTGAAAGTACTTCGCGTAGAAAACTTTCATCTTTGCGATATTCAGAATACTTTTGCTTAAATGGGCGGAGAAACTCGATTAATGCTTCGGCAACAGCCTTCTTAAATTCTCCGTAGCCTTTACCTTCGAACTCTTTTTCTATTTCTGTAATTGATTTATCGGTTGCAATATGATAAAGTGTTATTAAATTGGAAATCCCGGGCCTACCGGCGGCGAATCGGACTTCGGTCCCAGAATCCGTTACTGCTCGCTTAATTTTGTTCCGTATCTGGTTTTCGTCGTCGGCAAGGAAAAGAACTCCTAATTGATTCAAATCGGACTTAGACATTTTTTTTGTTGGTTCTTGTAGATTCATAATTTTTGCACCAATCTTTGGAATATATGGTTCTGGTATCTTGAATGTTTCCGAATAAAGAGTATTGAAACGTTGAGCCAAGTCGCGAGTTAATTCTAAGTGTTGTTTTTGGTCTTGGCCTACCGGCACCAAATCGGCTTGGTAAAGCAAAATATCGGCTGCCATTAAGATAGGATATGCAAACAAACCAACGTTAACATTTTCAGGGTATTTTTGTGATTTATCTTTAAATTGTGTCATCCGTGAACATTCGCCCATACCGGTGAAGCAATTTAGTACCCAAGCAAGTTGCGTATGTTCGGGAACGTGGGATTGAACAAATATGTGCGATGTATGTGGTTCGAGCCCAACTGCAAGGAAAGTTGCTGCTAAATCGAGCGTCCAACGACGCAACTGCGAAGGTTCTAACCTTATAGTAATAGCATGTAAATCGACAATTGTATAATAGCATTCGAATTCTTCTTGGAATTGAACCCAATTGCGTAAAGCACCAGTCAGATGTCCAATATGCAGCCCCCCGGTTGGCTGCATTCCACTTAGTATAATCTTTTTTCTTGGTTTACTGTCCATAAAATTCCTAACAACAAGACTACAAAATTATGAAAAAATGACAGACAGAGAGAAATGTGAACTTACCCTAAACCTCTCTCTTTGTAAGAGAAAAAAGGTAAGTTCTTTAGTTCAACATTTGTATAAATTTTTGTGCATAATCCTTCGGGATTCGATAATTCTATCTTCTTCGGGCATAGAAATCAGTCGGACATTCAAATCTTTGTCGTTTTCGGATTGCAAAAGTTTTGCATAATAATCGATAACAGGGGGCGGGAAAATGCCATCCTTTTCGAAAAGGTAACGATGGCGAAGTAACTTTTCTGCCGATTCAACGCAACTTGTTCCTAAGACCTCCATCGATTGTGAAAGTGAACTTTGGGTTTCGCTCGAGACTTTATATATACGTGCTAATTTCAACGACTCCTCGGAGTGTGTTAATCCCCATTCAGCAGCAATTGACAAGCCGGCAAGTAGAAGATGGACATATGCACTACCGTCGGGGCTTCGAATTTCAACAGTTTGTCGTGGTTCATGATATTTAAGCAGTTCTTTTTGCGATGGATTGATAATACTGGCGAGATTATTTTTTTCCGACCAAGCCAAAGGAACGCGAATCATGGCGTTTCTATCGGATTTGCTCCAACAAATCCTTGTTGGTGCCTCTTGCCCGGGGACAAGCCGAAGATATGAAGCGGCGACGGTGTTTCCGAAAGCAGTAAGGCTAGGTGCAAAATGGCACAGTCCCCCGATTAATTTAAGCGCATAGTTGGAAAGTTCCTTTTTACTATCGACCATTTTGTTTTGCCCATTTTTCGAAAGAGCAAGGTGAAAATGCAAACCGTTGCCAGCGTGTCCTGGGTCAATTTTAGGGAAAAAAGTAGCCAGACAGTTGTTCTGGTATGCAACGTTTCGTATTACCCAACTCGAAAGAACAATATGATTTGCAAGGTCATCGATTTCGGAAAGGTTAAATTCGATTTCTACTTGCTCGGCAGTTTTTCCGTTCAGTTCTTCCAATTCACTTTGTAGTGATTCAATAAAACCAACTTCGTTGTGAGCGTATTTGATATTTCCAGTGATTTGGGCAAGTATTGTAAGCATTTGGTTTACTATGTGTGTAGTTTTTGCAAATGGAGGGCTTGCATGATAACCCTGTTGTTTCCCGATTAAATACTGCTTCGCCGGTTGGTCGAAAATCAGATAAAATTCGAGTTCACCAAGTGCTAATAAATCGAATCCAGTCTGGCCCTTCAATCGACGATGGGCTCGCACTAAGATATTGTCCGGAGTAAATATAGCTGGTTCACCCTTCTCGTCGAAGAAGCGGCAGAAAAAATCGAGACTTTTGCTGTCGAAAGGATTTAAAAAAGCCGAACGATAGACGGGTACAACGTAAAGGTCCGACTTCTCCGAAGTTATCATCCCCTTGAAAAGTGATGAACCATCGACACGTTCTCCATCGGCAAGAATAAGCTCGGTTTGATATTGGTTTTGGACTGGTATGTGCATTTCTCGTACTTTCCCATCGGCAGCCACATAGTGGAAAGTAATCCTTTCGATTTGTTTTTTGGAGATAATATCGAGAAAATCCTTGCGTGTTAACTCATCTCTACTTTTGTTAACGAGTTTGCAAATTGGGTTGCCCAATATGAAGTTATAATCGTTATTTGGCATAACCAGTAAAAAAATATTGTTCAACTTGAAAAATGCAAGTTAATCAAAACAAAGGTTACTAATCAAATACTCTATTCTGTTTGTGTAGATACGCAATATAAGTAGAGATATTTACCAAGGAATATCGACTTTCTTCTTCCTATATTTTTCGATATAACCCCTCGGGGTTAACAACTTAATTCCATTTCTTAAGAGTTGAGAAAGCATGTTGGTAACAAAGTATATTGCAATCAAGATTTTGTTTAGTGGCTTGTTCTCGCATTGCAATGAATATCTCATTGTATCCAACCGGAAATTGAGCCAGCGTTTTACCGAAATTCCCTCGAATTTATATTCTGCTATGTTTAACTCGACATAATGGTATAAATTCGGATTACCTCGGGCGATTCGGAGAAGCAAAAAATAATCCGAGGCGAAACTCATTTCATATTTGTTGTACTTATGAAAAGAAGTCGAAAAGAAAATAGCTTGGTGGCAAATTTGCATTCCTTTCCAAAAGTTTGAAATTTTGCCTGGCTTCTTTTCGACTTTGTAACTCGAATAATCAATAATATGATTCCCATAAAAAATTTTTTGGCTCGGAAGTTCCTCTTTTATTTTTCCAATCAAATTCTCCAAAACATTTTGGCTGCAAAATCTATCGCCCGAGTTCATAAAATTGAGCAAAGTCCCACAAGAAAGAACTACTCCTTTGTTCATTCCGTCGTATATTCCTTGGTCTTTTTCGCTCAACCAATAATCGATAGCATATTCATATTTCTTAATCGATTCAATAGTTTCGTCGGTCGAGCCACCATCGATAACAATATATTCAACGTTGGGATATTTTTGCGCAATTACACTATTGATTGTATCTACAATTTCAACTTTGCTGTTTAAAACCACAGTAACAATGGAAATTAAAGGAAATTTGATGGAGCCATCGTTGAGTTTGTATTTATTCAAATCGAACTCAAAGGTCTCGGGGGGAACAACCCTAAACAGACGTTTCCCAGTATAATCGCAAGCCCACCAAATTTCATCGCTTGTGTTGTAGTTCTCAATTTCGTAACTATATTTGAAAAAGCCTTGTTTCCGCAAGCCTCCTTCGAGTCGATTGTTGCCATTTCTATCGGGAAAAATCATTGTTTCGAACTTATTAGTAAAAGTAGGTTCAGGAGAAATTTTCGACACAATCTGGGTTGTCGAATATCTTTTATCTAACATAATTAGTTCTTCGACAATCCTGTAATTTTTTTCCATCTTCATACAAGTTCAAAATTTAAAAAATTTTTTAATACTCCTATCATTACTTAAAAAGTAGGAAGTTTAACAACTACAATTTCAAAATTAACAAAATATAATTTTATTAAAATTTGTAAGTATATGCACAAAAATTGTTTCGTTTTTTGCCTTAATTCTTAATTTAATTATCGCTATCTGTTCTATTTCTTCAATACTCTACGCATATTATTTCGAATATCTTTCGTAAATTTGTTTTTTTTATTATTGATTTTCAATGGGTTCCATTTGGGATGCAAGGTATGTAGTAGTCGATGTTGAAACAACCGGTTCTAATCCCACAACCAATGGAATCATCGAAATATCTTGTGTTGTTGTCGAAAATGGTTCTATCGTTTCGGAATTTGCCTCGCTTGTGAACCCGCATCGCCATATCCCCTTTTATATTTCAATGATGACTGGGATAACCAACGAAATGGTTCGCGGAGCGCCGGAATTAAACAGGGTAATTCCGCAGGTCGCCAATATTCTGAGGCAACCGAACACAATATTTGTCGCCCATAATGCATCCTTCGACTATGATTTCGTGCGTTATTCTTTCGAGCAAGTCGGGAAACATTTTCCCGACCTTCCGAAACTTTGCACACTACGTCTTGCTCGTCGTCTAATAACTTCAACACCGAAGAAAAATGTTGGTGCTTTGGCGGATTATTTCAACATTCCCATACATAATCGACATCGTGCATTAGGGGATGCCAAAGCCACTGCGCAAATTCTACTTGAATTGCTTGAAATTGCCGAAAACGAACACAATATTGCTAACATAGAAGAACTTCTCGATTTTCAAAATAAGAAACTATATGCATACAATCTTGCACAAAAGTTAAAAGAAGATATAGCCTTTACTGCCGAAGAAATCCCAGATGTCCCGGGTGTTTATTATTTCATCGACAACAGCGGGGCTGTTCTTTATATTGGGAAGGCAAAATCGCTTCGGAAAAGGCTCCAAAGTTATTTTTCTAACTCTACTACATCGAAAAAAATATTGCGATTACTTCGTGCTACTTCAAGAGTTGAGTGGAAGACGACCGAAACGGAACTTTCGGCATTGCTTCTTGAATCGACAGAAATTAAAAGACTACAACCGCAGTTCAATACTTTGAACCGTCGCTACCGGAGTCGCCCCTTCATCAAAATTGCTTCGAAGGCAAAATTCCCAATTTTCGAAATTTCGGATGAGCCTTATGACGGCGAAGAATACTATGGACCCTTCAAAAACCGCGAGATTGCCGAACTCGCTCTCGAAATTATTTATAAAAAGTTTCGCTTAAAAAAATGTGTGAATGCTATAGACCGCCAAACTCCCGAAACCCGATGTATTTACTTCCAAACAAAAGAATGTATTGCACCTTGCCTTGCTATATTTAGAAAACGAGAATATCTTAATGAACTTGAAAAGGTACGTAAGTTCCTTATGGGCTACGATAACGGTTTAATTCAACAATTGGAACGTCAAGTTAAAGAATATTCTGAACAACTCGAATTCGAGAAAGCCGACGTTCTTCTGCAACAAGTCCGAGAGCTAAAAAAAATTTTTATCGGTAAAAGGAATGGTAATGGACAAATCCGTAGCAAAAACATAATTGTCGTTGCCAACGATAGCAACACGGACCGAAAGCGACACGAAATCCTGTTCATTCGAGATGGTCAATTAGCCAACGAAATTTCTTTTGGATGGCATTTTTCTATGGCAAAAATTCGCGAACTTATCCGAGATACATATTTTAATGGCTACCTCGATTTCGGTAATTCGCAACCTCAATCGATGGACGCAATACGCATCATCTCGAACTGGTTGTTTAACAATAAAGATAGAATATATGTAATCCCAGTCGATGGGAAAGACGAAATGACTATAGAAAGAACATTGAGTCAATTGTTAGAAAGAAAGTAATTCCACAATGCCAAAGCTCCCACTTTCTGTTTCTATTATTTCGTTCAACGAGGAGGAAAATATCGAGCGGACACTTGTCGCGATTGCTGATATTGCAAGTGAGATAATAATTGTAGATTCCTTCTCGAAGGACCGAACCGTCGAGATTGCCAAAAGCTTCGATGCAAAGGTATTCTTGGAAGAGTGGAAGGGGCATATTGCTCAAAAGAACTCTGCGCTTGAAAAATGCACTCAAAGGTGGATTTTGTCGCTCGATTGCGACGAAGTGGTAACCCCAGAACTTAAAGCATCCATTGTAGAAGTAGTTAAAAAGGATGAAAAAATTGGATATTACCTCGATAGGAGAACATATTATCTGGGGAAACTTCTCAATCACTCTTGGCGGCCCGATTGGAAACTCCGCTTGGTTCGCCGGGATTGTAATCCGTTCTGGGGTGGGCTCGACCCCCACGACAAACTGATGGTAAGTTGTCCAACTGCAAAACTCAAAGGCACACTATTGCATTACCCATATAAGAGTTTGAAACAACACTTCGAAAAAACTATATATTATGCGAATCTTTCTGCGCAAACTTATTACCGATTAGGGCGAAAGTTTCGTTTATATCATTTGCTGTTTGATCCAATATTTTCATTTATGAAAATATATTTTATCAATTTAGGTTTTCTCGATGGAATACGTGGGCTATTTGCTGGTATTAGTGCTTTCGTTTCTACCTTCCTGAAATATGCATTTCTTTGGGAAATTGAGCTGCGGGAGAAGTAAGATGGGGGAAAGGCGTCCAGTCGCTAATTTTTTGAAAAGGCTTATTTATCAGATTTTTAGATTTGTTTTTAAGAACAAAGAGATTCATTTTCCCATTTCGAATTTGGTCATCAGAAAGATACTTGTCCTTCGATACGACGTTGTTGGCGATATGATTGTTTCTTTCCCTGCATTTGAACTATTGCGAAATTCATTACCCCAAGCGAAGATTTACGTCCTTGCTTCGGAAAAAAATTATAAGTTGATACAGAATCTTTCTGCAATAGATGGCTACTTTGTATATCCTCGGAACTTGTTGAAACGTCTTTTTCTTGTTGCACGTTTGCGAAAAGAACGATTTGACCTAATTGTCAATTTTGTTTTTTATCGGACAACGAAGGCTGGGCTGATTGCAAATCTTACTAATAGAAAAGCGATTAAAGTAAACCTCGGACACGAAACTCGAGGTGCACTTTATTCGGCTTTGTTCAATGTGCAAATACTACCCGACTACCGAGGTAAGTATCCTATGAGTGAATTCCTTTGTCGATACATTTGTAACCTTTTCGGCTGGGAATTCAAGCCTTCCTTGCTTGAAGTTTATCGATGGAATATACCCGAAAATAGTATTCGAAAAGCAAAAGAATTCATCCAATCTATTCCTTATTCAAAAAAATTGCTAATAAATATTTCTGCACAACGCCGTTGGAGTTGTTCAAATTACTCGGCACTTATTCAGTTGTTGACTTCAAGGTTTGCGAATCTCAGTTTGATTTTTATTGGTTTGCCAAAGGACTACAAAAAAATTCAGCGAATAACTGCTAATGCAAAGAGGAACGTTTTTGTCTATCCTATGTCCACAGAGATTTTCGATGCCATTGCTTTAGTTCGAGAGGTTGACTTCGTTTTTACGCCCGATACAAGTATTGTTCATATCGCAAATGCATTTCGGAAGCCAGTTGCGATACTATATTCATTCCAAAGTTCATACATCAAAGAGTGGATGCCAAATCTTGTTCCTTTCGAGGTTTTGGCAACCGACAATCACAAAAATTACGACGAAATTTCAGTAGATGAAGTCTTTGAAGCAATTGTTAAGTTGGTAGATAGGGTAGAGAAGGACAAGAAGTATGTTCAAGATAGGGAATAGTACTTGCTGAAGGTAAATCTATAGGTTTTTCTTTGTTACCTTTCTATCTTTGGAAGTCCATAGGACTTTCTGATAGCGAAATGTTGGCGGGGCTTCGGGTGAAGGTGGCTTTTCACGGTATATTTCAGTTGTTTCAAGTTGAACTTGATTGCCCCAAAGAAATTCCAATCCAATCAGGACATCGGGAACAAATTCCCGAATTAATTGTTTGCCTTCAAATTCGTGTATAAGATATAAATTTGATTTATTGGTTTTGTCCAAATCTACTTTTATGTATGGTGGATGGTAAAGAACGTCGAGTAGCATATTTTTGTAATCTTCGGCTTTTCGGCTTTTTACGTAATATTCAATTGTTTGGCGGTCGGGATTGTATGCCATCCCAACCACGAATAGATTGTGCATATCGACAAACTCTTGTGTAACGAATGTATTTATTAATGTAAAATCTGAAAAGTATTTACGTAGATTGAATATTGCTTCGCGTCCTGTTCCTGTATGCTTGTTGTAATTTTCTCGTTCTTCGATGCTTTCGATTTTTTGAAACTCATAGTTCAGTTTGCCTTTTTCTGCTAAATCTTCGACATATTGAATGAGACGCATTCCAATTGCATAAGGATTCAGCCCGACCCGTGAAATTGAAGTAACTCCAGCGTTAACTCTTGCATAATCGACTTCGTGGGAGCGAATACGCTCATCGGAACGGAATAGTTCGTCGTGCCAATAGCTTGCCCAGCCTTCATTCATTATTTTTGTCCGAACTTGTGGAGCAAAATATAACGAGGTATTGTGGATTATTGTCATAATTGTTCGCATCCATTGGTTATTTTCTTGTCGTAGGAAAGGAGAGTTATCTCGAATGAATTCCAACAAATCGAGCGATTCTTCCTTCTGTGTAGAGATGAATTTTTCATATATTGCATCGAATTCTGGGTATTTAGCTCGGACTTCGGTGAAAAATGTAGCGTTTCCAAGTTCTTCGCCGTAGGTTTCAACATATTGGTTGTATTTGCCAATTTCGGTGAAAACGGTTCCGGGGCTTACTTTCTCGAAATCTTGAAGGAAAGTTTCCAAATAGAATTGTAAATGCGTCGGTGTTTCCTTAGGATAGTCGCGATGAAAGAGGGTATCGAAATAGCCAACAATATTATCGATTGAGCGAGAAAATTCTATAATGTAGTCAACCCAACGCCCATACTGCTTTCGATATGCTTCAATAAGTCGCTTATCCGAAAGAGCAAGTCCAACGAAGTCCTCGTCCCAGGTATGTTCGAATAGCACATTATTTTGAAAGAAATCGATATGAGCAAGGACGTGATAGAAAATCATAATATTCA
The DNA here is from genome assembly GCA_964589125.1 of uncultured Hyphomicrobiales bacterium. Lineage (GTDB taxonomy): Bacteria > Bacteroidota > Ignavibacteria > Kapaibacteriales > UBA2268 > JBBIJO01. The sequence goes on along the minus strand of CAZPSM010000007.1, from coordinate 35,842 downwards.
TCCAATCGGGATTATCGCTATTGTAGAAAGAGATTGCAGGTCGTGAATTAATTACAGTTTCGTATGGATTCGTTGGATACAATTTGTATTTGCCATACTCCTTTAGCACTTCGACATCGTGAACCCAATAATCGTAAAGAGTAGGTATCATCAACTTTGGCGATAGCCCCAGAAGGTCGCGGTTGGAAACTATGTATTCAAGTGTTTCGTTTTCGAATTGCAGCCCTGCGTCCCGAGCCCGAACTTTGCACTCTTCCATTATTTTCTTTGTATGCTGGTCGATTAACTCCATCGATTCTCCCGTAATCTTTTAACCTAACAAAATTAGGCATTTTTATGCAGATATGCTAATTATATATTCTTTTCGGAATGCTAATGCTAATTTCGAGAATCATACGTCCAACTATTTGGATATTGGTTCGATTCTCGATAAGAAAAATGGTCTATATAGCCTGTGAACAATCGATTACTTTTTCACTCTGAATATTGTTATCTATATTGATTTAAAAGCGTTAAGTCGAAATCCTTCTTATTAGCCGAACTTAATTGAATAGTTCAATTTTAATTTATAAATGTAGGTTCGAACCCCGAAAATTGTTTTATGTTTTATCCAGATACTCGTAATACCGACCTTTTCGCCAACGAAGACTTTCATTTCAACTTTATCAATGTATGAAGAGCGGTCGTTGTCGAAATAAAATTCATCGTAAGCCCAGTCTTTAAAATACTCAAGAGCGAATCTTGGAAACTTGTGGCCTTTTTTGTCTGTGAGTTTTGCAATAGTAACGAACGAAATTTTTGTGCCTCTTGTTTTGACAGGCGCCGCGCAGCTCCCCGGGGGTGTCCAACCTCCTTCGCCTATGTCTTCGAACTTGTATTTAAAATGGTATTCGCAATCGACAAATGTCACTCTAAACATAGAATCGATTTCAATTAATAAAGGATGTTTGCCCTTGGTAACAGTATCGAACGAAGATTCAGTGTAGTCTCTTGTCCAAAAAGTTTGCCAGACGAGAGGGGTATTTTCTTCGAGGATGGATGAATGGAGAAACGGGGCATAAGTGCCTGAAAAAAGTTTTATCCATTTGTCGGTCATTGCGATGAAGCCAACTTCTTTTATGCTATCGCTATATAGTTCGAACTGATTGCAAGGGACGCCATTGATATTTAGCACTCCTTTGTATGCAAGCGTAACGGTCTTCGGGGCAAAGATAAAATCTCCATTGTCGTCGCATTCACCAAAAAGATATTTCTGATAACTTCCGTAACCAAAGCCATAAGGATTTGGTTCGTCTTGTGTTGGCTCGGTTATACCCGGTTTTTCCTGACAGGCAGAAAAAAGGAATAGAAGTAGTGCGAAAATCAAAAGAACTTTTTTCATAACAACCCCATAAAAGTTATAGATATTCGCATCACAAAAATAAGATTTTTTTTAAATAAAAAATAGTTTGGAAAAAATATTTTAGTAATGTAGTTCCGGCACACCGAAAAATATTCTGAACAAGGGGTTGCAACCACTTGTTCATTTTTGTAACCAATGACAGAGCGTCTTTTCCATCCCTTATTTTCTGTTTTTCCAATATCTTACGATATTCATTTTGCCTAAGGTTTCGTAATTTTGTAATTTACATTGGATGAAGTTATGAAACGACCGGATTGGGACCAACTTTACATTACTTTATGTTATCTTGTGGGTATGCGAAGCCGTGACGATATGACCCACGTTGGCTCGGTAATTACCGATAGCGACAATGTTCTTGTTTCAACAGGCTACAACTCTTTGCCTCGCAACATTGAAGTCGATAAAGATGGCAAAAGATTAAGCCGTGAGGGGGGAGAAAAATACTACTGGATTGAACACGCTGAACGGAATGCCATTTACAATGCTGCTCGGCGAGGCACACAACTGAAAGGATGCAAGATTTATGTCCCTTGGCTGCCGTGCACCGATTGTGCTCGTGCAATTATACAAACTGGTATTTCGGAAGTGATAGTCCATCGGAATGGACAAGACTTCTACGACAAGCACACCGACGGCAAATGGGCAGACCAGCACCGCAGAACCGTTGAAATGTTCCTCGAAGCAGGGGTTCGTCTTCGCTATGTAACTTGCAATATCGTAGTTCCCGAAATATATATGAACGGGATAATCCATAATGCTTACGAATATTTGAATAGGAGTGAAGACGAAGGGAAATGAGGCGAGTTCTTATTGTTGCATACTACTTTCCTCCTTCGGGCGGACCGGGTGTTCAAAGGGTATTGAAATACACTAAGTATTTACCTCAATTCGGATGGGAACCCATTGTATTAACAGTTGAGAATGGGCAATTTCCAGCAATCGATACTTCACTTTTGAAGGAAATTCCAAACGAAGCAAAGGTTATCAGAACTAAAATCTTTGAACCATACGACTTGTATAGGATTCTAACCGGTAAACCCAAGAATGTCTCGATAGACGTTAATGTCATACGCAAAGAAGGTCAGGCAGTTCCATTTAAAGAGAAAGTTGCAGAATTCATTCGAGCAACATTTTTCATTCCCGATGCGCGCATTGGTTGGCTTTTGACTGCAAAGAAGAAAGCACTCGAAATTGTGGACCGATTCAAGGTTGATGCAGTTTATAGTTCTTCGCCTCCTTATACTTGTTCACTTATAGCAAGATATGTTCGAAGGAAAAGAAAGATTCCTTGGATTGCTGGTTTTCGGGACCCTTGGACCGGTTTTATTTCCGCTCCGAGACGCTGGTGGCTACCTGCTCGTATAGATAGTCGTCTTGAATATTCTGTTTTCAAAGAAGCAAGTATTGTTGAAGTCGCTTGGGAAGGAATTCAAAAAGACGCCCTTTCCAAATACCCAATACTCGACAAGGGGAAATTCATACATATCCCCAATGGTTTCGATTCCGATGACTTCCCTGCAATTTCATATACAAGAAACGAAAAATTTACCTTAACTTACACGGGTTCAATGTATGGACGGCGGAACCCGCAAAGCCTATTCGATGCTTTGGAATTGCTTATTACAAAAGGGCAAATTTCACAAGAAGATTTCAAAATCCAGTTGATTGGCCGTTTCGGTTCGGAAATTTACGAAATGATAAACCGAACTACTTTCCAAAAATCTATCGAAGTAGTTGGCTATCTTCCGCATTCCGAAAGCCTTGCTCGATTGATGCAATCGGATGCCCTTCTATTGATTGTAGATGAATCGAAAGAAAGTCAGGAAATCGTTCCCGGCAAGGTGTTCGAGTATCTTGGAACAAAACGTCCAATTCTTGCCATCTGTCCTACCGACGGAGCGGTAGCAGACATAATTAAGAAAACGAACTCTGGATTAGTTGCACACCAGAGCGAAATTGCACGAATCGCAGAAAACTTCCTTACGCTCCTCAATATTTGGAACTCCAATGCCAGTTTGATACCGAATTACGACGAAATAAAAAAATACGAGCGACGAGCCCACACAAAAAAATTGGCAGAAATATTGGGCAATCTGCTATAAATCGAAGTATTTTCGTACCTGTCGTTTCAACTCGATGTCCCATTCGGAGATATAAATACCGAGTTCATTTGCAATTTTTGAGTTTGCCATTGCCGAAAATTTGGGTCTTTTCGCTGGCAGATTGAAATCTTCCATTTTCGCTGGATTAATTTCGACTCGAAGACTTAAAACTTCTTTCAATAAGTTTGCCCATTCGAAACGAGAAGCAAATCCGCTGTTTGTCAAGTGATATAATCCACATAGTCCTTTTTGTAGTGCAAGTAATGTTAGTTGGGCAACAGTTTGAACTGAGGTTGGAACAGAAATCTCGTCGGTTGCAATTTTTACCACTTCTTTTTCATTTGACCATTGGAGGAATTTATAGATGAAGTTTTGTTTCCCTTTCCCATAGAGCCAACTAGTGCGGAGTATCAAATAGTTTTCTGTTTCCGTAGCAATCATTTTTTCACCCAATAGTTTTGAACGACCATATTGGTTTAAGGGATTGGGCAAGTCGGTTTCGGTGTATGGTTCTTTCTTTTCTCCATCGAAGACATAATCGGTTGAGAAATGGACAAGGAACGATTTCGTTCGATGACACGCCCGAGCAAGATTTAATGCCCCTATTGCATTAACTTGTTGGGATTTTTCAGGTTCGAATTCTGCTAAATCCACAAGGTTATAGGCAGAGCAATTGACAACAACATCGGGCTGGCAATTATCGATAGATTGAACAACATTATCAAAATTACTTACATCGAATTCCGGCAGGTCATAACCGATAAAATCGATAGACTCCGATTGTAATATTCGGCAAAATTCGCTCCCAAGTTGCCCTTTGCTGCCTACAATTAGAATTCTTTTCATCTGTTTGAATAGTTTAGGTCAATCCACCGAAGATATTCCCCCGACTTGATTCTGTTTATCCAGTCCAAATTATTTAAGTACCAGTCAACAGTTCTTTCCAAACCCGAACGGAAATCCACAGATTGTTTCCAGCCAAGGTGTTGCTTTATCTTGTTACAGTTTATTGCATAACGGCGGTCGTGTCCCGGACGGTCCTTCACAAATTTGATAAGATTGAGATATTCTTCCTTAGGCTTATTAGTTCGATTTGCAACAAGTTCACAAAGAAGTCGCACTAAATCAATATTGTGCCATTCATTTTCGCCGCCAATGTTATATGTTTCACCGGTTCCACCTTCGTTCAAAATTTTCCATATTGCCGAGCAATGGTCTTCGACGTAGAGCCAATCCCGAATGTGCTGTCCATCGCCATAAACGGGGAGCGGTTTCGCTTCGAGCATATTCAAAATCATAAACGGGATTAGTTTTTCGGGAAATTGGTATGGTCCATAGTTGTTTGAACAAATTGAAATGGTAATCGGAAGGTTATATGTATTGTGATAGGCGCGCACAAGATGGTCTGCCGAGGCTTTCGAAGCTGAATATGGGCTACGTGGTGCATAAGGAGTAGTTTCGAAAAAATAGCCAGTCGCGTCGAGTGTTCCATACACCTCATCGGTGCTTATTTGATGAAATCGCAGAAAGTTGCCTTCCGTGAGTCGACTGCGCGCCGCTTCCAATAATGTAAAAGTTCCAACAACATTAGTTTCGATAAACTCTTTTGGACCAACAATTGACCTATCGACGTGCGATTCAGCAGCAAAGTTGACAACACAATCTATATTGTATTTTGTAAAAATTTGCTTTATTCTTTCAAAATTGCATATATCTTCTTTTTCGAAAACGTAACGACTTGGGAACGTCGAGCGAATGTCCCGAAGATTTTCGGGGTTTGCCGCATAAGTCAATTTATCGACGTTTACGATTCGTCCTTTGAAATGAGTTTTATTGAAAACAAACTTAATAAAATTTGTTCCAATGAAACCACAACCGCCGGTAACTAAAATATTTTGATACATTCCCTTTTTATCCCGTTAAAAATTAATTTCAGCATTTCGAAGGAATGGTGCATTTTTGTCTTTTTCAGATATGATAGGTGCGGTGCCCGAAAGGGGCCATTCTATTGCAATTTGTGGGTCATCCCAACGAATACTTTTATCGGATTCTTTGTTGAAAGTTTGATTTAGGAAGTAAATCACCTCGGCATTATCTGTCAAAGTCAAAAAGCCATGTGCAAAGCCCTTGGGAATTAATATACTTGCTTCGGGGGCAAGAGTATGATTTGCTTTCGTTTTCTCAAATCTATTTATTTCGTCTTGGCTAACCCCATTCCCAACCATCAAGAAAGAGACATACTTACCGAAAGTTGGGCTGTTGGAACGTAAATCGACGGCAACGTCGAAAATTGCTCCTCGATTGCACCGCACAATTTTTGCTTGTGCAAATGGTTCAATCTGGTAGTGAAGCCCACGAATTGTTCCAGACTTTTTACTGAAAGAATAATTGACTTGGACAAGGTCAAAGTCGATACCGGCTCCACGGAAGTCCTCTTTGTTGAATATTTCAGAAAAAAAACCCCTATTGTCCTCGAATTTTTGCTGGGTTACTATTAAAACACCATCGAAAATAGTTGGCGAAATCTCTATTTTACCCATAAGCATTACTGACTCCAAATGACAAAATTAACAAAAAAACAGCAAGGCAATTATATCTTTCGTTGATTTTGGAACAATATGATGATGAGACGCGACGGGATAATTTGCATTGGTTCTTACCGATTAAGGTGGATAAAACTTTCGAGATCAAATTTTGTGTAATTTCCAGTTCCGATGACTTCTGTTGTGCTGAAATCCATAAACAGCAATGATATACCACATAGAAACAAAATTCCACTACAATGTTATTGTTCGAACCAACCAATGATTATAATGGGTTTGTAGATGTTATAAAAAATTAGTTGCCGAATTTCATTCGGATGAAGGATAGAAATTCCTGTGCGGTGGGCGATTCTTTAGAAATACCGGAATTCTCGAAGTATTGAGTTGCGTAGTGCATTGCTTCTTCGAGCGAATTAGCACTATCGAGTTCCGAAAGCAATTTTTCGTAGACAGGTTCAAGAGAATGGAATAGTTCTTCGACAAACCTTGTTCGCTTTTCGAGTGGAATGAAACTGGAAATTGTATTCCCCGAATTGATTTGGTCTCTAACTTCTTGTAATCCCTCCTGGGGTAATACCTCTACGTCGATGACGCCTTGTATTTGGGTTTGTTCGGAATCGAATCTATTATTGAGTTCAATCGCTTGTGATTCTGTGCTGTTGCTTTCATCGAACTTATCGAGTATAGAAGTAATTAATTCTTTTTCCCTACTGCTGGAGTTATTATAGGTTAATTCGTTGTTTATATCGGCGAAAGGATTCGGCTCGAAGTTACTTGATTCGACCGATGGTATTTTGTCGGGCAAAGAAAATACGAAGGGATTAATCCTGTCGAATATTATGGTGTTGGAAATATGTGGTTTACTTTCATCGATTTTGGTTAAAATATTAGGCGAAACCCGCGAGTACGAGTCAATACATTGAGCAATAGAATCGAAGACCTGTGCAATGGTTAATGTTTCGTTGGTTTCTGCAAGCATCTCGAAAAAATTCGTTAATGCTTCATCCCGCTTATCATCGAAAAAAGAAACTAAAGCAAGGGTTGGAATTCTGGAAATTTCAGGTTCGAATTTCTCATTGTTAAAAAACTTGAACATTGGTTCAAAGAGTTCCAATGTTTTTTCGAGCGAAGAAAAAGTAAGATTTGCAATATCAATATCATATATCCATTGCTTGAATTCGTATATCGAAACGAAAGGATTGCTTGCTTTTGCCGAAACGGATTTGAGCCTATCGGTTAAGGAAGATATAAGATATTGATAATCGTAGAAATAATCTAAAAGTAAAATAATCTCTTCGACTGACTTATTCAAAGCATTTCCAAATACGAAGTATGATAAAGTATTTTGTGGTCGGACGAGATAATGACAGCGAAGTTTCACTGCGGAAAAAGCCGTTGCAGCGAAATCCTCGGTGTCGAACCGTGCCAAACGGGGTAGAACAGCATAGAGCGAATCGAGGATATCTTTAACTTCACCTGTTGAAAGGTCGAAGTTTCTCAAACTTGAAAATATTTGTTTGAACTCGAACATCCATTTATTTAATTCTGCTTTGAAATAGTGCTTGTAGGCTGGTTCGATAGATTTATTCTTCAAAACGTTTTCGAAACGAATAAATTCACTCGTTTCGGCAAAAAGCCCCGTAATCTTTTCCGTTGTGGTTCCGATAACGTTATCGAACATAATGGTTTTCCGAAAAAAGCAAAATAATGAAAAAATGGGAAAAATGGAATTAGGATGATTAAAACATCAACTTCTTTTTCTTCCCTTTTCTTATAGGTGGTGTATCGTCTGTTTTTAGTCGGGCAATTTCATCGCGTAGTTCTGCTGCACGCTCGAAGTCTAAATTTCTTGCAGCTTCCTTCATTTCTTTGTAGAGTTCTTCGATTAGTTTTTCCCGTTCAACCTTGGTTAAAAATCCAGCCATTGGCTCGACGATAGTGCTTGTCTTTTGTTTGTACTGTTCTTCTTTTCGGCTTCGGCGGTGGTATTGAATATCGGCAATCGAAGTTGAACTTAAAATTTCTTCGAGAGTTTTATAAACAGTTTGTGGATTAATATTGTGCAATTTGTTGTATTCGAGTTGTATTGCTCTTCGTCGGTTAGTTTCATCGATAAAAGCTTGGATTGAGTTCGTTATTTTATCGGCATATAAGATGACTAGTCCATCTACATTACGGGCTGTTCGACCAGCGATTTGCAACAGCGAGCGTTCACTTCGAAGGAAGCCTTCTTTGTCAGCATCTAATATCGCCACCAAAGAAACTTCGGGCAAATCCAATCCTTCGCGAAGAAGATTTACCCCTACAAGCACGTCGTAGTTTCCGAGCCTTAGATTGCGAATAATTTCGACACGCTCGAGAGCATCGATGTCTGAATGGATATATGCAACATCAACTTGCAACTGATGGAGGTAGTCGGCTAAATCTTCTGCCATTCGTTTTGTCAGAGTAGTTACAAGAACACGCTCTTTTTTAGCAACTCGCTTTCGGATTTCATCGAGCAAGTCGTCTACTTGGTTGCGAACGGGGCGAACAGAAATCTGGGGGTCCACCAATCCAGTTGGACGAATGATTTGTTCAACGACAGCACCTCCTGTCATTTCGAGTTCGTAAGGTCCCGGTGTTGCACTAACATAAATAAATTGTGGTATAAGTGAATTAAACTCTTCGAATCTTAATGGACGATTTTCTAATGCCGAAGGCAATCGGAAACCGAAGTCCACAAGAGTTTGCTTGCGCGAACGGTCTCCGTTATACATCCCACGAAGTTGTGGAATAGTTACGTGGCTTTCGTCGATTACTACAAGAAAATCTTTGGGGAAGTAATGAATAAGGGTTTCGGGCATATCGCCAAAATTTCGACCCGAAAGATGCATAGAGTAGTTTTCGATGCCAGAGCAATAACCTATCTCTTTCATCATTTCAATATCGAAAAGAGTTCTTTGTTCAAGCCGTTGTGCTTCGAGCAATTTACCTTGTGAACGCAATTCCCGTAGCCTTTCGACAAGTTCATTCTGGATTGCAGCTATAGCCCGCTGTAAACGACTCTCGGTTGTTACAAACAATTTAGCCGGATAAAGCGTAAATTCATCGTATTCTTTCAAAACGTTTCCGGTTAACGGATTTATGAGCGAAATCCTATCAATTTCATCGCCAAAAAGTTCTATTCGAACAGCGACGTCGGTTTCGTAGGCAGGCATAACATCAATTGTGTCGCCACGGACCCGAAAAGTTCCCCGCGAAAATTCTAAATCGTTTCTGTTGTAATAAAGATAAACCAGTTTGTTCATCAAATTTTTTCGGCTTATTTGCATTCCCCGATGAATTGGAAGCAAAAACTGCATAAATTCTTCTTTTTTCCCAATGCTGTAGATACAACTAACCGATGCGACAATTATAACGTCGGTCCGACCTTCGACCAATCGACTTGTTGCTCGAAGACGCAAACGGTCGATTTCATCGTTGATTGAAAAATCTTTTTCGATATATGTATCGGTTTGGGGAATGTAGGCTTCTGGCTGATAGTAATCGTAATATGAAATAAAGTATTCAACAGCATTTTCAGGGAAAAAGGTGCGGAACTCGCTATACAACTGGGCTGCAAGCGTCTTATTCGGAGAAATCACAAGAGTTGGCTTCTGAACTTGCTCAATTACATTGGAAATCGTGAATGTTTTTCCAGAACCGGTAACGCCAAGAAGTACTTGATGCTTATCCCCGCGACGAATCCCTTCTACGAGTTCATTGACTGCTTTCGGTTGGTCTCCCGCAGGTGCATAGTTCGAATGTAACTTAAATCTGTTCATATTTTTTTGGTTCAATAATATATCGACGAAATGGAAACAAGAGTATTGCCTTTCTGGCTATAGCTCAATGAGTATGAAAGGGGTTGTACCACCTACCACCTTGTTCACTTCCTTGTTGCAACACCTTGTTCAATTTATCTTGCCGTTGCGAAATTCTGAGCATTTTCCCTATCTACCATTCTGATTCCGCCCCGCTCGACAGAACGGGATGGAAGAAGAATCTCATTGCAGAATAGCAATCCTATCATTATTGGTCTGCAAAAATATACTTTTTCCGTATCTTCTCTATTATTTTTGATATTCCAAACGGAGAAGAACGCAAAGCGTACTATTTCATTAGATATTTCGTTTTATAATCTTTTGTGATGACAAATGGAAGGTATTCCATTCGAAACATTTTATTTCTAAAGTATTGTTATATTAATATTTTTAGGTAAACATATATTTCGATGATAGACTTTTCGGAACACTTGTCGAAAGACTTCTTTCTGCGACCAACCGAATGGGTTGCAAAAAATTTAATAGGAAAACTCCTGGTTCGAAGAATCGATGGTCAATACATTGCGGCAAAAATCGTTGAAGCCGAAGCTTATCTTTCGGAAAACGATTTGGCAAGCCATTCCGCTTCGGGACAAACCCAACGAAATCGAGCGATGTTTGCCGAAGGAGGTTGCATTTATGTTTACAAAATCTATGGAATCCACAATTGTATAAATATAGTTACTGAACGCGAGAACAAGGGTTGTGCGGTATTGTTACGCTCGGGTGAACCTATTGCTGGATTAGAACTTATGAAAAAGTTTCGAGGTAATATTCCAATGGAAAAGCTACTTTTCGGTCCGGGAAACTTCGCCCGCGGATTCAATTTTGAACTTTCGGATAATTTCAAAAACTTATTTACCGAAGAACTTTTTATCCAAAAATTTGAGGATATAGATGATTCACAGATTGGGGTTTCTAAACGCATAGGAATCATAAAATCGAAAGAACTCGAACTACGCTTCTACTTAAAAGGTTCTAAATTCGTTTCTAGCAGTCCAAAAGATTAACAATTTTTTCGCGTAAAGTTTTAATATTTTCGGCAAAAGCCACGATTCCATCTCTATGACCACCAAGCACTATAATATTATCCTTTTGAAGATTCAACGAGTTACAAAGAGAAACTACTTCTTTCGCGAGTTCAACTGTTCCATATTCAGCCCTCGGGTTTGTTGTTGGAAATTTGTTTAAAAGTTGTGCCCATATCTTAGAGTTGTGGAAATGTACTACAAAATTAACCGAAGGCAAAGCAGAATATATTGCTGAATGTGTTAATGCTTCGCTCGATGGGGGAATTTTGCCATTGCAAACAAGCAGGTTAGAATTAGTATTTACTTCAGTTATACAAACGTAGTGTTCAGGCTGAAGAATACGATATTTACCGGTGTTCGAACCAGAAATAATGAACAGGCATTCCACACCTCTTTTACTTATGTTCCCGAACGAGACACCATCGGGCAAACTACCCAACAAGCCTTTGTCCCATAGTTCTGTCCGAAAATCATTAATATCCCTGATTACGTCAAAAGATGGTGGTGGTGTGTCGATAAGTAGATAATCGAATTTGATATAACCTTCGTTCATTTTCTCTTTTCTGGAAATAGTTCAAGTATGCTTTCTTTGTTTGGCTGACAAATTCCCCGCTCAGTTATTAGCCCAGTGATTAATCGGGAAGGAGTGATATCGAAAGCATAATTCAATGCATTGGTTTCTTTTGGACAAATAAGCACGCTTTCTACACCATCTTTTCCAAGTCCATCGATATATTTCACCTCATCTTGGCTTCTTCTTTCAATGGGAATATTATGTAGTCCGTCTTCAATTTCAAAATCGATTGAACTCGAAGGCACTGCAACATAGAATGGGATATTATTATCGAAAGCCGCGAGTGCCTTCAAATATGTACCAACTTTGTTCACAACATCTCCGTTGAGCGTTGTTCTATCTGTTCCAACAAGCACCAAATCCACCATTCCCTTTTGCATAAGCAATCCGCCTAAGTTATCGACTATTAAGGTGTGTGGAATATTTTCGTGTAGGAGTTCGAAAGCGGTAAGTTTAGCACCTTGATTTCTTGGCCGTGTTTCATCGACCCATACGTGGATTGGAATTCCCATATCGCGAGCCAAATATATCGGGGCTGTCGCTGTTCCGTAGTCAATCGTTGCAAGCCAGCCAGCGTTGCAATGAGTGAGGATATTAACGATACCACCTTTCTTTTCGTAAATTTCTTTGATAATTTCGACACCATAGACACCTAACATGCGACAAGTTTCTATGTCGTCGGTTGCAAATTTGCGAGCCATTCCCAAACTTCTCGCGATTTTTGCTTCGATGGTATCTAATTTGCCAATTTCGAGCATAATTTGTTCAATTGTAAACTTTATATTTATTGCCGTAGGTCGTGTCGAAAGCAATTTTTCTGAAGCGATTTGTAACTGCTTGTCGAAATCATCGAACGATGCATCTTTAATAGCAAAATATACTCCGTAAGCGGAAGCAACACCAATCAAAGGAGCACCGCGTAACATCATCTCCTTGATTGCAAAACAAAAATCGTCAAGTGTCGAAAGTTCCGCAATTACTAATTTGTGTGGCAAGAACCTTTGGTCAATAATAGAAATGGACTCAACCTTGGAATTGGTTTCCCAGAGCGTTTGGTAGTGTTTACCGTTGATTTTCATCTTAAATTATAAAGTTAAAGAATGTGGATAATCGAATTATAAATTTACTTTTTTCTATTGTTTTTTGCCCGAGGGAGCGTTAACTTTAATTTGGGAACCATCTTTGAGTTGTTTGCTAACTGCCATAAAACTCCCCGAAACGACTTCCTGTCCTTCTTGTAAGCCTTCTATAATTTCGATATATCCTTTGTCACTGATTCCCGTTTTGACTTGAACCATTTTTGCTTTGCCATTGTCGTTGAGGAAAACAACGGAAGGAGCAGAAGGTTTCCTTATTTTCTCTTCTTTTTCTCCTTCTTTTTGGATTCCCCCCGGTTGCACATCGGGAGCCTTTTCTACATTTTCGAGCCTTATGGTAACCGACTGCAATGGAACAGCAAGAACATTCTCCCTTTTTAATGTCTGAATATCAACATTGCAGGTCATTCCGGGACGAAGTTTGCGGTCTGGTTGCAAAAAGCGAACCTTGACTTTAAAGTTTGTAACTTGGTCTTGGGTTCCTAATCCGCTTGTAATTGCACTATGTCCAGTTTCCCAAACAATTCCTTTATAAATCGCATCGGGAATTGCATCGACCTCGATTGTGGAGGAATCGCCGACTTTCACTTGAACAATATCGTTTTCATCTACTTCGACGATTGCATTCATCACAGAAAGGTCTGCAATTTCCATTATTTCGGTTCCAGCCATTTGTGCGGTTCCAACAACTTTTTCGCCCTTTTCAACACTCAGTTTTGTTACAATTCCTTTAATTGGCGAACGAATAGTGGTTCGTTCTGCACTTTTTTGCATTTGTTTATAGGCGGCAAGTGCTTGCTCATAGCGGGCAAGTCCGGCGTTGTAGTTAGCATAGGCTCGGTCGAAATTAGCTTTTGCAAGTTCAAACTCTTGTTTCGAAGCAAACTCTTTTTTGTATAGTTCTGTTATTCTTTTTAGTTCGCTTTCGCTGCGAATTTTTTCGGCAAGGAGAACCTCGGTTTCTAGTTTCGCTGCATCGGCAGCGGATTTAAATTGTTCGAGCTGCGTTTCGACTATATCGGGCTTGATACGAACCAGCAATTGACCCACTTCGACAGTATCGCCTTCGCGAACCCCGAGGTATATGATTTCGCCACTTGTTTCCGACGAAATTTTGACTTTGACCTCTGGTTCAATTTTTCCCACCGCCGAAACGGTCTGAACAATAGTCCTGCGTTCGACTTTCGCAGTTGTTACTTTGACAACCTCGTTATCGTTTTTAACAACAAATGCAAGAATTATAATTATTAGCAATATTGTAATTACACCGAAAGTAATGAAAAACCGTTTTTTGGATTTTTTCTTTGCCATTGTCATCCCTTATTGAATTTGTGTATTAATCCCTTTTAGTAATTCTAAATCTTCGTTTTTGAAGACGGCAGTCCGAGCAACTATGTCTTGAATATCCTGACGATTTTTGCCAAGAACAAGGAAAAATCCTAGCAAAATGACCAATCCGATAACCGTATTAACCGTGTTCAAAAGCATTGAACCAGAGATTACCCAAAGAATTGCTATAATTGAAGAGGCGTTCTTTACTAAGTAACGAAGTAGAAGGGTTGAGTTTGCTGCTTCGCTGCCATTCGAATTTGCAATTCGCAGATTAAGAAGCATTTTTCCTACCGCAGCACCTTTGAATATTTCAAGTAGATAATAAACCAGACTCAAAATTGATGGGATAAGGAAATTGAGTTTGTTTTGCGCAAAAAATTCATTTTGGATTGCTGCGACAGCCGCCGCATCTGTTCCGGCTTCTTTAAATTCATTGATTAACTCGAAATATGCCTCGAAAAAACCATTATATTTGTAGAAGACAACAAGAATAGCAAGGATTATTAGTGAATCGACAAAGGCGGCAAGGAATCTTTTTCCGAATCCGACACGTAACTCCAATGACTGCATACCTGTATAGTCCTTGCTCAATCCGGACAATGCTCGTTGTTCCTCTTCCGGCAATTGCGCAAAGCACTGCTTGCAAATCGTCGGAGTTGCGAAATAATAAGTCGATGGATAATCATTGTGGCATTTTTCACATATCATAATAACCCCATATATTTATTTTTATTTTGTTTCAAGAAGACCCAATACGAATAAAACTTCTTTTTGTGCAATGAAATAGTTATAAATAGCGTTAATTCTATTGATTTCTGCGTTAATCAACATATTGTTTGCAAGGATATAATCTGTGATACCGATTGAACCGACTTGGTAGCGTTCCTTTGCACTTTCATAATTCTTTCGAGATGCAATATATGAGCGTTCGGTTGCATCGAGTTGTTTTACTGCTGTTTCGAAGTTGTTCAAAGCCCGAATAATTTCCGAGCGAATACTTTGTTCGAGTTGTAATTTCTGCATATTGAGTTGTAACACCTGAGCCTCGGCAAGTTCAAGTTGATAGTTGGTTCGAAAATTTTCGAAAATTGGAATACGTAACGCAAGCCCAACATACGTTCTTCCCAAATCGGCAAACTTATTAAATTCATTGTTTGCCCACGACCAACCACCATAAGCAGAAAGCGTAGGAAGATATCCAGAACGCGCTATTGTTAAGGAAGATTGTGCAGATGAAATTTTTTGATTAAGAGCCAAATAATCGAAACGATTTTTAAATGCTCTATTAGTAAGTGATTCTAAATCTCCTAGCTCTTTTCGGAAGTTTGCAATGTCGCTTTCTGTGATTTGCTTGGGTAATTCAACATCCGAAACGGTGTAATCTACATCCGGATTTAACCCGATGGCTACCATCAGATTTGCCTTTGCATTTTTTAAATCGTTTTCTGCTTGTATTATTTCAATTTCCTTTGCCGATAAGTCCGCCTCTTGCGAAAGAACATTAGTAACGGGGATAGAACCCACTTCGTAGTATGCACGTGTGCGTTCGAGTTCTTTTGTCCCGGTCTCGAGGTTCTTTTGCCGAACAGAAAGTATTTTTTCGGCTCGAACAACACTTATATAACTTCGGTAGACATTGATTGCTACATTGTTGATTGTTTGTGAATACGAAGAAAATGCTGAATTGAGATTGTCCTTTGCTTGGCTGTATGTTGCTTCACGACTGAACCCATCGAAAAGATTCATATTTACAGAAAGGTTCATATTGTATGAATTCGGCTCAATTTTCCCAACAACAATGGTTTGGCCTCCAATGTTAATTTTTTGACCTTCCTCCAAATTGAGTTGGCGAGTGTATCCCATACTAAAACTTAAGTTTGGCAAATAGTTGCCGAAAGCAGAAGTTAGTTCTGCACCCGTTATGGCAATGTTCGATTCGGAAATTTTAATTTGTGGGTTTTGTTCTTTTGCTATTCGTAGGCATTCTTCGAGAGTATAAACCTTTTGTTTGCCTTTCTCCTGCGATAGCAGAGGTAAAATTACAATAAAAAGTATCAACAATATCTTTTTCATAACTACCTAAAAACAGACTATTTCAACGATTAATACTTAATAATACCTAATATTACGAATTTACAACCAAAAAGTTGCATAATTCAATAAATCGTTCCAATATGCCCGATGTGTTAGAAGATAACATCTTTTATACCGTTCCAAATGTAGCAAGGGATGGCGATGTTAAACACAACACCATTTTTCACTTTGGCTTTCTATCCCTACTTTTCCTACTATATGGGTTATGTAGATTTTAGGACATTTTAATTTATTCTATTCGGAATATTGTGGCTGTTTGATTCTTGTTGTATTTCGGATTAAGTTTAAACAGGATATAATCGGCAATACTGGGCTCTACGGTTGTTTCTTTAATTAATTTTGCACGAAGGGTTTTCTCGCTTTTGGAGCGTAACTCCTCCATATCGCTTTCCCCATAAATTATTGCATAATTAGGTCGTTGCGGCGAGTTTCTAAATTTTACGAGCGAGTCAATTACGGGTATTTCAATAATTGGAGTCCCATATTTATTTAAATAAAATTCTGGTGGCTTGAACGAACCAAGTTCCCCAGTGATTTGGAATACCCCTTTAACATCGTCTTTTTTAGAAAGCAGATAAAGCGATTCACATCGGGTCTTCTTTCCATAGTTCAATGTAAAAATTGAGAGCAAAGGGATATTGATGCACCAGACAATGAGCCACAAAATTTTGTAGAACGTTTTACGGTTCCCCCAGAATTTCGATTCATTTACATTTTTGAGCCAAGCCGCGAGCCCAAAGATAAAAACAAAAGGAACGATTGGAAGTATGAAGCGTTCTTGCTTGTTCGGAAAAATCGAATGAAAAATGAAAAATACAAGCAGTGGAAAAAGGATTATAATTTTTTGCCTAAAATCCTTGAAAAAGTAATACAAAACGAAAATACTTATCGGCGGAATGAAAGCACCAAAAAGCAAAAGAATATAACGATAGAAAGGCCCAGTCGTATATTCTTTGCTATGGGTAAAGTTGTATCTTACGTATTCTATGAACGAAGCGAACGGATATCCCCAAGCAAATATATCCACCGTGCCTTGGATTATAAAAGCAAAGGCAACAAAACCGATGCCAAATGAAAACATATCTCTGATTTTTTTCTGAAAAAGCAAAACCAAAAACACTGTGCCCGAGACAAGAATAGTTTGGTAACGAAAAGCAAAAGCCAGAGCAAAAAAAGCACCCGCAACGAAATACGATGTTCTTTTATCCCCTTTGGTAGTTATAATCCAGAAAGCAACAGCCATTGGTGGGATACAGACCACTTCTATCAAATTTCGCACGCTTATAAAGGGAATAAACCACAGCAAAGAAAATACGATTGTTGTTTTTAATGCAACATCTTGTGGGTAGTAATGCTCCAAAATTTTAAATAGGAATACTAACGTAACCAACGAATAAATAGAATGAAGGAAGCGGACGACGAACATTATTTCGTGTGGGTCGTTAATCCCGATTGAATTAAGAGATTTAAACAAAATGAAATGGAGCAAAGGATAGAATATACTATGGGCGTGTGGTTCGCTGCGCTCTTCCCATATTTTTGGATTATTAATAATCGCCCAGGGCTGTTCGATGGGTCCAAAATGGTCGTCGTGCATTGCGTATCCTTTCGAAAAGAGGACAGCAACAAGATTGAGTGCAAAACCCAGAAGTAAAATAAAAAGTATTGGCTTTTGTAGTATTTGCTGTTTTACATTGTCGAAAGAATTACCCAATAGTTGCATCTTCGTCGAAAAGTTTAGTATCCGAATCCGAACGACTATATTTAAAATATTTATAACAAAGATGTGTAGCAACGCGGCCTCGGGGCGTTCTTTGAATAAAGCCATTTTGTATTAGAAATGGCTCGTAAACTTCTTCGATTGTTCCCGGTTCTTCACCGACAGAAATTGCAATGGTGTTAATACCAACCGGTCCCCCATTAAATTTTTCTACGATTGTCGAAAGTATTCTTTTGTCCATATCGTCCAATCCGTATTCATCGACTTCGAGAGCCTCGAGTGCTCGAACGGCGATATCATAGTCAATCGTTCCTGTCCCAAGAACTTGTGCAAAGTCGCGGGTTCTTTTAAGCAGGCGATTAGCGATTCTTGGAGTTCCACGCGAACGTTTAGAAATTTCCAAAGCACCTTCGTCGAGAATAGGTATTCGTAAAATTTTAGCCGAGCGTTGAACGATTTGCATCAAATCTTCCGGGCTGTAATAATCCAATCGGTTAAGGATGCCGAAACGAGAGCGAAGTGGTGCGGTTAACAATCCTGCACGAGTTGTCGCCCCTATCAGAGTAAAATGTGGGAGATTAAGTTGAACTGTTCTTGCTGCCGGTCCAGAATCGATAACAATATCGATACGAAACTCTTCCATCGCTGAATAGAGGTATTCTTCTACTATGGGAGAAAGACGGTGGATTTCATCGATAAACAAAATTTCCCCGGCTCCTAAATTCGTAAGAATACCAGCCAAATCGCCCGGCTTTTCGATGACGGGACCGGAGGTAACGCGTATTTTAGCTTCCATCTCGTTTGCAATTATATACGATAGCGTTGTTTTCCCTAAGCCTGGCGGTCCAGTAAGCAAAATATGGTCCAAAGCCTCTTTACGAGCTTTTGCTGCTTGAATAAAAATTTTAAGATTGTCGACTATCTTTACTTGTC
>CAZPSM010000007.1:9034-17159 GCA_964589125.1 uncultured Hyphomicrobiales bacterium | reverse complement strand
ATCGTCACGTTCGGCGCCCCAGGCTTCAAAACGGCGCGGTCGGAGTGTCGAGTCGAGTTCTTCATCCTTTTTTGATGCGGAAAGTATATCGGAGTTTCGTTTATTCATATATCTTTAGCCTGCTTGTTTTCTTGTTCGATTTTCCATTTTCTTACAGGGCAAGTATTGCTTTGTTCGTAAATACAATCGCGTTTGCAAGGAACTACATACAACCGAGGCAGAGAAGTTGGATACATCTCTTTGATTTTGCTGGTAATTTGCTTTTCGACTTCGTAGGCTTCTTCGAGTGTAAAATCATAGGGTAAAACGACGTCGATTTCGACGAAGATATCTTTTCCCGATTGTCGGGCGTAAATATTACGGAATTCACACAAAAATTTGAAATTTTCTGCGATTACAGAAAGAATATTGTAATGAAACTGTTCGGGAAGCGTTCTATCGAGTAGATGGTCGATTGATTTTTTCCCAAATTTGATTGGGATTCTCATAGCAAACCCAACCAAAACCAATGCACCAACGGAATCAAAAATCCTTGCAAGGCTAATTTGCCCCAGTTTATCCAAAATGATACAAAAGAGAAGATTTAAAATAACCCCAATTTCCACGTAAGCGTCGTTCTTCCAAAGCTCCGAATCGTAGTGCAAAATCGGGAATTTAAAATTACGATAAGCACGATTTAGCATCTTGTGCATTCTGAACATCAGGAAAGAAGTAAACACCGAAAATATAACCAAAAATTTATAGTTACCTATTGGTTGCAAACTTCCAAACGAAAGAACAACCTGAATAATTGTATAAAAGGCAACAAAGGTAATAATGCTTGAACTTATGAAAATCCCAAAACTTTCGTATTTCCCATATCCATAGTTGAACGATGAATCCGGTGAACGTTCACTATGTGCCAGCGCAGAAAGCAAAATTGCGGAATTTATTATGTCGGAGAACGCAATCAATCCATTCGTTTCGTAGAACAAAGAGCCTTCGACCCACCCAAGAGCAAATGTTCCTAATGCCATCACGATGGATACTAAAAGCGATACTCTGGCAACGAACGTTGGCGATTTTCTATCGAAAAAGGATATTTTTCGTCTCCGGGATAATTCTATTATCTTCTCTTGCATTTCGAAAGTTGCAAGTCCTAAAAATTGCAAATTAAGAAGAATAATCCAATAGATGTAGAATTGCTGTAAAACTACGCGCTGAATTATACTATAATTGTTTTGTTAAATTATCGACGAATATTTATTTTATCTTTCCAATAGAAATATTCTTTTACTCGAGAACCCTTCGGACGAAAGCGAAGTTTCTCATTATCGAGTCGCTTAAAGGTTCGCGAACCACCCCTCTCGAAGTCGAAGAATGTATTATTTGTCCACTTCCAGCATAAACTGCTACGTGAGAAATTCTTCCTCGGCTTCCAAAAAATATCAAATCCCCAATATCTAAGTCGTTGAGTTCGACTGCCTTTCCGTACTTAGCCTGTTCGTTCGATGTTCGGGGCAACTCAACTCCAACATTGGCAAAAAGATTTTGAACGAATCCCGAGCAATCGACACAACGGCTATCGTTTCCCCCAAAGCAATACGGGGTCCCAAGCCAGCGATTTGCCTCATCTAAAAGAAGTCTTTGTTTTTGTGTCAACTCTTGAGCAGTCGAGTATTTCGAGTCCGACAGTTGATTTTTAGTGTTCTGACAGGATGAAAACCGAGTAGTCGATTGACAACCCGAAAATAAAAGCACTGTAGAAAGCAGAAACAGGCTTAAAGTATATAAATTTTTCTCCTTGCACATAACCAAATCGGATATGCAATAGATGTGCCAAAAACATTATTCCAATATTGGGTAACCATTAATTGGAATTTTATTCGACAATATGATTCTTACTATATGCTTGCGAGGAGAATGTTCGAGAGTCTATCGGGAAGAGAACAAATTTTTTTATCTTCTTGAGTGGTCGCTACTGGATTTGAACCAGTGACCTTTCGCGTGTGAGGCGAACGCTCTCGACCAACTGAGCTAAGCGACCATCGAATACAAAATTAACAAAAATTTGTGGAAAATTGGGTATAGTTCTTATAATAATTTCGCTCTATCCCCTCGTTCTACAAACGTGAGAACGGTAGGAGACGAAGAATGAGGAGGTGAGTATCTTTGGAACTTTCGTATCGGATTTTTTGCTTTTCATAACAATTCAAAACTTCCTGTTTCGTTCTTTGTGTTTGCCGAAATTTAATGGAAATGTATGAAGAAACAAAAGGTTGCAGTTCTAACGTTGGGTTGTAGCAAAAACGTGGTCGATAGCGAAGTCCTTCTTGGGAAACTTTCCGCAAATAATCTCGATGTTACAACTAATTTGAACGAAGCAAACATATGTATAATAAACACTTGTGGATTTATTAAGCCTTCGGCCAAGGAGTCATTGCAAGTTATACTCGAAGCTGTGGAATTGAAAAGGAGAGGCAAAATAGAAAAACTTCTTACAGTTGGATGTTTAACTCAAAGGTTTTCCAAAAGTATTGCCGAACAATTTCCCGAAGTAGATTTCTTTGCTGGGGTCGATTCTGCCGAGTCGATTGTTAAATTTTTAAAACAAGACGAAGAATTGAAGACCGAACTTTTGGGCGAAAGGTTCCTTTTAACCCCGAGGCACTACGCTTATTTAAAGATTTCGGAAGGCTGTAATCGCGAATGTTCGTTTTGTTCTATCCCATCGATTCGTGGCAAACACAAATCCAGAAGGCTCGAAGAGATAACAGCCGAAGCCCGAAAACTTGTTGAACAAGGTGTCCGGGAACTTATACTTATCGCACAAGATACAACATATTACGGAAGGGACATTTATGGTCGGCCAACTTTGCCCGAACTACTTAGAAAACTTTCGGATATTCCCGGAATTTCGTGGATTCGTTTGATGTATGCATATCCAGCAGGTTTCCCCGAAGGGGCTCTCGAGGTTATCGCCGAAAGAGACAATATTTGCAAATATGTGGATATACCCCTTCAGCACATCTCCGATAAGGTTTTAAAGTCGATGCGACGGGGAACATCACAGAAAACCATACAACAATTAATTGAAAAGATAAGAACAAAAATTCCTACCGCAACCATTAGAACTACATTTATCGTCGGCTATCCAAACGAAACAGAGAAGGATTTCCGCGAACTTCTGGACTTTGTTGCTACATATAGGTTCGACCGCGTTGGCGTATTCACATATTCGCATGAGGATGGAACCTCGGCATTTCCTTTGGGCGACCCAATTCCCCAATCCGAAAAAATTCGGCGCA
Organism: uncultured Hyphomicrobiales bacterium; assembly: GCA_964589125.1. Taxonomy (GTDB): domain Bacteria; phylum Bacteroidota; class Ignavibacteria; order Kapaibacteriales; family UBA2268; genus JBBIJO01. Next base: position 13,872 of record CAZPSM010000007.1, on the reverse strand, counting down.
GGAACGAACTTATGGCTTTGCAACAAAAAATCTCGCTCGAAAAAAATCGTCAACTCGTTGGCAAAGAAATTAAAGTTCTTGTTGACGAGCGAAACGGGGGAAACTATTACGGGCGAACGGAAATGGATGCTCCCGAAGTAGATAACCTTGTTATTCTTCCCAGCAAAAAGGAAGTGCTTGTTGGAAACTTTTGCAAAGTGAAAATTACACGTGCAAAGGCATACGATTTATTTGCAGAATTGGTGAGCCAAGCATAAAAAACAAATACAAAGCACGGTTGGGAATAATTTTTTACTCTGCTGGTGCTTTTCTTTTCCATCGAACAAAACCGAACGTTCTCAGAATAAAACAGAAGTAATTTTTAGAATAGCACAACACAAAAGGGGGTGCAACCCCTTGTTTAATGTCAACAATATGGACTCGTCATTCTGAGCGTAGTGAGGAATCTAAAAGAGAGGCAATGGAAAAGATTCTTCTTCCGCCCCGTTTTGTCGAACGGGACGGAATCAAATGACACGGAAAAAGGAATTACCCCGTCATTTTGAACGGAGAACTCGCTATACTTATAACCTAAGCCATATATTGTCGGAAGCAGGTTCTCGGCGCATTTGCAAAAAATTTTGTATCACTTTTTCTTGACTTTTATTTGCTAAATAAAAATCTTTTCTTTAACTTGTTTTTTTTAATTTGCTTTTTCGAGCAATTTAAAATTTTTTTAAACAAAAGGAGGTTTTATGTCCAAGTTCTTGACCCTTGCGGTATTAGCGTTCACGTTGCTTTTCTCTGCTCCAAGTTATTCTCGCGGACCTGCGATGATGCTTGGTGGCGACGTAGGTCTTGCTTTTCCAACCGGAGATTTCGGCGACGCTGCAAAAACGGGTTTTGGTTTGAATGGTGCGTTCACATATTTTTTGCAACCTGACCTTGCACTTACTGGGATACTTGGTTATTGGTCGTTTGGTGCAAAGGTATCGGGTGGTGGGTACGAAATTAGTTGGTCTATAATACCGTTAAACGCAGGAATACAGTACCGATTTCAAGCAAGTGGATGGCATCCCTATATCGGAGCCGAGACTTTTCTATTCTTCTCTTCAGCATCGGTTACATATTTAGGCTACAGCTCATCGAGTAGCGATACCGACTTCGGTTTCACTCCACTTGTCGGCGGAGCTTTTAAAATTGCTCCAAATCTCGAATTTCGAGCAACAGCGAAATACGTGATTATCTTCACTTCGGGTAGCAACACAACATATTTTAGCCTACTTGGTGGCATTCATTTTATATTGCCATAAATTTTGTTATACAAGAAAGCCACGCTGGGTGTCTGGTGTGGCTTTTTCTATTAAACTTTCCTAAACTAACTCCTTCATTTTTTGTAATTTCGCTTTTTATTTTTTCAATCTTTCTGAAAATTATGGAGAATATCGATTTAAATGAACTAACCGACCAAGAAGCGCGCCGACGCGAGGAACTCGCTTTGCTGGAACAAAGCGGACTCGACCCCTATCCATACTCGTTCGATAAGACACACTCGGTGAAAAATATCCTCGAAACTTTTTCCGACGACGACCCAACCCCGCTTTCTAATGTCTCTGTTGCTGGGAGAATTATGAGTTTCCGTCGAATGGGCAAGGCTACTTTTTGCGACATCCAAGACGAAACCGGAAAAATTCAAATTTATTTTCGAAAAAACGACTTAAATGAATCATACGATTTATTAAAATATCTCGATATCGGGGATATTATTGGAGTGCAAGGATTTGTCTTTCGGACAAAAATGGGGGAAATCACCGTCCACTCGAAAGAATTTAAAATCCTTTGTAAATCGTTAAAACCGATTCCAGTTCCGAAAGTTGAAGAAGATGAAAGTGGCAATCAAATTGTCCACGATGCTTTTACCGACAAGGAACAACGTTATCGGCGTCGTTATCTCGATTTAATTGTTAACCCAAACGTTCGCGATGTTTTCCGAAAGCGTGCTAAAATAATTTCTACAATCCGAGAGTTTTTTGATTCTCGTGGCTGGTTGGAAGTCGAAACCCCTATTCTCCAGCCGATTTACGGGGGAGCCGCTGCTCGCCCATTCATTACCCATCATAATGCACTCGATATCGACTTGTATCTTCGAATCGCCGATGAACTATATCTGAAACGTCTTATCGTTGGAGGCTTCGAAGGAGTATATGAAATTAGCAAAAACTTCCGCAACGAGGGTATGGACAGAATGCATAACCCCGAATTTACAGCCCTCGAAATATACGTTGCCTACAAAGATTACTTCTGGATTATGGATTTAGTCGAAGAACTTTTATACACACTTGTGAAGAAACTCTACGGGAAAGAAACAATAACTTATGGAGAGAACACTATAAATTTTGCCCGACCTTTCCGCCGAGCTAAAATGTTCGATTTATTTCAAGAATATACACAACAAGACCTGTTTGGATTGTCGGATAAGGAATTATATAAAATTGCCAAAAATCTTGGATTAGAAATAGATGCTTCGGCGGGTGCAATGAAAATTCTGGATGAAATTTTTAGCGAAGTCGTCCAGCCAAATTTAATACAACCAACATTCGTCATCGATTACCCAACCGAGATTTCTCCATTAGCAAAAAAACACCGCACCGCCGAGGGGCTTGTTGAACGATTTGAACTTTTCATCAATGGCTTCGAAATAGCAAACGCATTTTCGGAACTCAACGACCCTCGCGACCAACGGAAACGCTTCGAAGAGCAAGCGCTGTTGCGTGCAAAAGGCGACGAGGAAGCAATGGTATTGGACGAAGATTTCCTTTACGCTCTCGAAGTTGGGATGCCTCCAACTGGTGGTTTGGGCATCGGAATCGACCGATTAGTTATGCTTCTGACGAATCAAAAATCAATCCGGGATGTTATTTTATTTCCTCAAATGCGACCCGAGTTGAAATAAGATGAAACATTTGATGAAAGTTTTTTCCAGTATTGTTGTTATATCTTGTTTAAAAAGCAATTTTATCCTTGCAAAAAAGATGCGAATTGCGAATACATTAGAAGAACTCACCATCGCGACAAGCTATTTAACTAGCCTTTTTTATACCGTTTGGATAAGTTCGGTTTTGTTCCTATTTCGAATCGAAACGGAATATTCAATAGATATTAAACTTTTATCGCTTCTTATTTTCTTATGCATCTCGTCGTCTTTACTTTACTACTTGTTTAAAAAGGCAAAATATAAGACAATATTTGCAGAAATCGGAAATTTTCGTTTTTCACTTTTTATTTATATTGTAATAATTATAGTAACTTTGTTATTCTTAGGCTTTGCTATAGCTTATCAATACACAGAAGGGGATTTTCAAATAGTTATTGAGTATCTTAAACATAAATTTTGATTATGGCATATCCACAAGAACATTACGAGTATCGGCGTCCACGTTTTCTACAAAGGAGATCGCCGTTTTGGGTCCATCTGCTACTTTTCGCTTTAACTTTTATTACTTGTATGATTGCAGGAGCCCAATGGGCAATGAAGAACTATTTGGATTTGAATAACTGGCATTATGGATTAACTTATGCGGCACTTATCATTACTTTTTTAAGTGCCCATGAGTTTGGACATTACTTTGCTTCTAAGTTTCATCGTGTCGATGCCTCGCTTCCTTATTTTATTCCCGTTCCTTTCCCCGAAATTATGCTTTTTGGAACTTTCGGGGCAGTAATTGTAACACGTTCCCCAATACCCAATAGAAAAGCCCTTTTCGATATTGGCATTGCTGGTCCACTTGCAGGGTTTGTTGTTGCCCTTGCATTTTTGATAATCGGATTGCAAACTCTTCCACCGAAGGAATTTATTTATTCGATTCATCCGGAATACCTTGTAAGTTTTGGAGGGAAGATACCAGAAACTGGTTTGCATTTTGGTGATACCTTGCTCTATTCGTTGCTTGCACCATTGTTTGCAAATCCACAAGGGTGGTTGCCCCCGATGAACGAAATTTACCACTATCCATTTCTTTGCGTGGGGTGGTTTGGTCTGTTCGTTACCACGTTGAATTTATTGCCTTTCGGGCAACTCGATGGCGGACATATCATTTATGCAATGTTTGGTAAATTACAGCATAGGATAGGCAAAATTGCCTGGTGGTTGCTAATCATTATTGGAATTGGCTCGCTGTTGGGTTCAATTTTGGCTTTGCTGAGCGATTTCGATATGCCAAATAGGTTTTATATATGGTTGCAAGATAATTTGTTGCCTCTGCTTAAACAACTTCGCTCGTTTGTTCCATGGTTTTTTGATTCATGGGGTGGCTGGCTTTTTTGGGCAGTTTTTACGAGGTTGCTGATTAAAATACCGCATCCCTACATTCCGGAAACCCAAACTTTGGGAATTGGTCGAAAAATATTAGGATGGGTTGCAATAATTATCTTTTTTCTATCGTTCTCTTTAAATGGCATCTATTTAAAATAGGATTTATGAAAAAATTTTTTATTGTTTTTCTGCTTGGTTTTGCAATTACGCTTGCCGAAGAAAGTTCTCCGTTTTTTTTCGATGCTATCTGCTTTAAATCTACAAACGACACTCTTTCCCGGATAGATGTTTTTGTACTTGTTCCTTATGGTGCAGTGTCATTCTTTCGAAAATCGAATAACTATGTTGCAGAATATGAACTTTCATTTGCCGTGCTCGATTCACTTAAAAATCGAATAAAAAGCCAAAATATCTCAAAAACCATTGTGGAGAGGGAACAACTTGAAACACTTGGGCGTTCTGCAAAATTCCAGCAAGTCTATACTAAATTTGAACTTCCCGAAGGGCGATATACATTCGAGGTATCGCTTTACGATAAAAATTCTAA
>CAZPSM010000007.1:292-9008 GCA_964589125.1 uncultured Hyphomicrobiales bacterium | reverse complement strand
GACAAACACCTTGAATTTTGCTCGGTATCAATTCTCAATGTCTGGTCTTATGTTCGTTTCCGACATCGAAAGTGTTAATGGCTCATACAAAATTACTCCCTATCTTTCCGATAATCTTGGCGATTTAAAGAGCGTTTTTTTATTTTTTGAAATTTACCAAAGAACCACAAATCTTTCCGCAAGTGATTTTGTAATCCAAGTATTTAATAACAAATCGAGAGAAGTTTACCGAAGTAGTCGGGTTCGCCGCGAAATTGGTCCGGTCAGTCAAATATACTTACCTTTTGCACTGCCGAGTAGCCTTACAAGTGGGAGTTACAGCATCCGGGTTGTAGCCTTGAAGCCACTATCGAACGACTCGATATTTACAAACGATGAAATACTTTCGGTTGCAGAGCGAACTTTCACGATTTCGCCCAGCATTAGTACAATGGTAGTACAGAACTTAGATAAGTCAATTCGCCAGCTGAGATATGTCGCTTACCAAAGCGATATTGATTATATAAACGAGGGTTCGACACCCGAAGAACAACTCATGCGCTTCGAAGACTTTTGGAAAAAACTCGACCCAACCCCTTCGACCGACTACAACGAAGCCTTTGAAGAGTATTACCAACGAATCCAATATGCAAATCAGAACTTTAAATCCTATTTAGAAGGATGGCAAACCGACCGTGGTATGGTTTATATTGTTCTTGGTTCACCGATGACCATACAAGAACAAAGAGATTACTCTTATAGCAACCGAACCTATGAAATATGGACTTATGCGAACAATCGCACTTTTATTTTTGTCGATTATAGTGGGTTTGGCGATTTCCGTCTGTATTCTCCACCAACCTTTTCGGAAAAATATAAATATCATCCGTGAGAACCTGTATGAGAAAGCAAATTTCGGGCAATATTGTGGATATATTAGAAAGACAAATTTTCCCCGGAACAGTTTATTTTGAAAATGGGGTTATCACGCAAATAAAAAAAGAACGTGGGACCGACTATTCTACATACATTCTTCCCGGTTTTGTTGATTCACATATTCACATCGAGAGTTCAATGCTTCCTCCTTCCGAGTTTGCACGTGTAGCGGTTCGCTTTGGAACCGTTGCAACCGTTTCGGACCCGCACGAAATAGCTAATGTCCTTGGTATCGAAGGAATATTGTTTATGCTCGAAGATGGCAAACGCTTCCCTTTCAAATTCTTCTTTGGTGCTTCTTCGTGTGTCCCAGCAACTGATTTCGAAACATCAGGTGCGAAAATTACTTCCAAAGATATTGAATTATTGCTTAAAAATCCCGAAATTAAATACCTAAGCGAAATGATGAATTTTCCCGGTGTGATTAACAACGAGCCCGATGTTATCGAAAAAATCAATATCGCACAAGAATTGGGAAAGCCGATAGATGGACACGCTCCTGCCTTGCGCGGGGAAATGCTCGAAAAATACATTGCCGCCGGTATCGCTACCGACCACGAGTCCTTTCTGTTCGAAGAAGCAGAAGAAAAAATCCGAAAAGGAATGAAAATACTTATCCGCGAAGGTTCTTCGGCAAAAAATTTCGATGAACTCTTTCCACTGTTGCAAAAGTATCCTAATCTGATTATGTTTTGTTCCGACGACCTACACCCAAACGACTTGGTGAATGGACATATTAACACACTTGTGGCTCGTAGCATCTCGAAAGGAGCAGATTTATTCGACCTACTACGTGCTGTTTCGTTGAATCCAGTAATCCACTATGGACTCGATGTTGGTCTCCTTCGCATCGGCGACGATGCGGATTTCATAGTTGTCGAGGATTTGAAAGATTTCAAAGTCGTAGAAACCTATATCAAAGGAATTCTGGTCGCAAAAAATGGGCAATCGATGTTCGAGCATAAACCCACCGCAACCCCGAATAAATTTTATGCAAAGGAAAAAAGACCCGATGATTTTTTCATTGAACCAGAAGGGCCGAAAATCCGAGTTATCGAGGCAATTGATGGTGAATTAATAACAAACTCTATTGTTGTTGATGTAAAGCTCAAGGATGGCAATGTAATTTCCGATATCGAAAACGATGTTCTTAAAATTGCAGTTGTAAACCGATATGCCGATGCTAAGCCAGCAATTGGTTTTGCTAAGAATTTCGGGTTGAAGCATTCTGCAATTGCAACAAGTGTTGCCCACGATTCTCATAATATTATTGCCATCGGTGTTTCCGACGAGTTGATTGCCAAAGCGATAAACGTTATTATACGCAACGGAGGCGGACTATCCTTTGTTACCGAAAGGGAAGAATTTGTTCTTCCGCTACCAATCGCTGGCTTAATGAGTATTTTGCCTGCCGAAGAAGTCGCAAAGTTTTACTCTCGGCTCGAAGACGAAGCAAAGAAGGATGGCTCGGTTTTAACTTCGCCCTTTATGACTCTCTCGTTTATGTCTTTGCTTGTCATACCATCGTTAAAATTAGGAGACCGTGGTTTATTCGATGTAAATAGATTCCAATTTGTCGATTTATTTGTTGAGTGAGATGAAAAAAATTTTAATTGTAGGAATATTTTTCTTCTGTTCGGTTTCATTACTCTTTCCCAAATATTCACTTGTATTTATAAGATTACATAATGAAGCAGAATATCAAAGGTTTGTTTCGTATGGTTACGACCTGGAATCGGCGAGCAGAACGAAAGAAGGAGTTGCCGTGATACTTAATTCGCATGAAATTAGTTCCCTTAGTGAACAAAAATTTACATACGAAGTAATAGTCGATGACTACGAAACATACCTTGCTAATAAAATATCATACGAATTTAAGGAGTTAGAATACCCCAAACCGTTAGGATTTTCGCTCGGCTCGATGTCGGGTTTCTACAAATTGGATGAAATTTACCAACAATTTGACCAAATGAAGGATTTTTATCCACAATTTTTTGTTTCAAAAGATACAATAGGCTATTCTTGGGAAAACCGCCCAATATTGGCTTATTCTTTTGGGAATCCTTCGGTGAGTGTCCCAAAAATCCTTATAACTTGTCTTCATCATTCACGCGAGCCTGGAACGGTAACAACTGTGGTTTTTTTCTTGTTTAATCTGCTTGAGGCGGGCAAATTAGGAGACCCCGAAGCCTCGTTTTTGCTGTCCACTCGCCAAATTTGGGTAATTCCCGTTCTTAATCCCGACGGCTACGTTTACAACGAAACTCATTATCCAAACGGGGGAGGTCTATGGAGAAAAAATCGTCGGAAACTAAACGATTCGACTTTTGGCGTTGATTTGAACAGGAACTATGGTCCTTTTGAGTTTTGGAATGCAGATAATAATGGCTCTTCCACTCGGCCACAACTGGAAACATATCGGGGAGATTCTCCTTTTTCAGAACCCGAAACGCGAGCAATTCGCTCTTTTTGTATGCAACACAATTTCAAACTCGCTTTGAATTTTCATACTTACGGAGGAATGCTGATATATCCGTTCGCCGCGATAGAGCGGGAAACACCCGATTCAAACTTTTATCGTGGATTTTCGAAATATATTAACTCATTTAACGGATATTATTTTGGAAAAGATAAGGAAACCGTTGGTTATCCAACACGCGGAAATTCCGATGATTGGATGTATGCCGAAGACTCTCTAAAAGCCAAAATAATTGCAATGACACCCGAAGCAGGTTATCAATTCGATGGTTTTTGGCCCAACCCAAATAGAATCGTTCCTATTGCAATAGAAAACATCCCATTACTTAGAAATTGGCTCTGGTCGGCTGAAGCAAATATACGTCCAACCGATTTCTTTTATCAATTCGATACCCTAAGAAAAATTGGCTTAATTAACATTTCTCTGCAAAACATCGGTCTTTCGGACTACAATATCCCATTTCCACTGAGGATTACTTCTCTTTCGAAGGAATATCCTTTCGATTCGACTATCGTTATATCTGGACTAAAAAGCACAAAGGATACTTCTTTCACCATTCAACTGCCGATTCCAAAGCCTAACTTTGTAAACGGAACGGAGGTCAATTTTAACATCCAAATAGTTCAGGATGGAATATCAAGAAACGATACCTTCGGAGTAACGCTTTATGATTACAAAATAGTAGATTTAATGGAACGCCAATGGTGGGACTTCTCCAAAGGAATTTGGGATTTTGAACTCGACCAAATGAGTGGACATTATATCCTTGCCGATAGCCCGCATCGAAATTACCCCGATTCGACCGAGAATATTCTGGTATTACGACAACATTTCAAATTAAATTATAACAATGCTCAACTCTCCATCCTATCTCGATGGTTAATCGAGCCTTTCTACGACTTTGCAACTGTAGAAATATCGACCGATGGAGGAAGTCAATGGCTCAATATTCGTTCGAAACTTTCAACGCCCGCAAGTGGGAATCAATTTGGAAAACAGAAACTTGGAACGTTCGGCTTTGCAGGAATCTTCCCTTATCAAAATTTGCAATTATTCGATTTAAAACCATATTTAGGCAAAAATATTCTAATAAAATTTACTCTACTAAGCGATAGGGCAAGGAATTATTCTGGATGGGACATCTCGGAACTCCAATTTCGGCTATATCCAATTGTTAATTTCGGTAACTATCAATCGGGCCCGGATTCGCAACTCGATTTATTGAAAATTAGGTATCCAAACGGTGTAGTCGAAACATTAGAACCTCCCAGTAACTTTAACTTAAAGTATTATAAAATTTATAATATACTTGGTGTAAAAGTTTTTGAAACCTATCCAGTTAGCAACGATTTAATTGAGATACCTCAATTACCCGTTGGAGTTTATTTGCTCCAACTTTTTGGGCAAAACAATACAATAGGGTTCAGAAAAATAATAGTGCAATAAAAGAAAAAGCTCGCGAAAGTAGTTTCAAATACTTGTCTTTATTCTCCTATAGGTAAAAGGTGTATTATTCCTTTTCCTTCACTAAAGCCAGATTATTTCTGATTCGTTCGAGCATTTTGGTTTCTAAATATCCATTCGATTTCCAGAAGTGGACTTGATGGGTAACGAAATCCTCGAATCCGCTTAACTGAGCTCGGAAAGAAAGGAATACGGTTCCATCTTCGTTTTCCTTAACTTTGAAATTGTATTGGATTCTTCCGTTTTCCCAAATACCACCTCGAATCAAAGGCATTTCGAGGCTGTATCGCTTCAAAACTTTAAAGGTTGTATCGCGCCCGAACGAGAAAACACAAAAGTCGGATTTCAATGTCCCACTGAAAAGCCCATTCTGGTCTTGTTGGTATTTTTCGTAAGAAATCATACAACTAATATCTTCGAGTGATTTTTTAATCGAGCGCCAAACAACATCGAACGGCTCGTTGAAAGTTTCTTCGTAGCGTTCGCGATAATACTTCAAACGTTCTGGGACCGGCTCTTCGGAAGCTTTTGCTGTATCGGGTTGGTATTCCTCTTCTTGAAATTGGATTTGCTCCTCTTGCGAATGAAGTGGATTAATAAAGGTTAGTAAAAAGATAACAACAAATGACACTAAAAACATAGAATAATTCATTCCATCTCCCTAAAAACTTAACATTCCAAATTACAAAAAAAATAAAACATTTGGAATATGTTCTATAAAAACATACTAATTTTGTAAATATAGGCAGGCTTTGTTATTCCTATTGGTCTCTTTCCTTCTGTCATTCTGAACGCAGTGAAGAATCTCTTCCACTACCATTTCTTTTAGATTCTTCGTTCCATCCCGTCTCGTGGGACGGGATGGGACTCAGAATGACATTGCCTTCCCCCATTGTCATTCTGCTTCCCTTTCCCTTGTCATTCTGAGCGAAGCGAAGAATCTTCGGGTCATTCTGAACGCAGCGAAGAATCTATCTCTTACTCCACTATCACCGGTATCGTATCTGCTCGTCCATTGTGCCGAATCACTATGAAATACACACCAGCGGGGACTCCACTGCACTCCCACACCAACTCTGCCGTTGCTTTGCCTATATCTTTCAGCGTTATTCGTTCCTTCCCTTCGACTTTGTTACCCATCACATCATAAACTCCATCTATTGCTTGACGCAAATCGAAACTACCATCCCAATAAAGTTTGCTCTTTACAATGCTACGTGCCGGCAAGGGATATGGCTCCGTCGCGTAAAAATGCGTCGTGTAGTAGCGAACATCAAGATGGCTATCTTCGACATCTGAATATGAATTGTCTTTTATCAAGTAAACAAAACTAGACAAAGGGCGCAAAGTATCCCAAATATTAATTGATACAAGGGTTGGGTTCAGAGAGGAACGAACAAAACTAGTGGGGAAGAACCTTTCGTTCGATAAATCGATTACCTGAAACTTTTTAGGTTCATAGAATACATTAAGTTTAAACATTGGTTTCGGAAGGGCAAACCTATAATTTAAAAGGTAATATTTATTTTGGAGTTTAAACATAGTATTAGGCTGAAATGCTTTTTCAATCGTGTCTATGAATGTAATCTCATTTGTAAGAAGGTCAAAATGATATAGCAATATATTAGAAGACAGAGGTGAAGATGAATCTTTTTGATAATAGTATTCGAAAGTAGTATAAAAATTATTATCAAATCCCCAAGCACCCTTTGAGAAAGATCTAGTACCAACAGTGGATTGAGGTGGGTAAATGCTATCATAAGCTCTACCAATTAGTATGGAATCCCAAGTAAATCCCCAATCGGTAGATTTTATTATCCAATATAATGGGTCTCCAAAAGTCTGTCCAGCAGGTAGTGAAACCGAAGGCGCAATAATCTGTTCATTTAAAACCACAGGATAGGAAATTTGTCTATACGGTGAATAAGATTGCTTCTTAAACTCCAAATTCTTATTAACTTCCCAAACAATAAACCAAATTCCATAAGTGGCCATTTGATTAATGGTGAATACAATTAACTTTTCACCTTTAGGAAGCGTATAGTAGGTATCACCCAAATAGTTGAATTCGTTTGAATATGCAAGATGGAGAGTTTCACCTTTGTCTGAAGTATAGATGATATTTGAGTCGGGTGTTAGTGATTTTGAAAATACTGAAATTCCATTCTGAGGGTCAAAAAAATAATGAAATTTTTCACCTAGTATAGGACTAAATTTCCCTAATATTTTGTTTGGGAACTGACGTGTCGGAAGCCAGGTTATACCTCCATTTGTTGTGTAGTAAAAGTTGTGAAAACTATCCACAACTCGAAGGTTTAATGTATCGAAAATAAATAAATTTCCTTGTACCACCGACATATTCACGAAGGAGACAACCGACCAGGTTGCCCCGCCATTTGAACTAACACATATCAATTTCTTATTTCCTACACCAATGACTAAATTATCGTTGACAAATCTTAAGCCGGTGAACTCAGAACCAATCAATCTTCTATCGAAGCCACCATTATTCACCCTTTTGATGCTGTTGATGTCCAGCGACAATTGATAGAAGAAAAGAGAATCGAGTCCCGAAAAATACCTTGTAACTACTTGATATAGGTTACCCTTCCAAAGTGCAAACGCTGTCCTTGCAGTTGCCATCGTCCTTGCAAACAAATAGAAACTTTTTGTTGAGAAGTTGTACCGAAAGTAATTTTTCCCGAGCAAAAAGCAAAAATAATTTTCATCGGTGAGAAAATTTGTTGGCAGTGCACACTCGTCGCATAAATTTGCAGCCTTCAAATCCAATGCGGTTTCTTGTGAATTTTCGACATTAATTAATTTGATTTTTCCGTTACCGCTTGGATAGATTATTGTATTGTTGGTTACAACAAACTCGTAATAATTAGTATCTATTGTGTAGTTGATCTCTTTAACCAAATTGAAATTTTCATCGTATGCTTTGAATTTGCTTTTTGTCATATAATATAAATTATTTTTATACCGAAATATTTTGTAAATCAATTCCTGTTCACCAATATCTACTAGTTGCCATGTTTTTCCATTGTCGGTCGAGAAAATACCATATTTTTGATTGAGGACACCAACATATTTTCCCCCTATAGAGTCAATTCCCACAATGTAATAGTTCCAATCGTTAGTAATTATTATACGTTCCCAATTCTTTCCTTTGTCGACTGAACGAAGAACTTCCCCAGTATTTCCCCATACCAGCATCGAAGAACCATTATATGTTACTCCAACATAATTGTATGAAATTAACTTTTTCTCCATACTATTCAAAAAATCCAGTTCTGCAAAACCTTTCGAGGCAAAAACAATAATAAATAAAATTCCTAAAAGCACTTTAAAATTTCTCATATTACCTCCATTTTATTTGGTGGACAAAATTTACAAAACTAGGGTGAATAAAACACACCCCATATACTTATTGGCTTCCACAAGGCTCTGCAAAGCATTCTGTTTCCCAAGATTGGTTCCAATCCATCCCTGGGGGAGGAACCTGTGGCCTTGTAGTTGTACATTGTCGTGGACCATACTCTTGGACTGAAACAAGCCAGTTCAGAGTTGTAGGCGGGGACGAGTTCCAATCTGAGCAGCAAGCATAAGTATAGAGACAGTAATTGTCTTGCTCGCAGGCTTTAATCTCATCAATCCACTCCACAGGGTGACCATTCCAGGTGAAAAGCACTGGTCTGCTTACCCACTTGAAACAAGCATATACCTTTAAAATATAAGATAATGCTGGTTCGCCTCCATCGCAAGCTGGACACACCGGTGAGCAATTTTGGTCGGATTTAGCCAATTCAATGACTTTTCCATATAGAAAATCGACATAGGCTTCCCATAAACCAG
>CAZPSM010000007.1:0-275 GCA_964589125.1 uncultured Hyphomicrobiales bacterium | reverse complement strand
CAGGAGTATAGTATATTGCTGCCAAACAATCAGTGTAATCCGGTTCGGTGGCCCCAAGGTTTTTTAAGATAATTTCTACTTGGTGAGTTTCGGGATTCCATCGGCAACAAAAATTCACCCAAACATTGCAATAAAACGTTGCTCCGTTGTACTCGTAAGTATATGTTACTATATTCCAATGTTCGAACCATCCATCTGGACAGGTTGCTTTGACTTTATTGTTCGCTACAAAGCCAAAAAGAACAACAAATACCAAAAAAACTATATATTTTTTC
>CAZPSM010000006.1:51363-53053 GCA_964589125.1 uncultured Hyphomicrobiales bacterium | reverse complement strand
CCATTAAAACAAGGATTGAAACTATAGTTTGAGTTTGTTACAAGATGTGAAGAACGCAGTTTAAGAGCAACATCCATTAAAACAAGGATTGAAACCTAAAACACGAAAATAAATATCTAAAATGGAAATATCGTTTAAGAGCAACATCCATTAAAACAAGGATTGAAACCGGCATCCGAAGGCACGGCTCGTGGGCGTTTTTGAAGGTTTAAGAGCAACATCCATTAAAACAAGGATTGAAACATCCTCGAAATCGCTCCATAGTGCAACCTCAAAGCAGTTTAAGAGCAACATCCATTAAAACAAGGATTGAAACCCTTGTAATCAATCGTTTCCGTCGGATGCATTTCTGTTTAAGAGCAACATCCATTAAAACAAGGATTGAAACGACTCGCAGTAACAATATGTGATGCTGGTATCCCCGGGGTTTAAGAGCAACATCCATTAAAACAAGGATTGAAACATTTCTCAAATAATACCCCATATGAATTCGCTAGGGTTTAAGAGCAACATCCATTAAAACAAGGATTGAAACTCTCCTTGCCATAGTTTAACAATATTCTTTACATCAAGTTTAAGAGCAACATCCATTAAAACAAGGATTGAAACAGTATATAAACTATTTTCAACAAATAATCGGCACTTAGTTTAAGAGCAACATCCATTAAAACAAGGATTGAAACCGGGAGTGCAAGATAGAAAACCTGAACGAAAATATAAGTTTAAGAGCAACATCCATTAAAACAAGGATTGAAACTCAATTCCACGACTTACCAAAGCATCATACACCCACCGAGGTTTAAGAGCAACATCCATTAAAACAAGGATTGAAACAAGAAAATTTCCCTGAATTCCCCGAACCCAAACTAGTTTAAGAGCAACATCCATTAAAACAAGGATTGAAACCCTGCCCGCTTTTCCATAAAAATCCTGCGTCTCAATGTTTAAGAGCAACATCCATTAAAACAAGGATTGAAACGATAAACAGTTGAGTAAATGTATAGATTACTATTATAGTTTAAGAGCAACATCCATTAAAACAAGGATTGAAACCCTGTATTGCGGCTTTACGAGCGTCAGCAAAGATGTTTAAGAGCAACATCCATTAAAACAAGGATTGAAACACAATCTGAGATCACGGATAGATCACCTCTTCTATCAGTTTAAGAGCAACATCCATTAAAACAAGGATTGAAACAAATATCGGTTGCTTTTTCGGCTGGAAACCAGGAGGTTTAAGAGCAACATCCATTAAAACAAGGATTGAAACACCGCTTCCATAAAAGAGTTTGTTTAATTCTTTCTGTTTAAGAGCAACATCCATTAAAACAAGGATTGAAACAAATACGATAAATCAACGCATTATCAGTAGAAAGAGTTTAAGAGCAACATCCAATAAAACAAGGATTGCAACCGAGTTTCTTCCCGAAGATGGTTGGTTTTGTGAAAGTTTAAGAGCAACATCCATTAAAACAAGGATTGAAACTATAAATCTTTTTCTAGTGTGTTTCTTATTTCACCTGGTTTAAGAGCAACATCCATTAAAACAAGGATTGAAACTAAAGCAAGCAAACTCACCTCATTGGCAAATATGGTCGTTTAAGAGCAACATCCATTAAAACAAGGATTGAAACTCGGCAGGGTATGAGACAGAATTGTGGTTACGGAGGGTTTAAGAGCAACATCCATT
>CAZPSM010000006.1:39114-51334 GCA_964589125.1 uncultured Hyphomicrobiales bacterium | reverse complement strand
CATTAAAACAAGGATTGAAACAAAACTATTTCAAATCTCTTCCGAAATGGGATCAAAAGTTTAAGAGCAACATCCATTAAAACAAGGATTGAAACGCCGTATTCCAGAATCAAAACGAGAAAAATATAAAGTTTAAGAGCAACATCCATTAAAACAAGGATTGAAACCCTACTCCCTGAGCGCCTACTAAAATCAGACATAGGTTTAAGAGCAACATCCATTAAAACAAGGATTGAAACATGCGTGGGAAGTATTGAAAGACGAGCGAGGGTATCGAGTTTAAGAGCAACATCCATTAAAACAAGGATTGAAACAGAATTTTATCAATTATAACGTCTTGATAATCTAATGTTTAAGAGCAACATCCATTAAAACAAGGATTGAAACTCTTTATCACCATAATTTACGAAAATTCGTGTAGGGGGTTTAAGAGCAACATCCATTAAAACAAGGATTGAAACACGGATTATCTTCCGTTTCGTAGAGCCATTCTACGAGTTTAAGAGCAACATCCATTAAAACAAGGATTGAAACTAAAAATTGGGGATTTTTAAGTTTTTTCCATCAAGTTTAAGAGCAACATCCATTAAAACAAGGATTGAAACACTCCAAAACACACAAAACAGAGACGAGCATTTTTGTGTTTAAGAGCAACATCCATTAAAACAAGGATTGAAACCCCCGCATAATCCCCTGTTACATATACCCTACCTGTGTTTAAGAGCAACATCCATTAAAACAAGGATTGAAACTCAGTAGAAAGATTGCCGTCCACACGGTTTAAAATAGTTTAAGAGCAACATCCATTAAAACAAGGATTGAAACTCTTTTCGGGTCGACGATCCCAAATTGTTCATATTCTGTTTAAGAGCAACATCCATTAAAACAAGGATTGAAACTCATATTTTTCTGAATTTCTGCGTCTCGTTGTTGCGAGTTTAAGAGCAACATCCATTAAAACAAGGATTGAAACGAAAATATTTCTCTTCACTCATTTCAGCTCTTTTATGTTTAAGAGCAACATCCATTAAAACAAGGATTGAAACGAAAATATTTCTCTTCACTCATTTCAGCTCTTTTATGTTTAAGAGCAACATCCATTAAAACAAGGATTGAAACGCAAATCGATTCCACCTGTTCAGAACGTTCGAAATCGTTTAAGAGCAACATCCATTAAAACAAGGATTGAAACTCCCGTGTATATTGATATCACAGGGGATTTGAAGGGTTTAAGAGCAACATCCATTAAAACAAGGATTGAAACTTTTTCAATTTTCCCTCTCTGTCGACAGCAATCCCGTTTAAGAGCAACATCCATTAAAACAAGGATTGAAACTAAAAAAATTTTTGTAAGTTTGTAATGTGTTAAACATTGTTTAAGAGCAACATTCATTAAAACAAGGAATGAAACATAGTGTGAGCATTGAACTAGTGTGGAATTTTAACTTGAGCCTCCCAAGTGCATTAAATTCGCTTAAGTCTTGTAAGCATCGAACCAGTGTGGAATTTAAACACAACATAGGAGCATGTTTGGAAACTGCCCCTATGTTGTGTCGAAATCAAAGGCGGCGCGTTTTGGGCGCAGCGGAAAAGGAGTTGATGAAGGCATGAAAGTGGGCATTGTCGGCAGCGGGTTCGTCGGGAGCACGGCGGCGTATGCTACGGTATTGCAAGGCGTTTGTAGCGAGTTGGTCTTGGTGGATATTGACCGGCGCTTGGCGGATGCCCATGCGCAAGACATTCTGCACGCCACTCCCTTCTCCCATCCCGTTCGGGTGCAAGCGGGCGATTACCCTGACCTGACCGATGCGGCGGTCGTCATCATCGCCGCCGGTGTCGCACAGCGTCCGGGTGAAACGAGGCTGCAACTTTTGGAGCGCAACGCCCAGGTGTTTGTTAACGTTATCCCAAAGGTGCGCCAACACGCACCCGATGCCGTCCTGTTGGTTGCCACTAACCCGGTGGATGTCATGACGCAAGTCGCCACGCGCCTTTCGGACTTGCCGCCAGAAAGGGTCATCGGGTCAGGCACGATTTTGGACACCGCCCGCTTTCGGGCGCTGCTGGGCGAGCACCTCAGCGTGTCGCCGCAGTCGGTACACACCTATGTTTTGGGCGAGCACGGTGATTCGGAGGTTTTGCTCTGGTCGGAAGCGAAGGTCGGCAGTGTGGACATCGCCGCCTTCGCCGAACAAATCGGACGACCGCTTACCGACGAGGTGCGCCAGCGCATTGACGAAAGCGTTCGCCGCGCTGCCTATCGCATCATTGAAGGCAAAGGCGCTACCTATCACGGCATCGGTGCGGCGTTGGCTCGGTTGACGCAGGCGATTTTGCGAAACGAGTGTGCCGTCTTCACCGTGTCCATGCTTAATGCGGAAGTGGACGGCGTATCGGACGTGGCGCTTTCGCTGCCGCGTGTCGTCGGGCGTAACGGCATTTTGGCAACGCTGTCGCTGCCCCTCGGCGACGGCGAGCGTGCCGCCTTGCGCCGCAGCGCCGAAATTTTGAAGCAAGCAGCGACGCAAATCGGGTATTGATGTAGGACTTACTCAGTTGCCTTCACATCGTTAAAATTTTGGCACAAGACACGGATAAAAGGATGGCGATAACCTTGACATCTGTCTGCCTGAAATTTCAGCGTTGAATGTAGCGTCGGGCCTTGCCCGACACAGACTTAATTGCGTCGGGTTGAACCCCGACGCTACTTTGTACCTTTGTTGCGCCCTTTCCACTTTGTTTCCCTCTGCTAAAATTTTAACACGGGAGAGATGGAAAGGCGAGACGCATTGGCGCGTCAATAACTGCGTAACTCCTGATATCGCAAGGGCAGTTTCCAAACATGCCCAAACTTGTGAGCATCGAACCAGTGTGGAATTTAAACTTGTTTAAGAGCAGCATCCATCAAAACAAGGATTGAAACTTGTATGGACGTTCAGGTACTTGTACTTCCTAAATAACGTCAATTTATTAGCTCGAACGCTTCCGTGAGCAAGAAATGTTCCAATACTATTGTGCATTGATGTTTTTTTCGATACGTATGAAAAAATACAAATGACTTTCCAATATTTTCAAGCGTAGTTTAGCTTATCTAAAAAATCTTCTACATCGACATATAGGCTATGAACTCTGATATGGTTAACATTTTTTTTATACGTATTTCTACAAAGGTTAGAGGGGGAGACACGTAGTTCGCTGGACAGTTTCGTATAGTGCCAGAATTCTTTGCCTTGGTATTTTATGCGAAGAGGCAATCCTTTTTCTGTCATTTCTAAAATTTCTATAATCATAAGTTCACCTTTGAAAAGTATTTCAACACGGCGTCGCGTGGAACGAACAAGCGAGTTAGCTTGATAATTGGTATATGGTTTGCTTTCGATTTGTTCACAATAGTGGTTCGCGATAAGTGTAGGTCGCGTGCGACTTTACGGATTGACCAGTATGTTGTTCCTCTAATGATGACCTCATCGTCGTTTACCCATTCAACCAGTTTTTTCATTTTTTTATTCTTTGCTTAAACCACAAATGCAAAATAATAATTTTATTCATAAATCCAAAAATTCCTTTGTTACTTTTAGGCTATGGAAGATACCTCGTAGTGCGATAGGCTTAAGAGCAACATCTATTACAACAAGGATTGAAATTATGCACAAAAGAGAAATAAAAATGTAATTTTGCATTGTTTAAGGGCAATATCCATTACAACAAGGGTTGAAATTCGACGGCGCCGAAATAGAAATGTAGTTTTGCAAATTTAAGAACGACGTTTATTAAAACAAGGGTTGCAACAAAACGGCGCCGAAAATTTCGATTAGTTTTGTAATTTTAAAATAACATCTGTTAGAATAAAGGCTGAAATTTGGTATCGATATTAGTCCAAAATATTCAAAATTAGCACATAAAAGAATATTAAATGAATGTCATACATATACTTTGGAGGGTTTCTAAAATGAAAAGTGTCGTTGTTCTTATCGCTTCTTTTATTGTGTTCACCAGTGTAACACAAGCACAATCGAATCAATCTGGGGTGTTCCCCTATTACACAATCTTGCCAATCCGACTTGGCACAACTATCGATGACGTGCAAAAGAGTTTATCATCTGTCGCTTCGATTAAAAGTATTGATGTCGAAAGAACAGTTGATGAGAACTGCTATTCGCTATATCCTACTACAACACAGCCTATCGAGTGTTATCAATATACCCTAACACTCAGACCTATGTTCCATTCCCTATTATATGGATGGTTTGAGACAATAGTCGTCCATACTGTAAACGGCATTGTGGATATGTGGATAATAGTCAAAGATACTATCGATGTATATAGTTGGCTGCACTTTGCTTTTGCGACCCGCGAAATCTATCCCCCTCTTAGCGAATCGGGAGACCCAAATCCATCACCAAATACATACTTTGCAGGACTGCAATACAAAAATATTGATATATACTTTTTCGCTCAGTGCTTCGATGACCAACCGAACATTTGCTATATGGGTATTACCTTTATGTCAAAATCGATAACAAATCGACAAAACCCTAATCGTTCTACTTATCAATGGAGGCAAAAATGATAGTCTGCGAAGTGTGTGGGATGGAACTGCAAAACAATGAAATTTTAAGAACGGCTTCTATTAGAACAAAGATTGAAACTAAACATAATTAAAGCAGAAAAAATTGCCTATAAAAAATTTTTTAAATGCTGTTTAACTTTTTTATTAATTTTATTTTGTAGGCAATTTTATAAACCAAATAAAAGGAGTTTCTATGAATAAGCTACCTCCATTTGCAATAACATTGGCACGAACGAAGCGCTGTTGCTTTTTTCCCGAAAAAAGTTTTGGTGTCAAAATAGGTTTAGCATTAATGTCAAGGCGGTGGAAAGATAGATATATTCTGATGTTGTTGTTTGTATTCGGGCTTTTTCTGGGAACAATCGGCTCGGTAAAAGCGCAGCCACTTTTTTTTGATGATTTTGAATATTATGCGGCGCGCGAAGCGACTAACGTAGAAACTGTGTTCCAGGCACATGGGTGGGATGGAGTCAAAGCGAACAATTCTGTGTATCGACGCGGAAGCGGGTACATCTACACGCAGTATGATGCCACACGACAATCCCGCGTCCTGGTCTTGGAAGCGTTGCCCACGACATCCCCACCGCCTCCTGGGTTCCCCTATTCACAAACGGATTTTTGGATCGGGTATGGGGGCGAGTCCACTACTCTGACGACGATTCCCGCAAATGTCTGGTTTCAATTCTGGTTTTATGCTACCCCGGAGAGCCGCTTCTATAAGCAAAAATTTCTTTATCCGTGTCGAGCATGGTACCCGTGCACAATACATGATGTAGATGGAGATGGTATTACTGACTTTGCGTGGCTGTTAGGGCTCCGCAATGCTAATGATGATTACGACGTTCCGGGCAGTGGCGTAGTCTTCTATTTAGAAGCCCCGTTGGCGAATAATATGGGTGAACCTTACGCTCCTTCGAGGTTGCATCAAAATGTGAACAGAATCCCATTTTTCGAGGGGCGTTGGTATCAAGTGCGGATTCATATTGATATCTCGCAAGAACAAGGGCTTTATGAAGCATGGATACGTGAAAAGGGGCAGACTTGGACCAAAGTGGCGGAATGGATTGGTGGCGTAACACCGAATTTTCAATGGCCAATTCCAGAAAAAGAGCGCGTCGGACAGCGGCAACTCAAGATGCCTACAACTGTCAACAAATATGATTCCAAAGTCTATCTGGATGATTTTACTATGGCAACCTCTGAAAAGGATTTAGAAGGCATAAGTCTTTCAAATGATGCTAAGGAAGAAGAGCTGCCCGGGAAGGAAGCAGTAAAGATTCGTTCGATACTGCCTAATCCCGCTGGTAGCGAGTCGGTAACTATTGTACTGCGAGCACAAAGTCCGATTGATGGAGCAAGGTTGGAACTCTACGATAATATTGGTAGTTATCGGAAAACCGTATGGAATAGCAACTTTCTGCCTAATGGCACTACCACACTAACGGTTAACATAGCAGATTTGCCTTCCGGATTATATATCTTTGTATTGCGTATACCACAAGGTACAGCCACAAAACACTTTGTAGTTACACATTGATAACGATGCGAACCTTCCGCCCACAGACTGCCTTGCACAGCAAGGCAGTCTGTGGTGCGGTATATTACAAACCAATAAACTTAAATATTGCCATTCCCATAAAAAGATACCCATAACAGCGTGTTTTATATATGTCGATTGTAAATTTTCGAATCGTCAATGTCAACACAAACAACTACTGCACTTATTCATTATGCGTCGGTTATCCCAAGGTTAATTACAATAAGCAAAGTTACATAAAAAAGTTAAATGGTTCAAATTCGATATGCCGAATTTCAAGAACAGAAAGAAGTTGAACTATATTGAATCGGGGGTTAAAGAAAGTGCGATAATAACAAGTATACCGAAACTATGAAATAGAGTGAATATTTAAACCTAAAAAAGAAAAACAAGGATGTTGCTATAAAAATTTCTGCTGAAGTGCAAAACGACAAAGTTGTTCATTATGTCATTCCGAACGTAATACCCTTCTGTCATTCTACCCCCTTGTCATTCTGAGTCCCGTCCCTTCTGTGAATGGGACGGGACGAAGAATCTCATTGTATTATGGAACAGGCAGAAATGTCTGTTCTACTATGCCATTCCTTTAAAATGTCCTCTTTGTTCCGCTTTGTCTTGAACAAAGGCAATCAATCTCTCGTTTGCTTTATTTTCCAATAAGTCTTGTCAATTGTTTTTTCTATATGCACCTTTTGTTATTATTCACTTCAATTGGTTATTTTGTTTTTCCTTTACGAACAGCCTGTTGTTGTTCCGCAGTCTTCACAGACTGCACAGGTTCCGCTTTGTCGCATTCGGATTGAACCACATACTGGGCAAGTTTCCCCGGTGTAGCCAATTCTTTTTGCTGCCTCCGAGGTTGTAACCGAAGAATAGCCGTCGGTTTCGGACTTGGTACTTGCTACTTTGGCATATTCTTCTTCGAGCAAGTCGCTAGTCTGTATATTATTTTTGTTTTCGTTGTTATTTCCATTCTTTCCATTTTCATCTTGAATCTCGATTTGCTTCTTTTTTGCTTCTTCGGTGGTTGGAGGCTTGGTTGCATCAGCCGAAGGCGGAACGTCTTCATCGACAGCGCGGACGTGGACGAAATCCTGCTTTCGAAGGTAATCGTAGCCGAGGGAACGGAAGACGTAATCGAGAATGGAAGTAGAAGATTTGATGGCTTCGTGTCCATAGACGGGACCCGATGGGTCGAATCGAGTAAAAGTAAAGGTATCGACTAGTTCTTCCAAAGGAACACCATATTGCAATGCTTTCGATGCCAGAATAGCAAAACTATTTAGAAGTCCACGGAACGAGGCTCCTTCCTTATACATATCGATAAAGATTTCGCCAAGAGTTCCATCTTCGTATTCGCCAGTGCGTAAATAAACTTTATGCCCACCGACGTATGCTTCGCGAATCCATCCTTTGCGGCGCTTTGGAAGTCGCCTTCGTTCAAGTTTTTGCCCTGATTGTTGAGTTTGGATATTTTGAACAACTTGCGATTGAACTTCTGCCGGACCTAGCGTTTCGTCGAGTGTTTCTTCGTCGCCGAGCATAACAATTTCGTCGAATCCTTCGTATGCAGTAGTGTTTAGCGGTTGGGAAAGTTTCGAGCCATCACGATAAATCGCAATTGCTTTCAACATCATTCGCCAGGCATCGAAATAGACCTTGCCTATGTCGTCGACGGTTGCTTCGGCTGGCATATTGACTGTCTTTGAAATTGCTCCCGTAATGAAGGGCTGTGCAGCAGCCATCATACGAACATGAGCCATATATGGTATAAAGCGCGTTCCCTTTTTCCCACACTTAACAGCAGTATCGAATATTGGTAGATGTTGTGGGTCCAGATGTGGAGCCCCTTCCAACATCATAGTTCCGCAAACATAATCGTTTGCAATTTCAATCTCTTCGTCTGTGAACATCAATGCCTTGAGCATATCGAAATTTGGGTCGTTCAATTGTTCATCGGAAAAACCAAGGCTTTTGCAAAAACTTTCACCTAATACCCATTTGTTGAAAGCAAACCTCAAATCGAAAACATTATCCAATTGCTTTTCGATTTCATCGATTACATCTTGGGTAAACCCGCGTTCTTTGAGTGTCTTATGATTAATCGTAGGACACCCGATAAGTGTTCCGTGTCCTTTGGTGTATTTTTCGATTTCTTCGATTTGCTTTTCGGTGTATCCAAGCCGAACTAATGCTTTGTGAACAGATTGGTTCACAATCTTGAAGTATCCGCCCCCTGAAAGTTTTTTGAATTTCACAATTGCAAAATCCGGTTCAATTCCGGTTGTATCGCAGTCCATAATTAAAGCAATGGTTCCCGTTGGAGCAATCGCCGAAACTTGGGCGTTGCGGTAGCCATATCGTTCGCCCATTTCAAGTGCTTCGTCCCAGACTCGACGAGCCGCAGCGAGAAGTTTTTCGTTGCAATACCTTGGATTAATACCCATCGGTTTGATTGTTAGCCCTTCGTAGTCCGATTCGGGAGCATTGTAGGCAGCTCGGCGATGGTTTCTAATGACACGTAGCATATCGTCGCGGTTTTCTGAGAAACGCGGGAACGGACCAAGTTCCTTTGCCATTTCAGCCGAAGTTCGATAGGCTTCTCCCGTCATCAGCGCCGAAATTGCGCCAGTAATTGCCAACGCTTGTGGCGAATCATAAGGGATTCCTTGAACCATCAAAAGAGTCCCAAGATTTGCATAACCCAAGCCAAGAGTTCGAAATTCATAGCTTAATTGGGCAATGTTTCGAGAAGGAAATTGTGCCATCAAAACTGATATTTCAAGAATTATTGTCCATAGCCGAACAGCATGCAAGAACTCTTCGATTTGAAATTCCCCCGTCTCTTCGTTGTAGAACTTGATAAGGTTCAAACTTGCAAGGTTACAAGCAGTGTCGTCCAAGAACATATATTCGGAACAGGGATTGCTCGCATTAATTCTTCCGGATTTGGGGCAAGTGTGCCATTCGTTAATGGTTGTGTCGAACTGCAAGCCGGGGTCTGCACTTTTCCATGCAGCAAGTTTAATCTTTTCCCAAAGATGGCGGGCAGGAACTTTTCGGGCAATTCTGCCTCCAACACGCCACCGCAGGTTCCATGTTTCATCTTTTTCGACAGCCTTCATAAACTCATTCGTAACGCGGACACTATTGTTGGAGTTCTGCCCGCTCACAGTTGTATATGCCTCGCCTTCGTAGTGAGTATCGAATTCCTCGAAATCAATTGTTTCTACACCCATTTCGACAAGAGAAAGGACACGGTCGATGTAGTTTAGAAGCACTCCTCGGTGGAGAGCCTTTTGAATCAATTTCCGTAATGGTTTATTAGTTCTTGGGTTGGTTCCTCCTTTCTTCGCTTCTTCAACGATGGCACGTAAGAAACGCGAGTTAATTCTTGAACCTGTAACTAAAGCGGCAACCTTTTCTTCTTCACGTGCTTTCCATTCAATAAATTGTTCTATATCGGGGTGGTCAATATCGACAATTACCATTTTGGCAGCACGCCGGGTAGTTCCCCCCGATTTGATTGCCCCAGCCGCCCTATCATATATTTTCAAAAAACTCATTAGCCCAGAAGACTTGCCTCCGCCCGAGAGGCGTTCCCCTTCGGCACGCAAAGGAGAGAAATTTGTTCCAGAACCACTCCCAAACTTAAATATTCGAGCCTCGCGAGTAACAAGGTCGAAAATACCCCCTTCATTCAACAGGTCATCCTTGATACTTTGGATAAAACAAGCGTGGGGTTGGGGGCGAGAGTATGCATCCTTCGACTCTTTAAGTTTTTTAGTGTCGGGGTCAACATAGAAGTGTCCTTGTTTGTGTCCTTTTATTCCATAAGCCCAAGCAAGCCCAGTATTAAACCATTGTGGAGAATTGGGCGCAGACATTTGGTTGAGCAATGTAAATGCAACTTCGTCGTAGAAATTTTGAGCATCTTCGGGTGTATCGAAATAGTTATACTGCTCGCCCCAATGGCGCCAAGTTCCAGCCAAACGATGCACAACTTGTTTAATCGAAGTCTCGGGACCAAGAGCCTGCTTCCCTTCGGAATCGTAGATTGGATTGCCTTTGTCGTCGAACTGCGGAACACCAGTTTTGCGGAAATACTTTTGAGCAAGGACATCGGTTGCAACCTGCGACCAATGGGCTGGAACTTCGACGTTTTCCATATTAAATACTATGCTTCCGTCGGGATTGCGAAGAGTCGAAGTTCGCCTTGTATATTTGAACATCTCATAAGGCGATGTAAAGTTTTTGGTAAAAAGTTTTTGTATTTTCATAAACCCCCTCTTATTTGAAAATTTTTATTAAGTCTTTGCCAATAAAGAACTAAATTTTAAAAAAAACCAATACCAAGGTTCGACCAATATCAAAGTTTAAAAATAAGAATATTTCCGATAATTTTAACTATGAAATTTAGTTAATTCTATCTATTAGGATTTCTGTTTTTCGAACCACATATAAAGCGTTGGAAGAACGAACAGTGTCAATATTGTAGAAGTTATCAAACCACCAATAACTACGGTAGCCAAAGGTCTTTGAACCTCGGCACCGGCTCCAGTTGAAATTGCCATTGGGATAAATCCAAGACTTGCAACAAGAGCGGTCATTAATACCGGGCGTAATCTTGTTACTGCACCTTCAATTACTGCATTTTCCAAAGGTTTGCCTTCCTGGCGTAATTTGTTTATGAATGAAACCATTACAACCCCATTTAACACCGCTACACCAAACAACGCGATAAATCCAACACCAGCAGAAATACTAAAGTGTATTCCTCTCGTTAGCAAGGCAAAAACCCCCCCAACAATTGCAAAAGGAATTCCCGTATAAATCAATAAAGCATTTCTTATCGACCCAAAGGAAATAAATAGCAGCAAGAAGATTAAAAAGAGAGACAACGGAACAACAATTGCTAATCTTTCCCTTGCACTTGCAAGCTGTTCGAATGTCCCGCCCCATTGCAAATAATACCCGGTTGGTAATTTGATTTTTTCATAAATTGTCCTTTCGGCTTCTTCGACGAAACTTCCTATATCCCTTCCTCTTACATTCAACTCGATGACAATTCTTCTTTGACTGTGTTCATGGCTGATTTGTGCTGGACCTTCCTCGACGAAAATATCTGCAATCTGACCTAATGGGATACTGGAACCATTTGGAGTCGAGACTAAGATGTTCTTGATGGCATCGATACTGTTTCGTGCTTCCTCCTTGAAGCGCACGACCAAATCGAATCTTTTTTCCCCCTCAAAAACTTCTCCGGCAGATTTCCCACCAATAGCCGTTTCAATAATCTGATTGACATCGGCTATATTAATCCTGTAGCGCGCGATTTTAGTTCTGTCGGGTTTTATTTGAAGTTGAGGAAGACCCGATATCTGTTCAACTTTTATATCGGCAGCGCCTTCGATTTTGGTTACTATTTTTGCTATTTCTTCTGCTTTTTCTTTAAGAATGTTTAAATCTTCTCCAAAAAGTTTTATAGCAATGTCTGAACGAACGCCAGCGATTAATTCCGAAAATCTCATTTGAATCGGTTGAGTAAAAGCGAATGTTATTCCTGGTATTTTAGATAATTGTTTACTTATTGCTTCTATCAATTCTTCTTTGCTTCTTCCAGTTGTCCATTTATGATATGGTTTTAAGTGAACCTCTACATCGGTTTGTTCAATTCCCATTGGGTCTATTCCAACGTCTGGACGCCCAGTTTTCGATACGACATATTCTACTTCGGGAAATTTTAATAATTCTTTTTCTATTAAAGAAGTAGTTTTAAGCGATGTTTCTAAAGAAATACCTGGCAATCTTCTCACTTCGACCGTTATGGCACCTTCATCGAGCTGTGGAATAAATTCACTTCCTAAAAAAGGAAAGATAATAAGACTGATTATTACTAATGTAGCAGCCACACTGGTTACTATTATTCTTTTATAAAGAATCTTCCTTAACAATGGGACATATATCTTTTTTGCCCAGATGATAATAGGACTTTCTTTTTCGTTTACTTTTCCTTTTCTGAACATTAAGGCATTCATTACCGGGACATAAGTTAAGCTGAGAATCAGTGCTCCAATCAAGGCATAAGTTACTGTATATGCCATTGGCTTAAA
>CAZPSM010000006.1:32069-39100 GCA_964589125.1 uncultured Hyphomicrobiales bacterium | reverse complement strand
CCTGTGAGAGTCATAATTGGAAGGTAAACAATAATGATGATTCCTACTGCAAATACGACTGGTCGCCCTACCTCTAAAGCTGATTCCAAGATAGTTTCTTCCGCATTTGCTCCATTCCTTTTCTCGTTAAGTTTTCGTATTGCATTTTCAACCATTACCACAGCACCATCGACAATCAAGCCGAAATCAATTGCACCGAGCGACATTAAATTACCCGATACTCCCGTTGCAACCATCATTATAATGGCAAATAGCATTGATAGAGGAATTACGGAAGCAACAATAAATCCACCGCGCAAATTGAAAAGGAGAAGAACAAGAATAAGTATTACGAGTATACCCCCTTCCGTCAGGTTTGTCTGAACTGTTTTTATAGTTTTATTTACTAATTCCGCTCTGTCATAATAGGGTTCAATTGTAACTGTGTCGGGTAAAGCCATCTTAATTTTTTCTATTTTTTCTTTAATTCTATCGACCACGGCACGACTGTTTTCGCCTTTCAACATCAAGGCAATTCCCCCAACAACTTCGCCCTCACCATTCATTGTTACCGCACCTTGTCTAATTGCAGCACCGACCTGCACATCGGCAACATTGTGAACATAAATTGGCGTTCCATTTGTGTCTGTTTTGACGATGATATTTTTAATATCTTCAATGCTTTGCACTAAACCAGACCCTCTTATTAAATATTGCTCATTTGCGTGTTCAATGTATGCACCACCTGCATTTGCATTATTTTCTGCTACCGCATTGAAAACATCCCGTAGTGTTATATTGTAGGCTAAGAGTTTTTGTGGGTCTATTAGAACTTGATATTGCTTGTCGAACCCACCCCAACCATTCACTTCATTTACTCCTGGCACAGTTAATAGTTGTCGTTTTACCACCCATTCTTGTATGGTTTTCATATCCATCAGTGTTGCGGAATCTTGTAAGGCTTTCCGAACCTTAGGTCTCACAATGTATTGATAAATTTCGCCAAGTCCTGTGCTAATTGGTCCAAGGCTTGGTTTCCCGAATTCCGGCGGAATATTTTTTATGGCTGTTTGTAGCTTTTCAAATACAAGTTGACGTGCAAAATAAATATCAACATTGTCATGAAATACGACAGTTACAACCGACAATCCGAACTTAGAAATGGAGCGTATCTCTTCAACCCCGGGTAATCCATTCATTGCAACCTCAATTGGGAAAGTGATATATCGCTCAACTTCGAGTGGAGCGAGTGTTGGTGAATTGGTTAGTATCTGAACCTGAATGTTCGTTATATCGGGAACAGCATCTATTGGCAAAATTCTAAATGCTGCAATACCACTTACGATAAGCAAGATAACTGCAAATAAAACAAGTAGTTTTTGCTTTAATGAAAATCTTAATATCTTTTCTACCATAGCTATTCTTCCTCGCTTAATGTTTCTTTTAGTAATTCAGATTTAAGGAAGAATGCACCTTTGGTTACAATTCTGTCGCCTTTTTTCAAGCCAGAGGTAATTTCAATTAAACCATCGAATTCAGTTCCGGTTTCTACATAACGTGTTACGAAGGTAGAATCATTTTCAGCCAAAAATACATATTTTTTGTTGCCTTCGTTAACCAAAGCCTCCGTTGGTATTGTTATACCTTTAATATTACTACTGATAGGAATGAATAATTCTCCGAACATATTTGGCTTCAATTTACCTTTGATGTTGCGAAGCGAAGCCCTGACCTTAATAGTTCTTGTATGTTCATATACGGTTTGTCTGATAAGAATTACTTTCCCTTTGAACCTTTCGTTGGGATATGCCGGGGTAGTAAACTCAACTTCCGGTTTGCCCGAAACCTTGGTTAAGTCCTTTTCATATATTTGTCCTTCGACCCAAAGGTGGGAAATATCAACTATTCTGAAAGTATTTGTGCTTGCTTCGACTAACTGTCCAATAACTACATTTCTTTCGGTAACTATTCCGCCGATTGGTGCTTTAACGGGCAATAACCCCTCCGTATGTGCTAATTCTTTATTTATTTCTACATCGCTATGTTCCAAGCCGACGGAATGGATTCTATTCTCTTCGGCATTATATTCGGCTAATGCTTTTTCGTACTCGGCTTTGGCTGCGAGAAATGCCTTTTGCGAACCAACATTCTGTTCAAGTAAAGTCTTTTGCCTTTCGAATTCAGACTTATAATAAGCAAGGTTCGATTTTGCGGTGAGATAGGAAGCTATTATTTCGCCAATTTCAAGTCCTTTGACAAACATTAATACTTGCCCTTTTTTTACATAATCGCCTTCTTTTGCATATACTTTTTCTACCCTTCCTTGAACCAAACAACCAACTTGTGCTTCATAATCCTGGTTGGTTATTAATTTGGCTGGTGCTATTAAAGTTCCACTGATTGCTCCTTCTTTTACCTCATCAATTGCAAGGTCGATTTTGTTTTTTGTTTCCGAAGTAATTATAATCTTGGTTACATTGTGAACGCTTTTCGAGGGCTCATTCTTTATTTCATTCCCTTCATTTCTATTTTCACCGCACCCAAACAAAGTTATTGCGATGATAACCATTATCATAAATAATGCTAATTTTACTCTCATTTTAAACTCCTTAATTTGTTAAACTTTGTCCTACCACTTCTTCGAGTGTAAATATCGAGCGGTAGTAGTTGAATAAAACATTTATATAATTACTGTATGCATTTATCAAAGTTTGTCTTGCTTGTAAAAATTCTATGTAAGTAATTTCGCCAGTATCGTAACTCGTAGATGCAGAACGATAAACTTCTTCTGCCTGTGGCAAAATGTCAGTTACATAAAGATTAACTTGCCTATGACTGTTCTCGTAGTCATTGAAGGCTCTTTTCAATTGCAGTTCAACTTCATTCTTTACTAATTGTAATCCCGACTCTGCAATACTTACATTTGCCGTTGCTTCTTGTATTTGTCCACGATTTTCGAGCAAGAACCAAAGTGGAAGCGACATACCTAATGAAACACCATAAAACCCATTATCGTTATCACGTGATTGTCTAAGATATGAAAAGTTAACTCTTGGTAGAAGCGAAGACCACGCCAGAGATTTATCGATGGTCGATGTCTCTACGTTTAACTCCGAAATCTTAATCTGTGGATTAACCGATTGCGATATACTATACAACTTTTCAAATGTGAATTTATCCGACGGAATATATGTTAGACTATCGGTAAGGATGAAAATTTCTTCATCCCGTTTCCCACGCCCCAAGAAAAAATTAAGTTCAGCGAAGGCAGTTCTTAATTCATTACGAGCAACTTCTAAATTATTTTTAGCCTCTGTAAATTGAACCTTTGCAGTCAGTTTTTCAAGATTAGTTCCTTGACCAACGTTGTATCGTATTTCTGCTTTCTTAGCAAAATCTTCTGCTATTTTTAAATTTTCCTCCGCTATTTTTAACAGTCCTTTTTTTGCAAGAACATTATAATAAGCAGACTTGATTTGTGTTGTTATTAAAATTTCGGTTTGCTTCAATTTATAGAAAGCAATCTCTTCTTCTCTTCGAAGCTTCGAATCGCGTAGAAAGTAGTTAGAAGGAAATTCAAAAGACTGCCTAATTAAAAGCGTTTTCTCGCTACCATTCCCAATTTTAGAACCTATGGGAAGCCATTGATTTTCGTAATTTATTTCCGGTTGCGGTAATGAAATACCGCTCCAATATCGACCTTCTACGCCCGTTATGTTCGCACGAGCCGATTGAATTGAAGGATTGTTTTTCAATCCAATTTCAATTGCATCCTTTAAACTAAGTTCTTTTGGTTCGCCTTGTCCATATAAACCAACCGAAACTGCCGACAAAGCAAACGAAATAAACACTCCCTTCAATCGCAAGATGCAAAGAGTTAATTTTTTAATGCTATTGTTATGTCCTATCATAGGAATCCCTAATTTTAAATCCCAAAATATTGATTAAGAAAATTGGAACCTTCGACCATGGCGAAAGGTTAAGTATAAAGGATTAAGGATTAATTAAATCAGAAGGGTCATAATGAATTGAAGAAACTTATCTTGATAAGGCTTGTGGAAATCGTATATCTTAGGTGTTCTATTGAACGTTTGTACAAGTATCGAAGAAGGAAATAAAAACTTGCTAAAATCCTCTGTAATCTTGTGTTCAAAGTTTGCCGAAGAAAAATTTATTGATGCTCTTCTGACTTTATTTGCTTTTCCAAATATTGAACAAAAATCATGGCAACAATGATAATCACCGGGATAACTCAATAAACCGGCTTCTGAATGTAAAAACAAGAAGCTGATAACAACAAACAATATGTAAACAAGATTCTTCATTTTTAATTATACTAAAAACTTTTCTACGTCCTAAATATTATTTTATTGTATATTAATATTATATTTATCGTTTAACTCTATTTGCCAGAAATTATAAAATGATGGTGGTTCCTTCGCCTATTTATTGCTTTGCCAGATGAGCAGAAATAGAAGTAGCATAAGCAAGATAAGATAAAATTATACAAAACTTTTTGCAATTATGAATAGTAAATTTATTAAATTGGTTATTTATTAAATATATACAAAGTAATAATTTATTAACAAACAGAGGGATTCTATGAAGTATTCATTTGTTTTGATAAGTTTGCTCCTTGTTCTTTCAATTTTAGCAAGTCCAGAAACGCTCGCTCAAAAAAAATCCCAAAAAGAGAACCCTTCGCAAACTGAAAAGGCCATCCAAAGCAATACCAAAACGTACTCCGAAGCCGATGAATTAATAAAGCAAGCCGAAGAGGAAGTTGAGCTGGCTCGCCAGAAAGCCAAAGAAGAAGTCCAAAAAGCGCGTGAACAAGCCAAAGAAAAACTCGCAGAAGCGAAAGAGAAATCGAAAGAAGAAATAGCACGTGCCCGACAGAAAGCCAAAGAAGACGTTCAAAAAGCGCGTGAACAAGCCAAAGAAGAAGTAAACAAAGTTATTGAGCAAGAAAAAGCAAAAATCGAGAAAGTCAAGCAAGAAACCAAAGCCGAAGTCGAACGAGTCAAACTACAAACAAAAAAGGATGTAGAAAAGGCTAAAGAAAAATTGAAGAAACTCAAAGCCGAACAGAAAAAGTCGAAGAAGAAAATATAAACTTTCAACGATTATTGGTGCTTTAAAAAGCCACCTTGAAACTCCGGGTCGAAGGAGGGTATTGTGTTATTGTTTTGTGCAATTCAATTCCGCAGAGGATAATGCAAAGTTTTGTTGTTGTGCATAAAATACATCTAAAAAGCAGACACATAAGATTCTTTTTAAACACTACTAATAGTTTTACCAATTAAAATAAATTTGGTAATTTATTTTTACCCAATTTGAGTTCTTTATGAAAAGGCTTTTTAGGCTAAAAAGGAATCGTTTATATAATGATTGGCGAAATATGTCTTCGATATATGCCACAATAATCGTTTGCATATTTTCTTCCATAGCCCAAGTTCATTTATCATATAGCCAGACTATACTGTTAATTGAAAGTTTCGAGGATAATAATTTTGCTTCACGAGGCTGGTATGATTTCACCAGTGCAGATGTAACCAATAAAGAGCATATAGATAATAGTAAAGCATGTTTCGAATGTAAATTTTTGAAAGGACAGAAAAAATGTTCCGGGGGAACTCCCGGTAGACATCTATTTCAAGAAACTGATGAAGTTTATGTCAGCTATTGGGTAAAGTATAGTTCCAACTGGGAAGGCTCGAATAAGCCTTATCATCCTCACGAGTTTCATATTCTAACGAACGCAGACGATAAATATGTAGGCCCGGCGATAACTCATCTCACTTTGTATATTGAGCAAAACGAAGGTAGACCCTTATTGGCATTGCAAGATAGTAAAAACGTAGATAAGAATTGCATTTTGCTCAACAATAAAAGTTTCATAGGCTGTAACGGTAATTTCGATAGTTATCAATTCACAGAAAACAGGTCGGTAGCCGCATGCAATGGAATTATGGGAGGATACGACAAAAGTGACTGCTTCTATTATGGTAACGGATACTATTATAGTGCGAGAGCCTGGGATTTCGATACAATCTATTTCCAAGATACAGAAGGACCATATTACAAAAATAATTGGCATCATATAGAGGCTTATTTCAAACTCAATAGCATCGTTGATGGAAAAGGAATTCCAGATGGACAAATAAAATATTGGTATGATTCTCGCTTATTGATAAGTTACGACAATATTTTAATGAGAACTGCCCAATTCCCCAATATGAAATTCAATCAAATATTGATAGCCCCATATATCGGGGATGGTTCACCAGTTGAGCAAACTATGTGGGTCGATGACCTAATTGTTGCGACGTCGCGTTTTAGTTCTGCTATCGCCGATACTAACAACTCTTCGACATATACAATTCTTTCTAATCTTGTGTTCGACGTTATTGAAATATCGAGTTTGGGCAAAGAATTGCAATTCCCTATTCAACATATTGAAATTTATAACATATTGAGCGAATGTCTCGCAATTGAAGACGTCGATGGTATTCATCCATTACAAATCAATATTTCTCGGTTACCCGCCGGGATATATTTATTGCGGTTGGTCTCTTCTAATGGAAAAGCAAAAGGACTGAGATTCGTAAAGCTATAGGCAGTTGAACTTTGCCAAGAATATACAGAATAAATCCTCCACCTGGCAATATTTCTAACAACGCTTTGCACAAGAGATTCCCCGTTTTACTACGTTATGTTGAAAATGACACTCTGAAATGTTATCATAAGCCTTGCCCTATAAGATAGGGAATAGGCCAGGAAAGATTAAATTGTAGATTCAAAACCTTCTTTGAGATTTCAAAAGGTTTTCCCAACAATAATAACCCAACTATTAGCGCAATAAATATCGACATTTTACAAAAAACTTTAATTTTTTTTATTTAAAAAATTATTAATTTACTTTTGGTATAAAAGTAGAAATATGGGAAGTTTTAAGGTCGAAATATTAAGTGCAGAGTATAACTTCTATATGGTGAAAAATGAGCAAATTAACTATGTTCCTTTTTTTTATGGTTTTTTCGGCGATATTG
>CAZPSM010000006.1:22692-32049 GCA_964589125.1 uncultured Hyphomicrobiales bacterium | reverse complement strand
ACGCTCACGACAGAGAATTCAAACTCGACGAAGTCGTTGTTACCGCTGGGAGAATTCCAATTTCTTTCTCGAATCTTGGTCGCTCGGTTATTGTTTTAAACTCAGAAGAAATAAAAGCACTACCAGTCAGCAACATAACAGACCTACTTAGATATATTAATTCAATTGACCTTAAAACGCGAGGATTCGAGGGCGTCCAATCGGATGCCGGTATCCGCGGTGGAACTTTCGAACAAACGCTAATCCTCGTCGATGGCGTTAAACTAAGCGACCCACAAACAGGGCATCACAACATCAATATACCAATTTCGCTCGAAAACATCGAACGAATCGAGGTATTGAAAGGACAAGGCTCAAGAATTTTCGGAGCAAATGCTTTTAGTGGAGCAATTAATATTATTACAAAAAAGAGCACAAAATCGTTACTTTCGATTTTGGCACAAGGAGGCGAACACAACCTTTACAACCTCGATATTTCTACTTCCTATCCAATTTTTACCATCGGGAACAATCTTTCTTTCTCAAAGAAGAAGTCAAATGGCTACATTCACAATACTGATTTTGATATAACCCAATTTTCTTTCAGTCAAAATTATACTACCGCCGGAAGTAACATCAATCTATTTTTTGGTTACATCGACAAAAAATTTGGTGCAAATAATTTTTATTCCGACCGATTTCCTAACCAATGGGAACATACCACAACGAGGTTATTCTATGCAACTTCCGAGTTAGAAGTAGGTAAAATCGCAATTGTGCCGAAAGTCTTTTGGCGACGCAACGACGACGATTATTTACTCGACTTGACTCGTCCTTCGTATTATAGAAACATCCATAAAACTTTTTCCTATGGAGGCGAAATTCAAGGTTCCATAAAAACAGATTTCGGAACAACAACATTCGGAGTTGAATTTAATAAAGAGGAAATTACAAGTAGCAATTTAGGGAACCACGTACGCGGAAAAGGCGGATTTTTCGGAGAACACATCGTTGAGCCTTTCGATAACGTTTCCACTTCCTTTGGCTTTTTTGCCTATAAGTATTCCAACATTAATTGGAAATTCTGGCCTGGAATTGATGTTACATACAAACTCTCGAACAAGTTAAAGATTTATGCTAACTTCGGGAAATCTTTTCGAATCCCGACTTTCACTGAACTTTACTACACAAGCCCGGCGAACTTGGGAAACCCCAACCTAACTTTCGAGGAATCAACAAACTACGAGTTGGGATTAGCATATTCCCACGTCCTATTCTCT
Source organism: uncultured Hyphomicrobiales bacterium (assembly GCA_964589125.1). Lineage (GTDB taxonomy): Bacteria > Bacteroidota > Ignavibacteria > Kapaibacteriales > UBA2268 > JBBIJO01. Next base: position 30,790 of record CAZPSM010000006.1, on the reverse strand, counting down.
TTCGGAACAAGCCTTTTCTTCAAAGATGGAAAAAATATTATCGATTGGACAAGGAAAAACCCACAAGACCCTTGGCAAGTAGAAAATGTTGCGAAAGTTAAAACATACGGTAGTGAATTCAACTTTTCTTTGTTCCCCGAAAAGATGCTAACAAAGTTTCCAATCACAAAAGTTAATTTAAGTTATACTTATTTAAGTGTCGCTCGTTCTACCGGGGTTTATGAATCGAAGTATCTGCTCGATAATTTACGACACCAATTGGTTGTCATTATTGACAACAGATTGGCGTTTGGACTGCAACAAAGTTGGGCTTTTGTTTTTCGAGATAGAGTGAACTTCCAATCCCAATTTACCATCGATACTCAATTGGATGCCAAGATTGGCGATTTTGACTTTTTTGTTCGAGCAATAAATATTTTCAACAGAAGATACGGGGACTTCGTTGGCGTAGTTCTCCCCGGAAGATGGATGAGCGCTGGAATTAAGTTGAATTTAGTTGGTTCGTAAATTACCTATTGTTCCGGTCGATATGATGGGATTATACCTATTGAAAGAATGGATTAAAATTCTAAATATTGTGTTACTCTAACTCCTAATTTATAGCAAATTCACTGGTAAATTCGAACCTTAAATATTCTTCGGTTGGAACAAATAGTAACTTTGGGCGTTCTACTTGGAAGGCGTCTAAACTTATTGCAAATTTACCTATAACCACCAACCTATTGCCCCAAACTTTCTTTGAACCTACGATGGTTATATTTTTTGTAATCCCGTGAAAAGTTAAATTACCATACACAGTAATAGAATCACCACCGTCGACAATCTTGGTACTTCTAAACCGAGCATAAGGATATTTTATCGCTTCGATTAATTCCATAGCGTGGGAGTCTCGGTTGGAATTATGGCTATCGAACGATTTAACTGGAACTTGTGCAATCGCATTTATAATCGTATTTGTTGTTTTGTTATATTCAATTTTTACTTCGAGTTCACTGCTGTACGCTTTGACATCGTGGGCGGGGTGCCGCAATTCATAGGTTATTTTTGTCTTTGCTTTATCGCTTTGCAGAATTAAGTTCTGGGAATACAACCAACAAACGTTCAAAAGCATCATTGCTATTAAGAAATGCTTTGTCATTACCTTCTCCTTTTAATCGAACAGAATAATTGATAGCATTGCTATTGAATAAACGGAAAAAGTAATGTAAGCCACTTTTTGGTGAGTTCTTGCCGATTTATAATAGTCGCTGCTTGTTCTTGTAATCCTACCTAAAATCGGTGTTGCAATCATTCCAGCAAAATGTATCCAGGCTGCAAGTTTATGGAACGATATGGTAGAAAATTCATCTCTTCTTTCAAATGGCGGTGGTGCTATGATTGCTAAAAGTCCTGTTATAGAATATGTTGCAATTGTGCTATAGACCAAACGTCGGTGCCAAACTGGTGATTCTAATTGCCCGTCTAACCACAACTGCCCCAATGCCACACTTCCCGCCATCAATCCCCAGGTAATTAATCCCAAAGTTTGATGCAAAGTGAGAAAGGTTCGACGCCAGCCAAGTTCTTTTTGCCTTTGCTCCGGGGTCAACGAAGAAGTAATCCCAATACTACGGAACAAGCCATTTTTCCCCCAAAGTGCATTTTCCATAAAACTAATATTTCGAGGTAACAAAGGAATTTGGCTTTCACTTTCCATTGAATCGAATTCGAGAGTATTGGCTCGGTTCTGCTCCGTTTGAACAGGTGATATACTTGTGTCTGAACCCATTCCCTTTTCGAACAAAAAGAAATTGTTGTTCCTATTCCCACCGAAGAACACTCTTCCATCGATACGATTATCTTCAAATAGTTCGAATGCTGTTAAATTGCTACTCGTTTTCAACGCTTGCTCTATTTTTGAAGTGGGAAACATTCTTTCTGCTTCGACCGATTCTGAACTAATTCCATATTCCGACGCATTTGTGTCAATATGCGACAAGGCCAACACACTTAAAGCAAATGCAAAAAGTTTATGAAAAAATTCTAATGACATTCCCTTGCACCTCTATTTTATATTGTATCAAATCTTTTTGAGCTGGACCAGATAATCTTTTCCCAGAATTTGAAAATTCCGAACCGTGTCGCGGACAAACTAATCTATCTTTATCGATAACATATCGTAGTATTTCACCCTGGTGGGTACATTTTGCACTAACTGCTATAAATGAACCATCGACAGTTTTAGCAATCAACACATCGTTGACTACAACGAAACCACCATTTTCGAGCAAAGCAGAGTATCTTGCATCGTTTAAATCGATTGTAAAATCGACATTTGCCGATGGATTTGTGCCTGCATTGTAGCATCCGCCAAAACATTGAATAAGCATCAATGTTGCAGCGGAAAGCCCAGTAAGTTTTAAGAATTCTTTTCTATCCATTTCTATACCACTTAAATTAATACTCTTACAACCACTAAACTATCTACTAACAAACAAGGACTACAAAAGTTACAAAAAATTTTAGAATTTCAAACAATTTTTTTAGTTTTATGCAAACCATTCTCTGTCTTTTTATTTACGTAGTTTTTTACGGAGGCTGTCGTTTGTAGCGACAATACAGCTTCTTCTTATATTTATATCATTATATATATATATCTAATATGAATATAATTGTTTAGCATTCACAATTTATCGGTACATCGTATTAATAAAACAAAAGAAATAACCGATACTTGAGGAAACAAGCAGAATGTTAACCATATATTCTTTGTTTTGTTTAGAATGACACAGCTATAACCTTGTCATTATGAACGGATTCCGTTCCACTGCACGGAACGTAAGAAGTGAAGAATCTCTTCCACTATCCCTTCCTATGGATTCTTCACTGCGTTCAGAGTGACAAGGTGAAATGAGCAAGGAGTTGCAACCCCTTGGCTACCCTTTTTGTCGTACCTTCGTATGCCTAATATTACCCCAATATTTCCCTTTGCCGTCGTATTTCGAAGAGGATTACCCCGGTGGCAACCGATACGTTCAATGATTCAATGTGTCCATATATCGGTATTTCTACTAAAAAATCACAATTTTTAAGCACAGGATTGCTCAATCCTTTCCCTTCATTGCCAAATACTACAACGATAGGTGCATCATATATTCTTTCGGTGTAAAGCCTTTCGGCTTTGTCGGAGGTTCCTATAATCCAAAAGTTTTTTCGTTTAAGTGTTTCAATTGTCTGCTGAACACTTGTTATCTTTGCAATTGGTAATTGCAATATTGCACCAGCGCTCGCCTTAATAGTTGAACTTGTTATTGGGGCAGTATTTTTGATTGTAAGGATTAATCCATCGGCGCCCGCACATTCCACCGAGCGAGCAATTGCTCCAAGGTTCTGTGGGTCTTCGATTCTATCGGCAAGCACCAGAACTGGCTTATCCGTTCGTTCGAATGCTTGTTCGATTAATTCATCAAGCGTTAAACTTTTTATTTCGCTCAAAATTGCAATAATTCCTTGAGTGTTTGAACCAGAACAATACTTATCGACTAAATTTAAGAATTCTTTTTTCCCCAAATAAGTAACTTGTATATGCCTTTTTTGGGCAATGGACTTTAATTTCCCCAATAGTTCACCGTGAGCCCCATATTGAATATAGAGCTTTTCGATTTCAAGTTCGCTGTTTCGCAAAGCCTCGAAAACCGCTTTCCTTCCAAAAACTACATTCATAGTAACAAAATAATTCTAAAACAATAAAATTAATAAAATATATTTCGTCTAATTTGTTTTTTATAATTATGGTGGTTTTCGTCGAAGAGCAAATACCATTTCTCCAAAAAGCGTTAAGCGGGTTATCCGAAATTCATACATTTTCGGGGCGGCAACTTGGTCGAAAGGACTTGCTCGGAAATAATTGTGAAATTCTATTTGTTCGCTCGACCACGAAAGTCGATTCGTCCCTTCTCGAAGGAACAAAAGTTCACTTCGTTGGGACTGCTACTTCTGGAATAGAACACATCGACGTCGATTACCTACGTTCGAAGGGGATTGCTTTTGCCGATGCCAAGGGCTCGAATGCTAATTCGGTTGCTGAATATGTAATATTTTCTATGCTACTTTGGGCATCCAATTTTGAATTTAACTTAAGGGGCAAAACCATCGGTATTATTGGATATGGGAACATCGGTAAACTTGTGGCGAAATATTCCAATTTGCTTGGCTTACATATATTGGTAAACGACCCACCACTTTTAGAAAAAATACGAAATGGCGAAGAACCACCTTTCCCCAATTTTACGACATACGCCGAATTGGACGAATTAATAGAAGCCTCCGAGATTCTAACTAATCATACACCATTAACTTACGAAGGAAAATATCCAACAGCCTATTTGTTGAATCGGCAAAATCTTGTGCGAGCAACTCGAAACTTGCTCTTTATTCATACATCCCGGGGTGGTGTAGTCGAAGAAAAGGCAATGTTGGGTATTGCCCAATCGCACAATGCTGTGCTTGTTGTAGATGTTTGGGAAAATGAACCAGAGGTTAATTGCAACCTTGTTCCTCTTTGTCTTATTGCAACCCCACACGTCGCAGGCTACTCTTTCGATGGGAAACTTCGGGGTAGTTTGGCTATGCTGAAATCTTTCGAAAGTTACACTGGATTGACACCAAATTATACTGAAATTGAAAAGGAAATTGAACAATACCAGCCTTTAACAGAAAATTTTTTTGAACATCCTGAAAAACTTTTTACAATTCTTTCGGAATCGAGAAAAATTTTGGAAGATTCTGCATCCTTTAAGAAAATTTGCGAACTTCCCCCAAACAGAAGAAATACATATTTCGATTCTTTACGAAAAAATTATCCTTTGCGAAGAGAAATTTTGTAATTTCGTAATATGGATGATTATTTATTAAATAAATTATTCAGTCTACGTCGGTTCGGAATTCAACCAGGATTGGAGAGAATTCAATATATACTCGACAACATTGATAATCCCCAAAGAAAATACTATACGATTCACATTGCTGGAACAAATGGGAAAGGTAGTGTTGCATCGCTCCTGGCTTCAATCTTACAAGAGTCGGGGTATAAGGTTGGACTCTATACGTCGCCACATATTTTCTCCTTCAACGAAAGGATTAAAGTAAATGGCGAAGAAATAAAGGATGTGGAATTAGAACCACTTGTTCCTAAATTGCTCGATATTGGAGGGAAAGTCAACGCTACTTTCTTCGAAATCACAACAGCAATTGCTTTTGAGTATTTCGCACAAAAGGGGGTCGATATCGCAGTAATCGAAACGGGTTTGGGTGGACGCTTCGATGCAACCAACGTGATTTCCCCGCTATTTTCGGTTATTACGAAAATCGATTTTGACCATACCGAACATCTTGGAAATACTCTCGAAGAGATCACGCTCGAAAAAGCAGGTATTGCCAAACAAAGGTGTCCATTGATTGTAGGGAAAAATCCAAAGGAAATATATTACATACTTGTGAAAGCACTCCATTCAAAAACCGATATTTTGCTTGCTGAATTTTTAGCCAAGCCCAGCCAACCCGAATATGTGGATGCTCGGGACAGGAAACTAATGCAGTTTAATATTGTAACTCCGCGAAGAAATTACCTACAATTAACTACTCCACTGCTTGGTAGTTACCAGGTTGACAATATATCGACGGCTCTTACTGCAATAGAAACTATTGAAATTCCATTTGGTATCACAGATGAACATATTTACAAAGGTCTTAGAAATATTATTAAAAATACAGGATTACACGGGCGACTCGAAATAATTCGTTGCGAACCACCTATTGTAATCGATGTTGCCCATAACCCCAATGCCATTGCAACAACCATTTCAGAATTGAACCACATATTCCCATCGCTTAAATGGAACATAATCTTTGCTGCAATGAAGGACAAGGACATCAAAGGAATGTTGGCGCCACTTCTTCCTTCCGCTAAAAGAATTATACTACCAAATCTTTCATTTGAACGAGCAGAAAGTAACCAAAAAATCCAAGATATGCTCGAAGCATCCAATCGCCTTAGTCCCAGCGGTATAAATGTTCCCGAGGTCCATCTTTACGAAACTTCGGGAAAGGCTTTGAACTTTGCACTGCAATGCAATGAACCACTACTTATTGTTGGTTCTTTCTATCTACTTGGCGAACTCGCCAGCGATTTAAACCAGCAAATCGGTTGGGAATTTAATATTGCAAACAGTAGGTTGGTAGTTTGATGAGCAACAGCAGGATTATAAAAATTGATAATTCTGTTGAGGCTATCCCATAGGTCAATTTTTAACTAACAGCCAAGAATGTCTGTCCTACTCTCTATTCTAATGTCATTCTTCAATCTGTTCAGGATGACATAAGATGATGCTGCCGGCTCACTATGAGTTAGCCTTATTGTAGAAACACATTGACTAATCCTAACAAACTTAGTTAAATTGTATATAATATTTTGTTAAATTAGTAATCTATTTTTGTAACTATTTTAGAAATAAAAATATATATTTATGTTTATTCATTTATCAAAAATTGGAGACTTTATGAAAAGGTTCATCACTTTTTTTAGTTTTATCGTTCTGTTTGCAACGATTAGCGCTTTTGCCAAAGACTACCGAAGCCTATTACAGTTGGGGCAGCAAGATTTTGCTCAGCCCCCGATGAAAACAATCACACTCGAATCAGCACCAATTTTCGACAACTCTAAGCCTACCAACGACGACCCTCTTATTACATATAGAACCATCGTAGGTGTTATCAATGCTCAGTTTACGCTTTTCAATAATATAACCCCGATTGTTTATGACCCTACAACCAAGGCAATTATTCTCGCGGTTTCAAATTATATTCCCGATGGGCAAGGGAACATACGGGGTATGATTAATTTATATATTTCAACCAACGATGGTTCAACGTGGCAACCACGACAAGTGTTTAATACCTTGAACGATGTTCCCGTACTTTCGTCCTTGGGAGTTTGGAACCCGAACAATTCTACCGATGTTAACTCGCTTTCTTTCTTTGTGTATTCCCCTTTTTTTCGGAAGGATTTGTCGGGTCAATTCTCGAGGGCTGGTGGACTATATACAATCTATACAAATGGGCAGTCGGAAAATGTTGATTTCCTTTATCCCGGAAATGCCTCGGGATATACTTGGTGGACAAGCAAAGTTGTTGCCCATACTACCGACGATGGGAGCTATGCTTATAATGTAGGAACTTTGATTAACTCACCGAGTACACAATATGGAGCGTACGGGTTTGCTTCATTTAGCTTAGGGGATTTGGATTTCCTTTATCAAGGAATTCCGCCACAATGGGCAGTTAGTAAGTTCAGACCAGCCCCAGAGTTAAATTCTACTTATAATTCGGGTATGTCGATAGATGTTGATAACAATGGAACAGTTTACGCCGCGGTTGCAAATTACTTTCTTCCGAATGTAGATGCAAATGCTCGCGTTCCCGGGATTTCCAAATCAACAGACTATGGACAAACTTGGAGCGAGTTCGAACCAATGCCTATTAGCGTATTAACCGATTATGTCCAAAGTTATGGTGGGGTTGCTACCCAAGAGTATGCTCTGATTTCTGCACCATATCATCCCAATGCTTTCATCGTTACCGGACCCGATGAATATAGTTTCTTTACGAGGGTTCTTATTTGGCAAGACCAGAACACTTTACTCGGTGCCCATATCGTTGAAATGCAAAAGCAGTATGGTATGTGGACTGTCCGAAAAATTGCAGACTTCAATGGCCTCACTATGATTATTAACGATGTATCGCCAGAGCAGAATATTTTAAAAGATTCTTTGTATGTAAGTTTTATGGGTCAAGAACTTCAGGCAGCAAAAACAGCCGATGGGCAACACTTAATTGTAAAATGGGTTGATTACGTTAATCAACCTATCATCATCAATCCTCCTCTGGTTATTGGGGGAGGCGCCCAAACACTCGATACACTTTTTACTAACGATGTTTTCTTTTCCTATCGGGAAACTTCGAACTACAATTGGAATCCAGCCATAAATGTAACAAACGATACTGTTTACAACAAAATAACTTGGATACCTAATTTAGTCCCTTCGATAGGAAAAATACCCCT
>CAZPSM010000006.1:8537-22682 GCA_964589125.1 uncultured Hyphomicrobiales bacterium | reverse complement strand
CAGGAACGTACACAACGAATTCAATATACAGACATTAATAGCCCATATTATGTCCGTAACTCTTATCCTAATTTTGTTCAGCAATTGATTGTGGATTATCCCCAAGATGTCGTTTTTTCTCTTGTTAGTTTAACAACAAGCCAAGTCGAGCAAGAGCCAATGACTACATTTTCATTTGAATTAAAGGATGTTGCTCCAAATCCTGTTCCCGACTATGTCGATATTCGTTTCGTTTTGAACCAAGCGATGAACGTGAAACTTGAAATCTTTGATGCATTAGGTAACAAAGTCGAGAATTTGTTCGAAGGTTTTACATCCGAAGGCCTCCACGCTGTGGCATTCAATACACTAAAACTCGCCAATGGTGTTTACTATTGCAAATTAACTGCCGATGGTAAAACACAAACAAAACTACTTAATGTAGTGCACTAATTAGGATTGATATCTACTTGTTCAAAAACCCTCTCCTTACCCGAGAGGGTTTTTCTTTGCCAAAAAGTTTCAGAAGAAAATATAAATTTCGAATGGCTGTTTATTCCTTTAAAAATCGTCTATTATAATATAATGGTAGGAACAAATAACAAAATCTTTCTTTGTCGGTTTAGGCACCTTTTTGTCATTTTTTGTAGATTCATTCCGCAAAAATGGGAAGAGATGCGCTTAGAATAACAATATAAGGGGAACAAGGGGTTAAACCCCTTGTTCAAGCCAGCAAGGGCAATTCATTAATTGCCTCCACTTTTGTTATCGTTTCAACTGGTTAATGTCGGCTAAAAGTGTATCGGAAATTGTTATTATTCGTGCTGCTGCTTCATAGGCTCGTTGTGTAGTTATCATATCGGTAAATTGTTCTGCTAAATCGACGTTCGATTGTTCCAGTGCTCCCGAATAAATACTTGTCGAGCCAAAAGTTTCGAGTGCAGCCCCAAAAACAGGAATACCGCTATCGGGTGAAACAGAAAAGTAATTATTGCCTTCGCGAACCAACGCACTCGGATTTGCAAACCGAGCAAGGGCTACCTGCCCAAGGAGTTCAGTCTCGCCGTTCGTAAAAGAACCCCAAATCTTCCCAGTATTGTCGATAGTCAAATCGGCAAGGTCGCCTATCGCAAAGCCATCTTGCGAGACAAAACTAACGGTATTTGCCCCTGAAAATTGCGTTATTCCTTGTGAACTACCTGCCCCCGAAGACAAGTGAACAGTAATATCTTTGGGTGTAGTTTCGTCGAACACCGTTTGATTCAATGCTTGGTTCAATTGCTGTGCTGTCAACGTCAACGAAGTTGGGGAATTAAGAGAACCATCGGCGTTGAAAGTTATTGTATTGTTTGCCAAAGTTAAGTTGGTGCCATCAATTTGTGCCGCGAGTGTCCACTCGTTCGCATTTGCAGTCTTTGTGAATGTAAATTTCAACGTATGAGTAGCACCTTGATTGTCGTAAATTAGGATACTTGTAACTGCTGTATCATTTTCCGCGGCTGTCGAATTTAGATTTCCACTAAGCGTTATGTTTTGTGTTTGGCTTGGTCGCGAAAAAATGGTCGAAGGAATCTGTAAGTTTTGTGTTACTTTATTAAGTAATGCTTTTCCGGTAGAATCTTTTACGATGAAACCGCTTGAGTCGCGAACTATATTGTATCCTTGTAGAATTGCTCCGGTTGCTGGGTCGACAAGGAAGCCTTCGCTATCGCGAACTATTGGTGCCGAACGAGAAAAGAATTGGCGCCCCATTAAATTATAAACGAAGAACCCATCGCCTTGAATTGCCATATCGAGCGGCCTTCCGGTCGATTCGATAACTCCTTGTGTCAAGTCGGGAGAAATTGAGCTAATGGCGACACCCATCCCATATTGAATTGGTGGAACACCACCGGATTCTCTGCCACTTACAATGCTGGGAGCGCGGCCGCGCTTGTAAAGTTGATTCAACTGTTCAACAAAATTAGCACGAGAGCCTTTGAACCCTGTTGTATTGATGTTCGCGACGTTATTTGCTATAACGTCGAACCTACGCTGATTGCTACGGAGAGAACTTACTCCGATAGACAAAGCACGTGAAATTCCCATCATAACTCCTTTTATTGTTTAACATTTAACTTTTATTTGAAAAACTCCTCGGTCGTTCAGAGTTTTCGATGGGAGCCCCCTGCCATCGGGCGAGGTCCAGCACCCATTCAACCTCCAAAAACTACACTATCAATATTGGTTACCACATTTTTTTCCATACTTTCGTTCGAAAAAACAGTTACAACAGTGCGATTAGGAATCGAAACGAGGAAAGATTTTTCGCCGAGTATGATTAAACTGTCGCGTCCGCCTTTTGATTCGGCATTTTCGACTGCTTGCTCGAGTTTGCTCAATTCATCGGGGGTGATACCTACATCACGACTAACAATTCGTGCCTTTGCGTGAGCCGAAAATTTTAACGAAACAACCTCGCTTTCGAGTATTTTCCAGAACTCCCCACTTTTTGTGCCCGACTGCGTTCGAACAGCAGTTTTCTTGAATGTCTCGACTCCGCCAATTGGAATAAACGGTAAGCGAACTCCTTCAATTTCGGGCATATTTCCCCCTAAATTTTCGTACTAATTGAAATTAGATTTTTTAAGGGGATTTCGACATCATCAATTACAATCACCGTCCCTTCCGGTTTGAAACGAATTGCTTGAATCTTTCCGTAAGTAAACGTTTCGGCGTTAAATGTGCTTCCTTGTCTATTCAAAACTACAACCTGAAACGTATATTCCCCTTTTGGAAGCTTATTGCCTTGATTATCGTTCCCATCCCAACTTGCAATGTGCTCTCCATTTTCAAGCATAGTCGAATCGAGTGGAATGCGACGCACTTCTTTGCCCGATGCATCCTTGATTACAATTTCCCCGCTTTGCATCGATGAATCGAGTTTAAAACCAAGCGTTACTTGTTTTTCGCCATCGAAACTGATTTTGTTCGAATAAGCCGTTGCATATTCACCGAGAACAGCAGACATCGAAGTTGCCCCCAAATTTTCTGCTAATGCTTCGAAAATTGAATTCTGATTTTCGAGTATGGAACGAATGTTTGCCAATTGCTCAAGTTGGGAAAACTGAGCCAATTGAGTAGCAAACTCCATATTATCGATTGGTTTCATAGGATTTTGTGCCTTTAATTGCATTGTTAGCAGTTTCAGAAAATCGTCTTTTCCAAGTGTGCTGTTTGCTTGTTGGGTCTTCTGCGACGATGTAGAAGAGCCATTCCTAACCGCCGGAATTCCGCTTATCATAATGCCTCCAATTTATTTTGTAAATAATTTTCAAAATCGAATTCATTATTCCCTTTTAAATAGGCAAAACTACGGATGAAATCGCGCATCAAATCCTGTTCGGATTGCTTCTGTTCCTGCTTCCACTGATACGTTGCTTCTTCTTTATCAAAACTTTTGTATTGCAAATCTATGTTTTGATTGTCGAAGCCAGCGTTTTGTAGTTTCTCGCGAAGCACGGTTGTCTGGCTTTCGAGCATTTTAAGGATTTCTTTGTCTTGTACGTTGAACATAACTTCAACTTTATTTTTACTCGCGTTGACTTCGACAATTATCATACCAAAGGCTTTTGGGTTTAAAACAATTTCGGCGCGGGCGGGGAATTCAATGCTCGAATTGAGCATCGAAGCAATGTTTTGCGGTATTTCTTCCAACCGCGAATAAAAAATACGACTGTGAGATTGATAATCGACTTTCGACGGCTCGGAAATCTTTGCAAAATCACTTCCCATAATGTTTCGTGTGTCTTTTGCAAAAAAACCAAGGTCTTTCGGTTGAACGTCGAAAATCTTCGATGGCTTTTGTTCAGGTGCAATTTCAACTTTTTCTTGCTTAACTTTCAACACTTGGTCAATATTTTGTTGGGGTAACCTTTGCTCGCTTCGTTCAAAATTTTCGCAATTCGGAGTGAATCGCTTAAAAATATTAATCCCCGGGAAATTTTTCATATCGGCAGTCTCCCCGATTATTGCCTTTCGAATATCTTCGCGATTGATACTTTTTAAACTTTGACGGAAATCGGGTAGAAGATGTAAAGAATCGTCGATGGAACTTGCCTCGCTGTCTTTGTTTACTTTGATTTCAGTAGACTCAAATATTCTTAAATAGTCCAGCAGATTCTTTATAGTATCGTTGTGGACTTTAATTCCATTTTGGGAAGTTCTAGTTTTAGCAAAATTTCGTGTGATGTTAGAACTACTTTGCTGTTCAAGAGCTCTATCGAAAACTGCTTGTAATTGTTGCAATTGCTCAGCATCGATATGCTCGTTGCTCAATTGTTTCAACGCAACAAGGAAAGGGGTTGTATCTCCTTGTTCTTTTACTTCCGAATGGTTTAGATTAACAGTAGTATTTTTTTCACCGTCTTCTGTTGCAAAAGGGATATTCACAGAAAGTTGGTTTGAAAGGAGAACAAGGAAATCGTTCAATGCTATGGACTTATGGGGATATTCGACGGACGTAGTTTCGTAGTTTTTTTGTTTAAATTTAGCCGTTTGGTCCGATTTTATTATCGGTTTCTGGAGAATATTAGACTCGACTGTTATTTGCATCCTTGCAATCATTTTTGGCTTCCTGCCTAAGTTATTATTTTTAAAGAACTTACCCTTTTACTTGAACGAAGTTTGAAGGATTTCTGCACTTCGTTCAGGTTTTAAAGCATCAATTATCTTGCCAGCTTTTTTCTTCGACATAAATCGCAGTATTTTTGCTGCTTCTTTGGTGTCGAGATGCTCGAATATTTTGGCTACTTCTTTCGGGTCGGAATTTTCATAGATTTTTGCAAAGTTCCTCAAAACAGCATCTTTAGCTGAATCGCCGACTGCAATACCACCGGACGACTCGCTCTCGATTCTCTTTTGCAGTTGAGCAATTCGCTTGTCTTTTTCTGTAATTTGTGTCAACAATTCCTGGATTTTTTTATCCTTGGTAGCGAATATTTGATTAGACTTTCTCATCGAATCGACATATACACTCAATTCCTTGTTTATCGTAGAAAGTTGGTTGTTTAACTTTGTAATCGAATCGAGCAGTGTCTTCTGGTAGTTATTTAGGAATTTATTTTCGGCAAGGGTTGCCTCGATGTTGAAGCCTTGTTGTATCCATTGGTCATATTGTTTCCGCGAAAGGACAACTCGGGGTTCGCTTCGTAGTTCTTCAATTTTTTCGGTTTTTTCTGGTTTTTCTTCTTTAATTCCGAGTATTCCGGGAGCAAATTTATATATTGCCAAAAGAATCAACAAGATGCTTAAAAGCGAACCAATAACTATAGAAATAATTAGGATAAGTTGTTTTAAGTTCATGGCTTATTCTCGGGATTTTTTTTGCGTGCCTCTTTATTAATCGTAATTTCATCGAGTTGTTTGGTTTCCTCTTTTTTCACTTCCTCGTTGTATGTTTCGAGTTTTTTGTCTTTCAGTTTTTCGAGTATTTTCTCTTCTTTCATAGCCTCGGCAAGTCGTTGTCGATAGATGTTTTCAATTTCTACAATCCGTTCGAGTTGGGTGCGAAGTTTTTCGATTTCTGCGCTAATATATTCTTTGTGGTTGATTTGTGCTTGCAAATCGAGCGCTTTGAAATGCCCATTATTTCCATTCGAAATGGTGCGAAGATATTCTTCTTGCTTCCGTATTTCTTCTTCGGTTCGATAGCGAAAATATAGGATTTTCTGGATTGCCTCTTCTATTTCCTTTACCTTATGTGCTTTAAGGTTCAACAGACTTTCGAGCCGAAATACAAATTTTTTTGCCATTTTTATGCTTTCGAGGTGATTTCAATGAGTTTTTTAACAGTTGCTTCGTATGTATGAGTTTCGTCAATTTCTTGACGAAGGAAAACATTGATTACATCGTGAAAGGCAATAGCCTTGTCGATTCTTGGATTTGTTCCTCGCTGATATGCTCCAACGCTAATCAAATCTTCCGAGTTTTTGTATATTGCAAGAAGTTCGTTTGCAATCGTTGCTGCTTGTTTATGTTCTGGCGTAATTATATCGTTCATAACTCTGCTAATGCTTTCGAGCACATCAATTGCAGGATAATGGCCCATCGAGGCAAGTTTTCTGGAAAGTACGATATGCCCGTCGAGAATTCCGCGCGCGGTGTCGGCTACGGGTTCGTTCAAATCATCGCCTTCGACGAGCACGGTATAGAGTCCGGTAATCGAACCTTGCACACTCGTTCCTGCTCGTTCCATTACCTTTTGCATAAGGGCAAAGACGCTAGGTGTGTAACCCTTTGTTGTTGGGGGTTCTCCAATTGTAAGTCCAATTTCCCTCTGAGCCATTGCTAAACGCGTCGATGAATCCATCATCAGCATTACATCTAAACCCTTATCGCGAAAATATTCTGCAATTGTAGTGGCAACAAGTGCAGACTTCACTCGAACGAGCGATGGTGCATCGCTTGTCGCAACAATAACAACAGAACGGCTTAAACCTTCTTCTCCGAGGTCCTTTTCCAAAAACTCTCTTACTTCGCGACCTCGTTCCCCAATGAGAGCAATAACGTTGATATCTGCCGAAGTTTTTCGGGCAATCATTCCAAGAAGCGTTGACTTGCCAATCCCCGAACCGGAAAAGATTCCAATTCTTTGCCCTTTGCCGATTGTCAGTAATCCATCGATTGCCTTAATTCCAGTGGCTACCGGTTCAGTAATTCGTTGCCGTTCTAAAGGACTTGGTGGAGAAGCATAAACCGAGCGACGCTCGGATGCATAAATTTTTCCTTTACCATCTATTGGATTGCCAAGACCATCGAGCACTCTACCAAGAAGGGCATCGCCAACAAATATCTTTAGAACATCTCCGGTTGCTAAAATTTCAGTGCCGGGTTCAATCTCTGTTAAATCCCCAAGCACCATCGAAAGAATTTGGCTGTTCCTAAAGCCTACGATTTCGGAACTGCTAATAACCGCTCCTTTCTTATTAATTAAATGGCAGATTTCACCAATTTTGGCTTTTGGACCCTGACTCTCCAAAACAAGACCTATCACTTTTGTAACTCTGCCACTTACAACAATAGGTTCAATCTTTGTTAATTCTTTGGCAACTCTTTCCTCTACTCGACTGAATTCAAACATTTTCGATATCGCTTTCTAAATTGATGTTTTCTAAGTTCTCTTGAATTTTTCTCAATTGGGATTCGAAAGTAGCGTCGATGCGTCCAACTGAACTTTCGACGATACACCCACCGGGCGATACTGAACTATCCGGAACAAGTTCGACCCCTTCGAGTTTGGGTTCGCTCCCGGCAAGTCGACTTCTGACAGCATTGAGTATTTCAACATCTCGTGGATTCAAACGAATTTCGAATATTTGTTCATTATCGATATAATCTAACGCTTTTTTGACCTGTTGCTCAACAATTTCAGGATTTTGTTGGACCTCTCGATTTAGAATGTGGCGAGCAACTTGAATTGCCAAAGGAACTATGACTTGACCGAGTGCTTTCATATTTCTATGGAACTCGGAGGTAAGTTCCTCGGTTACTTGGTCAATATTTCGAATCCACTCTTGGAATTTCGAGAATTCCTCGGCAAATGTCATCTGTGTTGTTTGTTGTCCATCTTGGAAACCACGCTCATAGGCAGATTGTACTTGTTCTTGAAGTTCTTCAGGGGAGTATTCCAAGCAATGGACTTTACGAAGGCTAAGTTGAACGGGCTTACCTAAATTTTTTATTGTATAGTAGCCAGAGAAAACGGGGCGTTCCACTTTTTTCTTTGGATTGTAATTAAGTTTTCTTTTAGTGTAAATGGATGTGTTTTCGAAGTCATCGAAGGGGTCTTCGAAATTCGTCGAGGCTGTCGCTTTAAAGGCTTCGAAACTGTAAAATTCAATTTCTGGAATTATCTCTTTGATGATGTTGGTTTCCTCTTCTTTGTGCACAGTTACTTCTTTGGGCTTGTGTGGTATCGTGATTTTGAATGATTGCATCTTTTAAACCGTTATGATTTTTATTTTAATGATTAAACAAATATATCTTCGCGGCCACGACCACCGATAACGATTTCCTCTTGCTCTTCGAGCCGTTTAACAATGTCTATTATTCTTTGTTGAGCTGCTTCGACTTCTTTTAATTTAACCGGTCCCATATATTCAAGTTCTTCTTTGACGACAGCTGCGGCACGTTCACTCATATTTTTGAATATCTTTTGCTTGATTTTTTCATCGGCAACTTTCAAGGCAAGTGCAAGGTCTCGTTTGTCCACTTCGCGTAGGATTCTTTGGATGCCACGGTCGTCGATTGTAACAATATCTTCGAACAAAAACATTAAGCGTTTGATTTCGAGAGCCATTCCAAAATCTTTTTCTTCAATATGTTCGAGTAATGATTTTGCAATTGCAGTATTACTTTTGTTTAAAATATTTGCAACAAGTTGGGCGCCACCTGCTGTTGCAAGGTTTTGCGAAAGAGTTTGCTCGGCAATCTCATCGACAACGTGTTCGACTTCTTGGAGAAGTTGAGGCGAAACCTTCCCAAGTTTCGCGATTCGCAGAATTGTATCGATTCGCAGTTGTTCGTTAAGCTCGTTCAAGACTTCAGCCGATTGGTCGGGGGGAAGATGTGAAAGAATTAGTGCTATTGTTTGGGGGTGCTCTTTCGAAAGAAAACTCGCCAGTTGTTGTGGGTCCGCTTTTTTAAGAATATTGAAGCCACGCACCGAGGTGAGTACACGAATCTTTTCGACAATTTCTTTGGCACGGTCGTATCCGTAGCTTTTTTCTAAAAGAGTTTGAGCATACTCAATACCTCCTTCGAGCATAAAACTTTGCGCAGTCATAATTTGATAGAATTCTTCGAGTACTTGGTCAACAATACTCGAAGGCAAATCTTGTAGATTTGTAATTTCCAAGGCTATGTGTTCGACTTCTTCTATATTGAGTTGTTTGAACACCTTAGCGGCGGTATCGACATCGAGCGACATTAACATAATTGCCGCCTTTTGCCTTGGTGTAAGATTTTCGTATTTATATTCTATTTTCTTCATTTCCTCCCCCCCTAATTCCCTTTCAATTTACAACGAAATAATAATTAAATAAGTTTAGGTTTAAATCAAATTTGTTAAATCCTTTGTTTTTGAGCTTCTTCTTGCGAAATATAAATTCTGATTAATTTGGCTGCTTCGGCTGGTTGATTTTCGATATATTCTCTTATTTTATCGCGAATTTCCATTTTCATCATAGCCTCTTCGCTTAATGTCTGTGTATCGGTAAGTTTTGTTGTTGGTTTCTTAACGATTGGTAAACCCGCCAGTTCATCTTCGGGGATTGGGACACCCCCGGCTTCTTCGGCAAGCAAAAGCTGCTCGGGCACCTCGGTTGGCAACATAAGCATCTGGTCTTCTTCGATTCGCATCCCTTCGAGTTCGCGTTGCAAGTCTTCTTTCTCTTCTTCGAGCAACTTGCGAGGTTCGGGCAAAGCCATTGCAACCCTTGCCACTTCTTTAACCTGACGGGAATGGAACAACAAATACATCAAGAATACCGCAACTAAAACGGCAAAGAGTAAAATAAACAAGCGAATATTGTCGGGTTGAAAATACCATGGTTTCGGTTGGGCTAACGTTTCGGGTTCAGGCTGTTGAGTATCGAAAGGAACATTTACAACACTGACTTGGTCGTTCCGATTTTGGTCGAAACCAACTGCATTTTTGATTATCTCTTCCAACTTTTTCATTTCTTCTTCGCTGCGGGGAATATATTCTATTTGCTTCTTACCATCTTTTTCTATTACTTTATATGTTCCGTTAACAAGGGCGCCTACTGTTATTCTCTTAATTGTTCCAACGCCATTTATAATTTTTTCGATTGTTTGTGGAATTTCATAGTTTGCCATCATATTACTTTGCTGAACAGTTTTGTTCGGTGCAGGATAAACAAGAGAATCTACTGTATTTGCACTCGATGAAATACTCTGTTCACTTCGAACCACTTGGCGTTCGGGGTCGAAATCTGTAATTGTTTTTTCTACTTGGGTAAAGTCCAAATCGGCACTAACTCGAACTTCTGCATTGCCTTGCCCGATAACCCCTTCGAGCAAGGATTGAAGTTTGTTTGTTAGATATTGTTCAACTCGGATTTTTTGCTCATGCTGGGTTTGGGTTTTTCCCACAACTGAATTTGGGTCAACATCGGAGTCGGACAGAATTTTGCCACGGTGGTCAACCACTGTAACATTATTTGGCGATAAACCTTCGACACTAGATGCTACTAAATTTTGAATCCCACGTATGTTTAATCTTCCAATGGCTTTATCGCCACCAAGTTGTAGAGTAACCGAAGCAGTTGGTGGTTTTTGTTCCGCTTCGAATATAGCCTTCTCGGGTATAACAATATGGACACGTGCTTTCTTGATACCTTGCAGGGAACTAATTGTTTTGGAAAGTTCACCTTCGAGAGCTCGCCGAAAGTTTACTTTTTGGACAAACTCGCTCATTCCGAGATTAGTTTTATCGAATATTTCGTAACCAACGATACCACTTTCGGGTAGTCCTTCGGCGGCAATCGCTACACGAGTATCGTAAACTTTATTTTTATCGACTAAAATGGTTGTCCCGTTCTCGGTAAGTTTATAATCAATTTTTTGCTCTTTGAGTTTTTCTACTATTTTGCCTGCTTCGGATGGCTCGACTTGGCTGAAAAGGACTGCAAATTCTGTTTTATTAGTAGTATTAATTACAAGATAAATTAATCCTGCTAATACAGCGAATGTAACACCAAAGAGAACAATCTTCTGGATTAAAGTGAGATTTTTTAGAAAACCCCCTGTTTGACTCACTATCCCCGTTTTTGCCATTTAAACTGTCCTTTAAGTTTGCATCCGTAAAACTTCCCTATAAAAATCGATAAAACGATTACGAATTTCCAGCAGAAGTTGGAAACTTGTTTTGGCTTTTTCTGCTGCAATCATAACTTCGTGGAGTTCAACCGGTTCCCCCTTGATAAAATCCTCTGCCAATTTAGCAGATTCCTTGTGTGTTTCGCTTACATCTTGTATTAGTTTATTTAAAGTATCGACGAAGGATTCGCCTTCGAGGTTGGTTTTCTGCTTCTGTATAAGTTGCATTTGCAGCTGCCTTTGCAAATTAAGTTCATCGACCTTCATATTTCTCAATCTCCACAAGTTAAACAAAATTATTAAACACGTGCATCGATAATTGTTCCCTTTGCAATATCTTTGGATTGTAGTCGCCCATTTCTATCGAACAGTACGTGGTTTTCGATTTTCATAGAACTTTCGGGGAACATTTTAACAAAGAACTCCCGTTCCTGGGCTGTAATTATTTTGTTTTTATCCTTTAAATCGAGCGAAAGTTGGTCCTTCTGTGGTTCTTGACGCTGTTTGGGAAGAACCTTCTGTGAACTTTGGTTAATTAACGCTTGTAGGTTTTCGGTCTGGACTTCTGTCCGGACGTCATACCTATTGTAGATATTTACTGGATTAACATTCATTTACCCCCCCCCATTTTGTTAAATGTCCATACTATCGCGTGCAACATTTTTAGCCGCTTCGATAAGTGAAACATTTGCTTCGAAAGCTCTTTGGGCAGAAATCATTTCTACCATTTCTGTTATGACATTTACGTTTGGGAAGCGAACATAGCCGTTTTCGTCTGCGTCGGGGTGCGATGGGTCATACACTAAGCGAGGTGGGGAATCATCCACAATTGTTTCCGGTTGAAGATATTCCCCTTCCATTTCATCCGCGGCGAAAGATTGTTGTGTATTGGCAGCGGTAGAAATTTCCAAAGGCAATAGTCTTCTGAATTCAGACTCGAACGGCGAGTGTGTAATCGATTTTGCAACGACAATTTCTCGCTGATATGGTCCGCCATAGGCTGTTTTTGTAGTATTAGCGTTCGCAATATTTTTAGCAATACTGCTCAATCGCTGCCTTTGGAAACTCAAGCCTTCCCCGCTAATTTTAAATATTTCAAAAATATTATTTTTCATCGTAATTCAAAAATATCATATCTCCAATTTCTACAATAAGTAGTTCTACTTACATAAACTTCGATTACCCTTCACGTGTTCCAGTAATTGCACTATTCAGTCCCGAAAAGTATCGCTTTATCAAGCGCGACACGAAGCGAAAGCGAATTTGTGTTTCGGCTAATTTCGACATTTCTCGGTCGATATTTGTGTGTGAGTTACCTGCGAAATATTCTTCGGGTTGCGGAATATTTTGCACCTCTTGTTGCATTTCGCCATCAGAATCTTCGGCTTCGCCGAAATCCAAACGGTTTTCTATCGCCGTCGAAGCCTTTAATCGAAATTTTGCCGACTCCGACTTAAAAAGTTCCTCGAACTTAACCTCCTTGGGCCGATAATTTGGTGTATTGACGTTTGCAATATTTTCTGCGATTGCCTTAAATCGTCTTGAATACACATCGAGCGCCTTGCTCATCAATGGCAACCGCTCCTTGAATAAAAACAACTTTATCGGCACACTTTCCTCCTACTTTTACCAAACCTAATAGCAACAAATATAATGCCAATATTACCAATTGGTGCAATGTTATTAAACTTTTAGAAGTTGGTAAGTTATAGATTTAGTAAGCGACATTGTAGAAATAGGGCTTCTATGCAGTGGCTATTATTATTCATAGCACTGGTTATTATTCTCAAATGTTGGACAATTGATTAGGTCCAATGTGCTACTCTATTGAATATTATTCTTCATCAATTTTAAATAAAGCATTGACAAATCTATGCACATTGGTGTTTTTCTACAAACAATAGATAAAAGAGCAAAAGTAGGATAAAATAAAAAGAAAGTAAGTTTGTAATGCGATTGCGAACCTTTGATTTTTTTTCACCACTTTACAACTTTTCGAATGGCTTCGACCACATCGTTTGTATTTGGAAGAATAGCGTTTTCGTATTCTTTCGCAAAGCCAACGGGACAGTCTTTCGAACCGACTCGCAAGATTGGGGCATCGAGGTAATTGAAGACATTTTCGGTGATTCGCGCAACTATTTCGCCACCAAAACCACCGGTTACTTTATCTTCGTGAACAACAACAACACGGTTTGTCTTTTTCACAGATTCATACACCAATTCTTCATCCCAAGGAATTAACGAGCGGAGGTCGATAACCTCGACAGAAATTCGCTCGTTTTCGAGTTCTTTCGCAGCTAAAAGTGCAAGATGAACAGCCGTTCCATAGGCAACAACCGTGATGTCGCTTCCTTGTCGGCGAATTTTTGCTTTTCCAAAGGGAACTACAAACTCGGGATGTGGTTTCGGCGAATAAGCATTCTTGAAGTTATAAAGAAATTTGGGTTCGAGATACACAGTAACTCCTTTGGAGCGGATTGCGTTGCGCATCAGTCCGATAGCATCGTCGGCAAATGCTGGTGTAACAATCCTTATTCCGGGAATTGTTGTCAATGCTCCTTCGATATTTTGGGAATGATAAAGCCCGCCTTGAATATACCCACCGCTTGCTAAACGAATCACCATATTAGGAGTATATTGGCCTTTCGTTCGCCAATAGTCGTGCGAAGATTCGACGAGTTGCTCCATAGCGGGCCAGAAATAATCGGCGAATTCGGCACCTTCGATTACCACACGAATATCGTCGCGATAGCGGCAGAAACCATTTGCAGTTCCAACAATATTATCTTCGGCTATAGGTGCGTTGAAGACTCGCTCTTTGCCAAACATTTCGGGCATCCCTTTAACCACATTGAAGACACCGCCTTTGCCAATATCTTGTCCCCAAAGGAAAGTATTTGGATTTCGTTGAAATTCTTCGATTAACGTGATGTTAATTGCTTCGCGATAAGAAAGAAGCGGTGCATCGGGTTCTGGCTTATATTCTTCCGTTGTAGCATTTTTGGGAATATATGGCTCGGGTAGAATAAATTTATTCCATTGACTACCGTCGGCATTGGGCATTTTTTCGACTTTATCGGCGGCTTCGAAAATAATTCTTTGATTTTCTGCCTCGATTTTCTCCAATTCCTCTTCGGTAGCAATTCCTTTTGCAAGAATATGGTAGCGAAATTGCAAAAGAGGGTCGCGACGGCGGACTGCTTCGAGTTCCTCGGGGGAGCGATAAATTTCGTGGCGGTCGGAGTTCGAATGGGAACCGATACGGTCGCACTCAGCGTGGAC
>CAZPSM010000006.1:0-8527 GCA_964589125.1 uncultured Hyphomicrobiales bacterium | reverse complement strand
GCTGCACCACTACCGGAACGGATGTATTCAATCGCTTCCGTCAATGCTCGAAATGAATCGAACGGGTCGCGCCCGTCGCAGTTTAAAATCTTGAGATTCGGGAACCCAGCAAAATTTTGGGCGACATTCAAATTAGCCATAACATCGCGTAAAGGAACCGAAATACCATACTGATTATTTTGGATTACAAAAACGACTGGAAGACGTTCGGTCGAAGCACAATTGATTGCTTCGTAAAAATAGCCTTCGGCGGTTGCGGATTCCCCACCCGAATAGAACACAATCTCGTCGCCTCCGTATTTTTTTATCGCTCGCCCTAAACCGGCAGCGTGTTGGGCGTGATTCCCCGTGCAAGAAGACACATTTTGTATATTTATTGATGGTTTTGCAAAATGGTTGCTCATATGGCGACCACCGCCGGCAACATCATCTTCTTTGCTTAAGCCATTGAGAATAATCTCTTCGGGAGTTAATCCGGCGGAAAGGGTTGTCATCATATCCCGATAGTAAGGGAAAAGGAAGTCCTTCTTTTGCCGAAAAACTTGTCCCAAAGCAAGTTGAATACCATCGTGCCCGCCAAATGGAGCATGATACGACCATCCTTTTGCCATTTTGAGATACAACGCTGCTTTTTCATCCAGCCGACGGCCAAGATGATTTAATTTATACCACTTCAAGATTGTTTCGCGATCGAAGCCTGAAAAATCGAACTTGCTTACAAGTTCAACCTCGTGTTCCTTCCCTTGGTAGTGAACCTTCGCAATTTTTCGATTTCCGTTCGAAGCAAACTTGGGCTTCTTCTCCTTAAATTTTGTTTTATTTTCAACTTTCATAAGCCTAAAAAATTACTTAATACTATCTATAAAAATCAATAGACGTTTATATTAATATTTTCGTTAATAAAAATTGCAACATACAAATTTAATACTTTTTGAAGAATGAATAACAGAGCTTTTGTTGTTGGAGATGTTCACGGTTGCTATAAAACTTTATGCAAATTGCTTTACGAGGAACTAAAAATAGAATCCGACGATTCACTTTACTTTTTGGGGGATTTAATCGACCGGGGCCCGGCGGTCCGCGAAACTGTCGATGAAATTATGAAATTACAGGAAGAAATGATATGCAAAGTCGTACGTGGGAATCATGAGCAAATGCTGTTGGACTCCGTTACCGATGTATCTTCGTTAAGCCTTTGGTATTGGAATGGTTGCGAGCAAACTCTTGCGTCTTTTGGGATTACTCATCCTTCACAATTCGAAAAAAAATATCTGGATTTCTTCGCTTCTTTTCCGTATTATATCGAATTGGAAAAATTTATTTTGGTTCACGGAGGCTTGAATTTTGGGAACGAAAATCCATTCGAGGATAAAGAATATATGCTTTGGGGACGTTACGAACAGGTCGATACGAAACGGACTGGTGGCAAACGTATAATTGCGGGGCACACCCCAACACCGCTTAGCCAAATATATCGCTCGCTCGATGAACCGAAAATCTTTCTCGACGGTGGATGTGTTTATAAAAATCGGTCATCTAAAGAAATTGGATATTTGGTAGCGTTAGAATTAAACACGATGGAGCTTCATCCAGTGTTTAATGTGGATTTTTGATAGGATATAAATTGTAAAGTTACCCAAAAAGTTAATCCGTATATCTGTTGATTAGAGTTATTTTCGAATATACTTGGATAGATATTCAAGTCTTGTTGCACACATTTAGCTTGTTTTTCGTGCTATTATCCGATAATATTGAACTCCCCGTCGCTGGCAACTAATCTGTTTGTTGGTCTGGGGAATATCCCAACCTTCTTCTGCTCGGACTTCGTTGAATTTAAACTTCCCAAATTCATTGAGTAGTTCAAGGTGGTAGAAGTGCATATCGGGAATATCGGTAGCAAAATAAATCGAGCAATTGTGCTTTGCAATCCGATAGAAGTCTTTCAACACATCGAGATTAATTGCTCGACGCTTGTGGTGTCGGACTTTGGGCCAAGGGTCGGGGAAAAGGAAAAAAATTTTGGTAATTGAATCGTCTTCAATAAATTGAAGTCCGTTAAGAACATTAGTCCAAAGAACTCCAGCATTCGGTATCTGCTCCCCGCGAATCACTGTTTGCAACCAATCGACCACAACTTTTTTTATTTCGAGTCCTAAAATATTTTCTTCGGGGTTAGTAAGAGCGTATTCGAGCAAGAATTTCCCTCGCCCACAACCAATATCCAAACAATTAGGAGGTCTTCCATTCCTAAATATGTTCTGCCAGTCCACTTTTTCCAAAGGCATTGGATACGACGAAGGAACAACCTTCAGTTGCGAGATAGGGAGGTAATGTGCAGAACCTATGTGATGGCGAGGTCTTCGTTCGGGAAATGGATATTTGCTGAAATCGAGGAGCATTTAGAACACAAGGCCGAAAATAGCATCAATAATCAATATTGTAGCGGCAGAAATAGTATAGGCTCGAACAGTGCTATTACCAACGCCTTCGGCACCCCCCGTTGTGCGAAAACCAACGTAGCAAGCGATAAGGGCGGTAACTGCACCAAATACCATCGACTTGATTAATCCGATTATTATTTCCGATGGGCGGAAAAATCTTTGAATTGAATCGAAAAACATAAAACTGGTGAACTCGAACTTAATTACCGTCAGAAGAAATCCACCCAACAAAGCCACAAGATTCGAAAAAATCGCAAGCACTGGCATCATAAGGAAAAGAGCAACGATGCGCGGCATTGCAAGAAAACGATTTTTATCGATTGCCATCATTTCGAGCGCATCGATTTGCTCCGAAATGTTCATTGCTCCTATTTGCGCTGCCATTGCCCCGCCAACTCGTCCAGCAATAACCAAAGCGGTCAATACAGGAGTTAATTCCGTAAACACAACTGTTGCTATCGATGAACCTATGTATGGACGTGAAAGTTCCAAAAGATTAAACTTTGTGAAAAGGCTTGTAGCCTGCAACGCAGCAATTGCCCCCGTGAATGAACCTATTAGTATCACAAGCGGGAGGGAATCGGCTCCAACAATTGCCATCTGGTACACTACAAGTTTCCAATCCCTAATCACTCTTGGAATGTAACGAAACACATTCCCCAAAAGAATGAACACACTTCCAAATTCACGTATAAAATTTAGAATCTTACTTCCTATTGTCCCAAAAATTAAGTCAATCATCGAGAACAGAAATAAACATCAAATACAAAAATAACATAAAAACTTTATTGAATAGCGAAGTATTATCACTGTTCCATTCGGAAGCCTCTTTCTCCTGTTCCATTGAATGGAATGAGTTATTATTTGTGCGAAACTACGATTTCGAGATTAATTTTCATACATTAGTTATCTATTAGTTATCATATCAAAGAATAATAGATAGCCACAAGGAAAATACCGATTATATTTAGAGTAATTCCATATATTGCCATTTCTTGAATTCTAATCTTTCCAGTGCTAAACACTACTGCATTAGGAGGTGTAGAAACTGGCAACATAAAAGCCAACGAAGCTGAAATAGCTGCTGGAAGCATCAACCGAATCGGTTCAACGCCGGTTCCGACCGAGACCGCAGCAATGATAGGAAGAAACGCCGAAGCCACTGCCGTGTTCGAGGAAAACTCGGTTGTTGCTACAACCACCGAAGAAGCAATAACGATTACCCAAAATTGTGGAAAATGTAGGAATCCGAGTATTTGCTGAGCAAGAAGACTCGAAAGCCCGGTATGTTCGAACCCATCGGCAATTGCAAATCCACCACCAAAGAGCAAAATTATGTCCCAAGGAACTTTCTTCAATGCATCTATATTTAATATTGGTTTAGTGCTTCCTTTCAAGTTTTGCGGAAGAATGAAAAACAATAAAGCGGAAAAGATTGCAACGGTGCCGTCATCAATAAATTTATTCAAGCCAAGTAAATTCGACCAACCGGGAATTACAACGAACGATAAATCAATGTTCTCGCGAAATATCCAAAGCAGGCAAGTAGAAGCAAAAACAACAAGCACTTTGCTTTCGGCTGGGGAGATTGTGCCCGTAGTTTCGTTGAAAACCGATTTCTCCGCCAATGTTTTTTGCGGGATTTTTCGCAAAAAAGCAAAATAGAACAACACATATTCGACAATAAGAAGCAACAAAGCCAATGGCAGATTCAATCCCAACCAGCGAGCAAAAGTAATCTGGGGTAAATCTGGAAAATGGATTTGGTAGACCCTTTGAAAAATCAAATTGGGCGGTGTCCCAATCAGAGTTGCAATCCCACCAATTGAGGCAGAATAAGCAATAGAGAGCAACAAACCTTTTGCAAGTCTATCTGCAGAATCTTTGGCGATACCTCCTTCTATTTGTTTCAATATCGAAAGAGCAATCGGGGTGATAATCAGCGCAGTTGCAGTATTCGAAATAAACATAGAAAGTGCGAAAGAAGATAGTGTAAATGCTAAAAATATCCCATATTTAGTTGTGCCAAGAAGCGAAAGTAATCCCAAAGCAATTCTTCGATGCAATCCAGTGCTTTCAATCGCTATTGAAATTATGAAGCCACCAAGAAATAAAAAAATAGTGGAGTTAAAATAATTCTGTGAAACCTTTTGGGCCGTCTCCAAATGCAACAATGGAAACAAAACTATAGGCAACAGAGCAGTAATCCCAAGGGGCAATGCTTCTGTCAGCCATAAAGTTCCCATCAGAACAACAATGCTGAACATCAACGAGGCATCGGGTGAGTCTGGAAAAATTTGAAAAACGTTGAACAGAGTAAAAAGCAAGCATCCCAAAACCAAGCCAAATATCTTTCTTTTTTCCATTGCCGTATTATCTTTATGTAAAAATATTTCTTAACGAAGTATAAAATTCCGAAGCCTTTGTCTTTCGGCTGAATACAACTTGTGAATAAGTTGAGCCGATTGAATATTTCGCAACGACTTTCGTGGGGGCATATTATAGGTAACATCCTCGACTTTCAAATATTCGCAGTCGTATTGCATAAAATCGCCAATGTTCAATGATTGCATAATTGGAACGATACCATAGGATAAATATTCAAACAATTTAGTTGGCGAAGCGACCCGGTTTAGAATATGTTCATCGCGGAGAATAAACCCGTAGTGAGCAATCGCATAATATCCCGAAATTTCCTCCGGAGTCAACGACAGAACAAAGATTCGGGGATGCTCATCCAAACTGAACTTTTTCAACAAGCGTTTCATATCTTCCAAATAGCCTGTCAAAAGAAAAAATTTGTATCGAGGATTATCGGCTATTTTCGAAATGGTTTCGAGTGTTAATTCAATCTTTTGCCATTTTTTGGTGCTTCCGGAATAAAGGAACACCACATCATCATCTTGGATATCGAACCTCGAACGGATTTCTTTTACATTTTCGCCACTTTCTTTTTTCACCACATTAGAGGCAACGGTCGGGATAATGAAACTTTCGACTGTCGAGGTAAAATTCCATTTGGAGTGAATATAATATTTAAACTGATTCGAAACGTAAACAATAGAACGGCTTTTTTTTAGAATCCATTTTTCTACTAACGAAAAAATATAAGGATTAAGTCGCTCGCCGTAGTATTTTGATTCTTCGGGGAATGCCCCGTGCAATTCAAGGCATATTTTTCGTTTCCGTCGGGACACAAAGAAAAGATGTGGAATAATTTTAAAACCATTGTAAACCGAATGTATGTAGATTACTTCCGACTTTAAGAGAACAGAGATAATCTTAAAAAAATGGAGAAAATAGTTCAATTTGAAAATAGTAACATTCCCCACCTCTATTCTTTGGGCTTTGAAGTAATCTTTAATCCGAATATCCAAATAAACTCTATGAACTTCGGAAAATAAATCATCTATGTCTTTTATTCGTTGGATAAACCCATCGCGAATATTTTTTGGTGTAGGGTATTGTCCAACAAAAGTTATTTTCTTCATTATTTGAAAGAAAAAGTGTAGTTAAACTTGAATCTACTCAATTCTAATCCTTTTTCGAATAACTTTTGAATTACCAATTCGTATTTCCCCGATATAATCACCTTTTGGCATTAATTTGCCAACGTCGTCGCGGCCATTCCAATAATATTTATATCTTCCCGGTGGTTGAACCGCATCGACTATTGTTGCAACTATTAAGGCTTTTGCGGAATAGATTACAACTTTGACCTGGAGCGCCACATCAAGTTCATATTCAAGCGAAGGCGAAACATCTTCGGCAAGCCCCAATACGCTTCCTATTGCCGAAAGTGGGACTTTTACCCCAAATGGATTATAAGTTCGAACAAAGGGAACATATTGCGATTGCATAATGTTGTATTGATATAATGTTTGCTCTTGGGGCGAAGGAATATAAAATTCCGCCGGGAGTTGCAAGTTCCTTTTGGCTATTTCGCCTTCCGATAAGCCATAGAGCTTCTCTTCGGTATGGACGTGACTTTCGAGCATTTTCATATCGGCATAAAACCTTGCCGATGGTGGAATCGGAAGCCGTTTTGCACGAAGGTAGGCACTATCTTGTTCAGGAAGAGTAGTAATTAGCCTCGGACCAGTAAGTATGGTTGTATCGATTATTGTTCTATCGGACGATTTCAAAGAATCTGCTGATTTAATAAAAACTGGGGATTTGTGCGATTGCGACAATACCACAAACGGAATAAATAGGACTATAAAAAAAAACTCTTTACTCTTTCCAAAAAGCAATTGCACAATATTTTGAAAATTTTAACAAATTGCAAATTTAAACATTATTCTATTAATAAAATTGATTTTAAAATATATAATATGCTTACTGTTTATTGGGAATAGATATGTTTTCTTCTGGACAGATATTTAAAGAGCTATTTAAGGGGTTTACCGTTTTACGATGGAACGACAAACTCCGCCCCATCGATTTTATCGAAATGGACAAACACGCACACAAGATGATGATTGCTTGGTGCATTGGAAAATACGAGGAGTCAAGGAAACAAGTAGTTAATTGGAACAACATCATTCGCGGTGGAGTTTATGAACTGCTTCGCAGAATTGTAATCCGAGATATTAAAAACCCAATATTTTTCAAAATAAGAACAGAGTACAAAGAGGTTTACAAGAAGTTGAACTATTGGGTATTCAAAAATTTCCAAGAAAAAATCGACGATTCTGCTTTCCTCGATGAATTGAAAGCATTTATAGTCGACGAGACACTTATCGACCCTTTCAGCCAACGAATTCTCGATGCTGCCCATAAATATGCGAGTTACATTGAGTTTCTCCTAATAAAGCAAATCAATCCACAAGGATACCAGATTGAAGAAATCGAACGAGCGATGCTACGCGATTTACACCAGTATCTCGAATTCGAAAGTATTAGGAAAATGATTACTCGGCAAAGAATCGCCGATTTTGTTGAATTGTGTGGACAACTACGGTTTCAAATACGTTGGTCGCAAACTCCGAGAATACCTCGAACCTCGGTATTGGGCCATTCTATGTTTGTTGCGAGTTTATCCTACTTTTTCGCACGCGACAACAATGCTTGCTCTAAAAGGCTCTACAACGATTTCTTCGGTGGCTTATTCCACGATTTACCCGAGGCGGTAACTCGCGATATAATTAGTCCGGTCAAAACTTCTTCGGAAGATTTCGAGTCCATAATTCACGAAATCGAGCAAAAACTTGCCGAAGACGAAATTTACCCCTTGCTTGAACACAAAGAATGGCAAGACGAAATTCGTTCTTTCACCCAAAACGAATTTCTCAACAGAATTAATATTAACGGCGAATATGATTATGCAAAAGCGGTCGAAGATATAAATCAATTCTACAACGAAGACAAGTACAATCCTTATGATGGGGTATTAGTGCGTGCCGCCGACCAACTGGCTGCATATCTCGAAGCCACAAGTTCAATCAATTTCGGAATTCACTCCGAAGACCTGACAAGCGCCATCGATGGAATTCGCAACAGATACAATGTAACAATTGGAAACATAGATTTTGCAAAACTCTACGAAAGCCTATGAGTATCGACAGCATTGATTCACTAATCCAAAGTTTCAAGAATGACTACGTAAATGGAAGCACAACAATCGCCAAAAAAGCACTACAAATCCTACTTTCCGCATGGAATTTGTATGGAATTCGCGACATAGAAGCACTTGCCGCCTATACCCACAAGTTAAAAGATTCCAAACCAACGATGGCAGCTGTCCAGAATATATTAGGTATTCTACAATCTCGGCTGATGACTTCCGACGCCTCGATGTTTCCAACCATTTGCATTGACTTGTTGGAACTAATAGACAAAGCGACCAGAAGAACAATCGAAAATTTCGCGGGGTTCTTGGAAAAAAACATACAAAAAAGTAACATAAACATTATCACTGCATCGTATAGTTCAACCGTTGCAAAGATTTTGCCGATTATATCCAAGAGAGCAAAGTTGCACGTGTTTGCCTTGGAATCAAAGTGGGGACAAACGGATTATGCCACTTACGTCATCCAAAAATGCAATGAATTTTCTATCGGGGCAAGTTGGGTTGGGATGAATGC
>CAZPSM010000005.1:38699-53457 GCA_964589125.1 uncultured Hyphomicrobiales bacterium | reverse complement strand
TGACCTAGTAAATTATCGTGGGTTACGTGGCCCTTTGAAAGCCAAACTTGATTGATGCGCAGCTCATTTCCAAAGCCAACTCGTTTCCACATTTTCTCTGATTTCGATGGTACAATTACTACAAAAGACATTTGCAATGAAATATTTAAAGAATTTGGTAACTTCGAGCCATTCTACTCTAAATTAATACAAGGAGAAATTCATCTTAAAGAATACTGGCGAGAATTATTTAAAACACTACCGAAAGGAATTGAAATTTCCGAACTGGAAAATTTTGCTAAAAATAGTGCTGAAATCGACCCATCTTTTCCCGCTTTTGTTTCATTCTGTCGAAATTATCAAATTGAGTTCGAAATTCTGAGCGATGGCTTCGATTTCTATATTCAAAGCGTATTGGAAAAGATAGGGCTCGAAGATATACTATATTACTCGAATTCGGTCAGGATAGTGAATGATACAATAGAGCCGGTGTTTCCCTATGCTTCGGAATCTTGCTTATGTAATGCTGGCTCGTGCAAGCGAAACATTGCTCTTTCCAGATTGCAAGAAAACGAGGCTATGGTATATATTGGCGATGGTTATTCCGATTTTTGTGTTGCCGAATATTCCGATATAATTTTCGCGAAACAAATCCTTAGTCGCTATTGTAATGAAAAGCGAATCCCACACTATACCTTCAAAAACTTTTCTGATGTTCGTAACACACTTGAAAAAATTTTGGGTAAAGGAAAGTTGAAGTTTCGCCGTCAGGCATATCTGAATCGTAAAAAAGCATTCGAAATAGAATAAACCAAAATCATTTATTAAAAACTATGATTATCATTCCGAAGGTGTTACTTCCCGTTCTACAGAAGAAGATAGGATAACCGAAGAATTTCTTACAAGTGTGAGATTCTTCGCTTCGCTCAGAATGACATAATAGGACACTGCTCTCAGAATGACGACATGCTTCCGCTGAAAGTTGAACAAGTATTGCAACCCCTTGTTCATTCTTTCTCTACTATTCTTCGCTTCCACCTACAATGACATAGCCTTCTACTCAGCTGATTACCTACAACTCATTACGAATTTTTCAATAAATAATTTAGAATAAAGTAAAGTATCTAAATGTCTAAGAAAAATCCTATTACTGGTAATAAGGCTGTGAGAATTTAATCAAAGTGCAAAGCAAAGATAAAAAGTTTTTTAGTGGCGGACATTAACCTTCTTTCCCTTCCTGTAGGGTTTTAAGTATTTTTGCCCAACTGTCCTTCAAGGTTACAACACGATTGAATACCGGCTTGCCGACTTGGGAAAGTTTATTGTCAACGCAAAAATACCCAATTCTTTCGAACTGGAACTTTTCCTCGGGTTTAGCGTCTTTTAAGAAAGGTTCACAGAAACCGCGAACAATTTTCAAGGAATCGGGATTAACATAATCGAGGAAGGTTTTACCTTCTTCGACATCATTTGGGTTTTCGCGAGTGAAGAGCCTATCGTAGAGTCTAATTTCTGCTTCGAAGCAATGCTGTGCTGAAACCCAATGAATAGTTCCCAGCACCTTCCTCCCGTCGGGGGATTGTCCTCCTTTTGTTAGCGGGTCATAGGTACAGTGCAATTCAACTACCTCGCCGGTTTGTGGGTCTTTTACTACATCTGTACAAGTAATGTAATAAGCGTAACGAAGTCGGACTTCGCGTCCGGGAGCTAACCTATAAAACTTCTTTGGGGGATTTTCCATAAAATCCTCCCGTTCGATGTAGATTACTTTCGAAAAGGGAACCTTTCGAGTTCCCATCGAAGTATCTTCGGGATTGTTTATTGCTTCAATTTCTTCTACCAAATTTTCTGGATAGTTATCAATAATTACTTTCAAGGGATTTAAGACAACGAAAGCCCGTTGTGCCCGTTTATTCAAATCTTCTCGGATACAATGTTCAAGAACCGATATATCTACTACACTTTCTTTTTTCGAAACTCCAATCATATCCGAAAAATTTCGAATTGACTCGGGAGTATAACCGCGTCGGCGTAGCCCGTGAATTGTCGGCATTCTTGGGTCATCCCATCCATCGACATATCCCTTTTGCACAAGTTCAAGCAACTTACGTTTGCTCATAACAGTATACGAAAGATTCAAACGAGCAAACTCTATTTGCTGTGGATGGTAAACTCCAAGTTGGTCAAGAAACCAGTCGTATAAAGGACGATGGTCTTCAAATTCAAGAGTACAAATCGAATGTGTAATTCTTTCAATAGAATCAGAAAGACAGTGGGTAAAATCATACATTGGGTAAATACACCATTTATCACCAGTTCTATGATGTCTCGCATGCTTAATACGATAAATAACGGGGTCGCGCATATTTAAATTTGGAGACGCCATATCGATTTTTGCTCGCAATGTTTTTGCCCCATCGGGAAATTCCCCACGTCGCATACGCTCAAACAACTCAAGATTTTCACTGATACTACGATTTCGATATGGACTTTCTATCCCGGGTTCCGTTAAAGTTCCTCGTGTTTGTCGAATTTCCTCTTGCGAAAGGTCGCAAACATAAGCCTTACCCATCTTTATTAATTGAATGGCATACTCATATAACTGCTCAAAATAATCCGAAGCGAAAAATAAACGATTCCCCCAATCGTAGCCAAGCCAATGGACATCTTCGATAATTGCATTAACATATTCTTCGTCCTCTTTGGTAGGATTAGTATCGTCGAAACGAAGGTTACACAATCCACCGAATTCTTCGGCAAGGCCAAAGTTCATACAAATGCTCTTTGCATGTCCAATATGGAGGTATCCATTCGGTTCGGGAGGAAAACGAGTATGAACACGCCCACCCCATTTATTTGTCTTTAAATCATCTATTATGATTTGCTTAATGAAATTGCTCGAAACAGTTTTTCTTCCTTCATTTAAATTTTCTTTGCTTGTAAAGTCCATTGTCTCGAAAAACAAGATATTTAATAAAAAGCAAAATTACGAAATTGGAACTAACTATGGAATAAGAATCGGCAAAGATGACCGAATTATTTTTATTTTTAACTATTAGTTGCTAAATTGCACTTTTAATTCACAAGCTCTAATGAACAACAACAAATGCTTTGTTATTATCATACTTTTTTTAATTTCCAACTATCTCGCTTTTGCCCAAAAAGTTGTCGTCAGTGAATACTACAACATAACAGGCGTTCCGAACGGAGAATGGACCGAACTTCTTGTTGTTCAAGACAATATTGACCTTGTCGGCTATACTCTGCGCGACAACGCCGGTGCAACGGGAGTTCCACTTCAATGGACCGGGGGAGTCCGATTTAAAAACCATCCACTCTGGCGGAATCTCCGTGCTGGAACAATAATCGTTATTAACCACCGCTACTCCGCTTCGCAAAGAGTCGATGTTGATAAACGCGACGGGTATATTGAACTTGATGCAGAAAACGAAACCTATTTCGAAAAACGATGTTTTAGTTGTACTGTTGGAATTGACTGGAACGAAAAGGCTTTGAACATCGCACAAGAAAGTGACATACTTGAAATCATTGATAATAACGATAACCATATTCATTCTTTAGCACATATGATAAAACCTTCGGGGAGTTGGCTAACTTTACCAGGGCCTAAGATTTCATACAATGGAAAGATTCTTCAAGATGGAGCAAGTGTTCGAGTCTGCCCTGGAAGAAACATAGTTTCATATAACAAAGGATTTGATACTCTAAACCAAGAGGTTGAACAATCAATTGAGTATGTTACCAAGGGGAAGCCAAATAATCGGAATGGGGCTGTTGACTTAAATCAGTTTTTCTGGCGCAGCCTGCGCGAACCAAAGTGGAGTTTGCCTAATTTAAAGGCTTTTGTATCGAGCGATAAAGTTACACTTGTGTGGAATCCGATAGACGACCCGAACCCAAGCGATAGCATTCGAGGATATTTAATAATTCGGTTACCAACATCGGCACTACTCCAAGTTCAAACTCCAATTGATGGCCAAGTGTATAATGTTGGTGATAAGCTAGGCTCTGCCACTGTAGTTGCAGTAATAAATTACTCACAAGTCACCCGAATAATCGACAAATTCTCTATACCTTGCGATAGCAGTTATATTTATCGGATATACGCATTTAGCTATCGTCCAGATAATTTTCACGAAGATTCAAGCGAGGTTTTTGCCCGAGGCTGTTCCTATAATGAAAGCGTTTTTGGGGAAACAACTGTATTTAAGCAATCACCTCATATCCCAATGCTAAGCATTAAAGATAACAAGAGAAAATTTTGCGAACGGGATAGTACAATTATCTCGGTATTAAATGACTCTTTATTTCGAAATATGAAGGTCGAATGGTATAAGAACAATAATCTAATTATTGGGGAGAACAACACCTTTTTGGTTGCAAAAACTAAAGGGATATATAAAGTTAAAATTACTGATACTTTGAAATGTTCATCTTGGTCCGAAGATGTTAGTATTGATGTTCTATCCTATCCTTCAATCAACATTTTTGTAAATTCTAAAATGGTTGAAAGAGATACTACAATAGTGGTTTGCCTAAATGATGTTGTATATCTTTCAACAGAAGGTTGGTCGAATTATCGATGGTTTATGAATGGTAGATTAATGCAAGAAGGTAGCCAATCGAACTTTCCAGTTGTTGAATCAGGAAATTATTACGTAGAAGCAAACAACACAATCTGCACAACTCGAACCTCGTTAGTTACAGTCAGATTTTTAGACGAACGGGCAAAGTTCGCTTACGATACTCTTTCATTTTATGCAGAGCAAGATACGCCATACATTGATTCTTCGATTACCTATTTCAATTTTTCTACCGATACCCTTTTGGTTAATTCGTATTCTTTCCTTGGTGCCGGCTTCGAGTTGCTTGCACCTAAGCCTCCTTTTTATATATTACCCAACAAAAGTGTTAACTTATCGGTTAGATTTAGTCCTGCTCAATCCGGCTCTTTTACATCGAAATTGATTCTGACAAGGCAATGTGGTGGAGACACATTAGTTCTAAACGGTGTAAGAAAAGTTTCTTCGCTTATTGCTTCCCCCAATGTCTTAGATTTCAAGACAGTAGCATTGTGCGATGAACTTCGACGAGACACAACCCTAGTGATTTATAATCTCAGTTCGGAAACTATTGAACTTCAGAATTTTACACTCTCGGCTCCCTTTGCTGTTTTGAATCCCGCGTTCCCGACCACTATCTTTCCACACGACAGCATAGATTTAGTTATTCGTTTTACAGCAAATCAAAAGGGAGATTTTCAAAGTTACCTAAAAATCATGTACCGAGTTGACGGTGTTTTAGATACATTAAGCATATTTATTGGCGGAGAAGTAGATTATCCAAATTACGTAGTTAAAAAGAAATTTAACGAGCCATTAATTTTAGACGAGTGTGTCAATTCACTTGACGCATCTTTCACAATAGTTAACAACTCCAAGCTTGCATTGGAATTAAATTTTGATGATTTTGATAATAGCATTCAATTATCACCTACACAAATAATCATCGAACCCAATAGTGTGGCAGATATTCCTATCTCTTTATACCCACATAGAGTAGGATTAACTTCTTACAAACTTTATTATCGAATTTTTCCTTGCAACATCAAAGATTCAATCGAGTTCTTAGCAAAGAAAAATGGCATTGTAGTTTCTTTCGCAGAGAATACAATAGATTTCGGCAGCGTTTATGTTTGTAACATTGATTCCTTCCCTACTCGTAAGATTTTTGTACATATCAATGGGGATACTTTAGGAGTAGTTAGAATACGTTCGATACGCATAGAAGGAGATTTTTCTTCTAATACTCTTGCTGGAACAAGACTGAAAGATGGCGACGCTATTGAAGTTAGTTTTACTCCAGATTCTCCTGGTTATTACGAAGGGAAAATTGCTTGCCTTGTCGAACCTTGCCTTAATGAATATGAATTTCAACTTAAAGGGAGATACATTCGAGGTAATTATACACTGAATCCGAGAACTGTCGATTTCAATTCTATAGGAGTCGATTCTTTGGCAATCCAAGAAGTAATGTTAGAGAACATAGGGAATCAAATAATTCATATTGTGCAAATTTCCAACGTTTTTCCCCCTTTTCAACTTATTGAACCCCAAAACTTTCCACTCCAAATTTTACCGAATGAAAAATTAAAATTGGCTTTTAAATTTTCGCCAAACGAAGCTAAAAACTTTTCACAAAAAACTTATATATATTTTGGAGAGCCTTGCTTCACAATAGATTCTATCATACTTTCTGGAAAAGGTATCGAACCACAACAAGATACTATTATCCTTGAATTACCTCGTGTTCAATCCAAGCCAATGAAGCTCGTCCGAATCCCGATAAAACTTGAAGTTTCGGACAGTAATAAACTCCGCTTGGCTTCTTTGAAATTTAACATTAATTTCAATTTTTCGCTCTTAGATTTATTTAAGATTGATTTAGAACAAGATTTTGGTAATGCAGATACCAGTAAAGTATTAGGACGAGTTACTTTCCACTTAGAATTCGATACTAACTCTTATGTAAAGAGTAGCATTTTGGGGTATTTGGTTGGAAGAATAATGTTGGGCGACGAACGAAGCACACCACTTGAATTCAGTGATATTACGGTTTCTGGAAGAAACAATATCTATGTTGAACATAGAAATGGTGAAATTGTTCTGGACAGTGTTTGTGCATTAGATTTAAGATTAATTTCCACCGAGACACTGCCTAAAACCACTTATCAAGGGATTGGTAATAGGGAAATAATTTTCGAGGTTTCTTCTACAAAAGGCTGGGATAAACTATTCATCAAGGTAATGAACCTGTTAGGGCAAAATATTTATTCAGGAATAAAGATTATGAACCCTATCGACGATAATTATGTTAGGATTCCAATTTCCGAATTATCCGATGGATTTTACGCGTTCATTTTTGAGTTCATAGGAGAAAAAAATTATTACCTTACCCCAATCATTAAAGCCATAATATCCAAAGGTAGTTGCGTTATTTCCTTTTGAAAGAACGGAATTTTTTGTAAATTTGTATTTGTATGGCGAGCTTAGCTCAGTAGGAAGAGCATCAGATTGTGGCTCTGAGGGTCACGGGTTCGAGCCCCGTAGCTCGCCCGAAGGATTTATTGTAATTTCTCATTAGCTTCCTTTTTGCTATTTTTGTATTTGTTTGATTTATGTGGTTTTGCAATGAAACAAGCATTAATATTATCATTGTTGTTCTCTTTTCTTTTTAGTTTTTGTTCTACTAATAACGAAAGAAGCAAAATGAAATTTGTTGACAAACAGACGATTCAAAAAACTATTAAGGCTTTAGTTGAAAAATATGGAGAAACTGAACGCCCGAGAATCGAACGGGGAGTAAATCAATCGGCAAGTTTCTGGCTCGAAGAAGATGGTTCGAAAAAGGACTTTTTTGAATTTTGTTTAAAAAACTATGTTCCTGCCACTGATACGTTAGACGAAGTGTTCAATCGCCTTTCGAATTATTTCGAGGTTTTGAGTGGACACTTCAACAAAATATCACTCGAATTGAACCGACGATTGCATCTCGACGAAGGCGATATTATGCCAATCGACTTGATGTTCGCTGGCTATGACCCATCGGCTAATTTAAACAACGACTTTTTCAAGAATAAGATAGCATTCTTCGTTATTTTGAATTTTCCTAATTACTCGCTAACAGAAAAAAACACCTTGGGAAATAAATGGTCGCGTAAAGAATGGGCTTTTGTTCGGTTGGGCGATATTTTTACTTCGCGAGTGCCATCGGAATATCTTCAGAAAATTTCCGAAACCACTACGGCAGCAGATTCTTACATTTCCGAATACAATATCTATGTTGGTAATCTAATTGATGACAAAGCAAATACCTATTTTCCAAAAGATAAAAAACTCATTTCACATTGGAACCTACGAGACGAGATTAAGTCTTTATATGGTAAAGAAAATGGTTTATTTAAGCAGGAGATGATTTACCAAGTAATGAGACATATAGTTAACCAAACTATTCCTCAGCAAGTTATTAATAATTCAGAATATCAATGGAACCCATTCAAAAACAAGTTGTATAAAGATGGCAAAGAAATACCTTTCAAACCAGAACCCAATACACGATATCAACATTTGTTGAACAACTTCCTTGTTCGGAAGGCAGTTGATAAATTCTATCCAGAATATCCTACTTATATTAAACGTAAATTTGAAATGGAGTTCGAAATATCTGAAAAAGATATTGAGAAACTTTTTGTCGATTTGCTGTCGTCGCCGACAGTTCAAAAAGTTGCAGAATTAATTAAAAAACGGCTGGGACGCAATCTTGAACCCTTCGATATTTGGTACGATGGTTTCAAAGCTCGTAGTGCAATCTCCGAAGATGAACTTTCATCAACCACAAAGACAAAATATCCAAACCGAGAAGCATTTGCAAAGGATTTACCAAGCATTTTGATTAAACTTGGTTTCGCACCCGAGCTAGCAAATTATATCGCCTCGAATGTTGAAGTTGAACCTTCTCGCGGCGCCGGTCATGCCTGGGGAGCACAGATGCGCTCCGAAAAGGCACACCTTCGAACACGAATTGGCAAAGATGGAATGGATTACAAAGGATACAACATTGCTATTCACGAGTTTGGACACAACGTCGAGCAAACCTTAACCTTGCAGAAAGTCGATTACTATTTACTCAATGGTGTGCCAAACACTGCATTCACCGAAGCAATGGCATTCATTTTTCAAAAGCGAGACCTCGACCTTCTTGGAATCAAAAACACCGACCCTAATGCAAAGCATCTAATGGCGTTGGACAACTTTTGGGCATCTTACGAAATTATGGGTGTAGCACTTGTAGATATTTATGTTTGGAATTGGATGTATCAAAATCCAAATGCAACCGCCGAAGATTTAAAAAATGCAACTATTAAAATTGCTAAAGATGTTTGGAATAAGTATTATGCTCCAGTTTTTGGAATCAAAGATGAGCCAATTTTAGCAATTTATTCCCATATGATTGACTATCCACTTTATCTTTCTGCCTATCCACTTGGTCATATAATTGAATTCCAGGTAGAAAAAAGTATTGAGGGTAAAAATCTTGCCGATGAGCTTTATAGAATTTTAACACAAGGACGAATCGCCCCTCAAATTTGGATGAAAAACGCGGTCGGCAGTGAAATTTCGACAAAGCCATTGATTGAAGCCGCCGAAGAAGCATTAAAATTTGTTAATTAGTATTCCATTGAGAATGGATAACAACAGATTGATTTACTCGTGTTCATTCAACGGAAAACAAGGCATGCACGTAAATATAGTTTCAGATTTTTTCGATTCGCATTGGTATTACTTACGATTTTTATTTGAAAATGAGATTTTTACTTAGAATTATTGTATTGTTGGCTTTAGCGCATCCGACTTTTGCTTCCGATTTGGATACCTCGGGACGTATCCCACAAAAACCAATAGTCAGATTCATTAGAGTTTATGGTGAAAAATCTGAGCAAAATCCACCGATATTAATTCTTAGAACACCAAATTCTCGAATTGACCCCGGAATAGGCGACAACAAACTCGTCGTAGAATTCGATATTGATTCAAAAGTGCCACCCAATTTGTATGCACGGTTTTTTCATTGTTCTTACGATTGGAACGAGGACGATAATGTTTTTCTCAACGATATTACTGCCCATCGCACAAGCAATATCGTTTGGGAATCTGCTCCAATTAACTCTAAATATTATTCTTTTCGTGGACGAATAACTATTCCAAATGAGCAAGTAAAATTCAATTTTTCAGGCAACTGGAAAGTAAAACTTTTTGACTATGAAAATTCTGAACTACCTTTAGCCGAAGCAAAATTTTTCGTAGTCTCGCCCATTGTTGATTGTAAAATGCTCTTTTATTCTGATTTTTATAAACCTGAAAGCAATGTTACAGCTTCGGCTTTCGATATAGAAATCTCCGTTTTTGGACCAACAACTTCAAACATTATTGAAAACAATCTACACACTGTGATTCTTTATCGAAACCATCGTTGGAATGAGCCGTTCGTTATTTCGCAGTTTGCCAATAATTCTTTTAACAGAAATCTTTTCCGCTATAAATTTGCAACACAAGTCTATGGTTTTATTTCGATGGGAAAAATTTTTAGAATCGATGGCATTCCAGCCGAAAATGCCTACCGTATATTAAATCTTTCCGATTTAGCACTTTACCCACCTATGTCAAGTGTTGTCAGAATGCCACTTTCTGATATACGACGCAGGGGTAGTTATATTGAAACCGACGACGACGGTGCAATGCTCACAACATTCGTAACTCCAAACTATGATGACTATATTTATATGGAATTTACGCTTGACCCTGAAGGATGGAATACTAACTACGATGTATTTGCTGTCGGTTCATTTAACAACTGGATGCCTTCGCGCGATTGGCAAATGCATTATGACAGCAAAGATAGGTTGTTTAAACTGCGTCAATGGGTCCGACGTGCCCGCCACA
This sequence comes from uncultured Hyphomicrobiales bacterium, assembly GCA_964589125.1. Taxonomy (GTDB): domain Bacteria; phylum Bacteroidota; class Ignavibacteria; order Kapaibacteriales; family UBA2268; genus JBBIJO01. Next base: position 42,958 of record CAZPSM010000005.1, on the reverse strand, counting down.
ATTACCTCTATGCTACTGGAAGAATCAATTCCGATGACAATTCAATAGAAAGAATTTCATTCGATGAATTCGAGGGAAACACAGTAACAAGTGGGCATACATTTATTGGCTTTGTGTATTACAGAAATACCGGCTACGGAGGATACGATGAAATAGTGGGTGTTGCTGCTGGTTCTTATTTTTTTTCTACTTTTCGTTAAATTTCTTTGAAATGCAATCTTTTATTTTTACTCGATTCATATTCAAGTCGAAGAATTTGGATTTCCTCTTCCAATAGACTTTGATTTCGACGAGCCATCATTGCCTTTGCGGTCTGAATTGAGCGTTCGAAACTGCCAATAGTCGAGTTGTTCCTATCGCCACCCCATGTAAAAGATGGAATATATTTGGGCAATAATCCGCTATGATATATATTGCAACAAAGCCCAGCAATAGTTCCAGAGTTAAACGACGTGTTGATAGCAGTCTTAGTATGGTCACCACATATAAGCCCTAAAAATGTTCGCTGTGTATCGAAACTTTCGTTCTCAATACGAACCGATATCGGTTGATAAGTGTTTTTTAAATCTGAAGTGGTTGTTCCAGCACCAATATTTACCCATTCTCCAATATAAGAATGTCCTAAGAAACCATAATGCTGTTTATTGGAATATGCTTGTATTATTGAACCTTCGATTTCGCCCCCAACCTTACAAACCTCACCGATAGACGTTTCCTCCAATATAATTGAACCGGGTTTAATAGTTGTTCTACTTCCAATAAATACCGGTCCTTGGATATATGTAAATGGATAAACATGAACTCCTTCGTCGAAAATGATTGGTCCCCGAGAAGCGTCGAGCACAACATTGCCATAAATACTACAGTTCTTTCCAATTTTTATCATCGATTCATTTAGAAGAGAAACGTTATTGTGTTTCATCTGTTCGAAATCAGCAAAGTTTTCGAAAAAGATAAAATCTTCGAAAATACAAGTAGAATTATATTCAATCGCGTCCCAAAGGAAATTTAAGATTTTGGGAACCTCAATCGAAATTCTTGGAAGTTTGTCGTAATATTTTTCAAATACCAAAGGAAGAAACTCAACATCAAACTCTGTTGGATTAATAATATCGCTTTCTGAAATATAAAAGGCAAGAGGCACTCCATTGGCTTCGAACACAACAGATGCTGTAAGGTCTTGTTGAATATGGAATTTTTTGTATGCAGAAAATAACGATTCCCAAAATTGTTCTATTGGCAAGATACCAGAATTAATTACTAAGACGTTCCCACGTTGAATTGTATGACGACTAATCCCAAATTTTTTAAAAAATAACTCAAGCGTCTTTTCTCTTTGGGAATGAAATAACAATTTTGCTAAAGGAAAGCGGCGCTGGATTCTTTCGAAAATTCGAAAAGCACCACATCGAACCTCCCACTGCATATGTAATATACTGAAGGGGTAAAGGCTGCGGACGTACTCATTTTCGAAAATCAGAATATAATCTGGCGACATTACTCAACTTTAACTAATTCAACTTCCATTATCAGTTTTGAGTTTGGTGGTATATTCCGAAAAGAGCGGCTACCAAAGCCAAGTTCTGGGGGTATTATTAGTTTCCTTTTTCCACCGACTCTCATCGTTGTTACAGCTTCTTCCAATCCTTCGATTGCATCTTTATTACCTAAAATGAACGACATAGGAATCCCACTTTTATAGGTATCTTCGACCACTGTCCCATCTTCTGTTTTCATAACAAAGTTAATAAAAACTTTTTGCTTAGTTCGTGGAATTTCACCGTTACCGATAAAAATATCGTAATATTGCAATCCAGATGGCGTGGTAACCCATTGTTCAGTTTGTTTGCTTACTTTGGAAGAACTACAAGATACTAATAGAAGGAAAATGCTTCCCCACAAAAAGAACTTGAATACTCTCATATTTACCCCTTGAAGTATAATTTATTCATACTACGATTTTAGATTTCCTATATTTCAGTGCCGCCTTAATAAAACTTATAAAAAGCGGTGCACCAGTAACTGCTCTGGATTTTAATTCAGGATGAAATTGAGTTCCGACAAACCATGGGTGGTCTTTCAATTCGATCATTTCAACAAGTTTTCCGTCGGGGGAAAGCCCACTCATTACCATTCCGTTTTTTTCAAATAATTCGCGATAAGCATTATTTACTTCGTAACGGTGGCGATGCCTTTCATATATCATATCGGAATTATACGATTGATAGGCAATAGTATTAGGTTTAATTTTGCAAGGGTATTGTCCAAGACGCATTGTACCACCCTTGTCGCGTATTGATTTTTGCTCCTCCATTAAGTCGATAACATTATGTGGAGTTTTTTTATCAAATTCAGTTGAATTAGAATCTTGCAATCCGCAAACATTTCTTGCAAACTCAATTATTGCACATTGTAACCCAAGGCAAATACCAAAGAAAGGAATTCTATGTTCACGAACAAATCTAATTGCATTGATTTTCCCTTCTATACCTCTTTTACCAAATCCAGGACCAACGAGGACCCCATCGAGGTGCCCTAACATCTTTTCACAATTATCTTCGGTAATTAATTCTGAATCTATAAATTCAACTTCTACTGCCGAGTTATTAATTGAACCAGCATGAACAAATGCCTCGAGTATACTTTTGTATGAATCTCGATAGCGCACATATTTACCCACAAGCCCAATTGTTACTTTATGTAGTGGGTTTTTAATTCTACGCACAAAGGCTCTCCACTCCTCGAAATCAAGACCATCTGCTTTCATATTCAGTTTTCGTAAAACAATGCGGTCCATATTGTGTTTTAGCATAACCAGAGGAACTTCGTATATTGTTTCGACATCGGGAAGGTCTATTACCGATTCGTTGTCCACGTTACAGAATAATGCAATTTTCGATTTAACATCTTTTGGAAGAATTGCTTCACTACGACAAAGGACAATATCTGGAACTATTCCATGTTCCATCAAACTTTTAACCGAATGTTGAGTGGGTTTAGTTTTTAACTCCCCAGCACTTTTAATGAAAGGCACATAGGTAAGGATAATATTTATTGAATTTCCGCGTTCGATAGCAAACTGTCGAGCAGCTTCTAAAAAAGGCAAAGATTCAATGTCGCCGACGGTTCCACCTATTTCGACTATTACGAATTGGTACTTACCATCGAAAACCGAAATCCTATGTTTGATTTCATCGGTTATGTGAGGTATGACTTGTACGGTTTTCCCGAGATACTCGCCCCGCCTTTCTTTTGTTATAACAGTGTAGTAAACTTGTCCAGCAGTAGTATTGTTGTCTTTGTTTAATGAGCAACCAAGGAACCGTTCATAATGGCCTAAATCGAGGTCGGTTTCCGCCCCATCATCGGTAACATATACTTCACCATGTTGGAACGGGTTCATTGTCCCGGGGTCCACATTAATATAGGGGTCTAATTTCATAATGGTAACAGAAAAACCACGTTGTTTCAATAGTAATCCTAACGATGCTGCTGCTATGCCCTTACCCAGCGAGGAAACGACGCCTCCGTAAACAAAAATATAATTCGTTACAACTTTCATATAATATTTGTAAAAAAAATAAATTCAAATATAAAAAACCAACAGATAGTTTTAAAAACTATTCCCAAATTAAATTTACTTTTGCTCTTTAAGAAGCAATTTCCTTGTGTAGGGAATTAATCCCCCCGCTTCTATAATAGATAAACGTGATTTATGGTGGGGAACTATTCGAAATTCTTTCCCTGTTGTCCTATTGATGATTTTCTCGGGCAATATATCGAGCTCATCTCTAAGATTTGCTTCGATGTCTGGACAAATAATGGTTGGCAAACCTAAATTAATACTATTTTGCAAAAAAATTCTTGCAAAATCTTTTGCAACAATACGTATATCGTAACCACGCAATGTTGAAACAGCTTGCTCGCGCGAAGAACCACAACCAAAATTCTTTCCTGCAACAATAACATCGCCAGGCTCAAATTCCTTGTTAATCAGCAAATTGTGTAGTTCCTTAATGTCGTCGAATACATATTGTGGAGTTTCGTTCGGAAGAACAGTTGCCATATACCGCCCGGGATAAATAATATCGGTTGAAATATCATCTCCAAGAACATAAATTACTTTTGCCATTTTTAACCTCCTTTCCGTGGGTCTGTTATACAACCTGTTAAAGCACTTGCAGCTGCTACACTTGGGGAACAAAGGAAAACCTCGGAACGAGGATTTCCCATTCTTCCTTTGAAATTTCGATTTGTTG